>CAZYUS010000027.1:5353-22351 GCA_964650615.1 uncultured Pseudomonadaceae bacterium | reverse complement strand
GTGCATTTAGTGCGTAACGCAATCGACCACGGCATTGAAATGCCGGATGATCGCGCACGCAATGGCAAAGATCGCACCGGCAAAGTGATTTTGTCGGCGGCGCAGGAAGGTGATCACATTTTATTGTCGATCCAAGACGATGGTCGCGGTATGGACCCAGAAGTCTTAAAACAAAAAGCCGTCGAAAAAGGCTTGATGGATCAGGAGCAGGCCGATCGTTTAAGTGAAGTCGAAGCGTTTAATTTAATTTTTATGCCGGGTTTTTCGACCAAGGCCGAAGTATCGGATATCTCCGGTCGCGGTGTTGGTATGGACGTGGTGAAAACCCGAATTGCGCAATTAAATGGTGCGCTAACCATTGATTCGCATCTTGGTCAAGGCTCCACCATTTCAATTAAATTGCCGCTCACGTTGGCGATTTTGCCGACCTTGATGGTATTGGTAAACAAACAAGCTTTTGCATTGCCGTTAGCGTCGGTCAACGAAATTTTCCATCTCGATTTAACCAAAACGAACGTCGTCGACGGTCAAATTACAATTATGGTGCGCGGTAAAGCGTTACCGTTATTTTATCTCGATGAATGGTTGGCGCGCGGAGGTCTGATTAACGAGCGTCGCCGTGAAGGTTTTGTGGTGTTGGTGCAAGTCGGAACGCAGCGGGTGGGCTTCGTGGTTGATGGCTTAATCGGTCAACAAGAAGTCGTGATTAAACCGCTGGGTAAATCATTGCAAGGCACACCCGGAATGGCGGGCGCGACCATTACATCAGATGGCGGCATCGCTCTTATTTTGGATATCCCTGCGTTATTGAAACAATATGCACGGCGAACGGCCGCGTAAACGGAGTGAAGCATGCCTGTACGCATACTGGTCGTAGATGACTCCAGTTTTTTTTGTCGGCGTGTCGCAGAAATCCTCAATGGTGATCCCGAACTTCGCGTGATCGCCGTCGCCAACAACGGTGCCGAAGCGGTCAAAAAAGCACTCGATTTGAAGCCCGATGTCATCACCATGGATGTTGAAATGCCGGTGATGGACGGTGTCACCGCCATGAAGCAAATTCTTGCGCAACACAAATGCGCTGTGATCATGTTGTCGTCACTGACCTTTGAAGGGGCGCGGGTAACGCTGGAGGCCATGTCGGCAGGCGCGTCGGATTTTATTTTAAAAAGTTACGAAGATATTTCGGGTAACCAATCGCAAACCGCAAAGTTATTGCGCGATAAAGTGAAAGAAATCGGTTTGCAATTTCAACGCAAAATCGCCGGCGCGATTGCGCCACCTCCGGCACCAGTGCCTGCGCCAACGCCCGCGCCAACACCGACACCAACACCAGCACCGGCTCCGGTTGCGGCACGCAACGAACCGTCACGCACGGCGCGAAAAAATTATCGACTGTGCGCTATCGGTTCTTCGACCGGCGGCCCGGTGGCGCTGCAACAGGTGTTGGGACAATTACCGAAAAATTATCCCTTACCGATCGTGATCGCGCAGCACATGCCTGGCACGTTTACGCCTGCGTTTGCGCAACGATTGGACGGTCTGTGTCACATCGGTGTCGTCGAAGCCACCGACGGCATGGAATTGCAGTCTGGTGTGGCTTATTTGGCACCGGGCGGCAAACAAATGACGGTAGAAAAGCAAGGCGAACAGTTGCGCGTGCGCATTCGCGATACCGATGCGCGTCTGCAATACGCGCCGTGCGTGGATGTTTTATTTGGTTCGGCGGCGAATGCGGTAAATGGCGCGGTACTTGCACTGATTCTCACTGGAATGGGAGCCGATGGCCGCGAAGGATCTCGCCTGTTGCGCGAACGAGGCGCAACGATTTGGGCGCAAGATGAAGCGAGCTGCGTGGTGTACGGTATGCCCATGGCGGTTGTCACCGCTGGGCTTGCTCATGCCGTTCTGCCTCTGGGTGACATCGGACGTAAGTTAGCTGCCGAATCATAAGAGTCACGATGAATGTATTTGCCTTAGTTGGTCTTGCCGTTGGTGTATTAGCGGTGCTCGCTGGTCAATTTTTTGAAGGCGGGCAGATAAGTACGCTGCTCAATTTTCCTGCTCTCATAATCGTTTTAGGCGGCACCTTAGGCGCGGTGATGGTGCAAACACCGTGGTCGGCGTTTTTGCGTGCGCTGCGCATGAGCGCATGGTTGGTGAAACCGCCACCGATCCCGATTGAAGAAGGGATGCGAAAGATCGTGATGTGGAGCAACACCGCGCGCAAAGAGGGGTTGTTGGGATTAGAACAAATTGTCGATCGTGAAGACGATTTATTCGCACGCAAAGGCTTAAGTTTATTAGTCGATGGTGGTGAGCCCGATGCCATTCGCGGTGCCATGATGGTCGATCTTGAAATGCAGGAACAACGGTTGATGCAAGCCGCGCGCGTGTACGAGGCGATGGGCGGATTTTCACCGACATTGGGCATCTTAGGTGCCGTTATTGGCTTGATTCATGTGATGGGGAATCTCACCGATCCAACACGATTGGGAGCTGGTATTGCGGTGGCATTCGTGGCCACCGTTTACGGAGTTGGCTTTGCCAATTTGTTTTTTATTCCCGTGGGAAATCGTTTACGTCATATCGTGATTGCGCAATCGCAATACCGCGAAATGATGATCGAAGGCGTGATCGCGATCGCCGAAGGCGAAAACCCACGTGTCATTGAAAATAAACTCGCCGGTTTTCATTTAACGTGATGTGAAACGCTTATGAGAAGACGGCGGCGTAAATCTGATACCAGTACCGAGCATGAACTGACCGGCTCGCAACGTTGGTTGGTGTCCTATGCGGATTTCATTACGCTGTTGTTTGCGTTTTTCGTGGTGATGTATTCCATTTCGCAAGTCAATGAAGGCAAATATCGTCTTTTGTCCGACGCATTGATCGACGCGTTCAAAGACAATCCGGTGGCGACACCGACACCCGGTACACAGACCGATAGTGGTGGTACGCCCATGGATCCGGGATTAGTTAGCGGTCCTAATCAGCGCAGTGAAAATGTCATTGAAACCACGTCAGGTGCTACGCAAGAAGAATTGAGTTTGCCCAAAAATGAACCGGCCACCGAACAAGAAAAACGGGAATTCGCGCAGCTTTATCAAAATCTTAATCAATCGTTGCAACAACTGATTCAAGCCGGCGTGGTAGAAGTACGCGGTAATGAAGACTGGATTGAAGTGGAGATGCGATCGGGTTTGTTATTTGAAAGCGGCAGCGATGTGTTGGGCGGTTCGGCCGAGCCCTTGTTGCAGGAAATCACTCAAAGTTTAAAAACGAATACGCATCTGTTGCGCATCCGTGGCTACACCGATGACCAACCCATTGAAACCGATCGATTTCCGTCAAATTGGGAGTTGGCGTCGGCGCGTGCAGTGGCGGTGGTGCGATCTTTGCAAAGGTTTGGTGTGAAACCGCAACGTATGGCGGTCGAAGGTTTCGGTGAGTTCAATCCGATCGCGGCCAATGACAGTGAAGAAGGGCGCGCGCGAAATCGTCGCGTGGTGTTGGCGATTTCGCGTTTTCATCAATTAAGTGAAGCGCCGAAAACGGAATCTTCGACGTTAAGTGGCGTAGCCGCTGATGTCGCGAAATACGAAACGGGGCTCGCTACTGAATCGAACAACGGCAGTGAAAACACAGCAGCTGAAAAAACCGCAGTAGACAACACCGTCACGGGCGACAATCCAGCGAAAGAGCCGTTCGAAATCGTGCGTTTGCCCAGTGGTGGACTACTCATTCGCGGTAAAGACGAAAAAGCTGCACCTGAAACTAATCCGGTTGAGGAAAAGAAACAATAAATGCGTGTCTGGGCCGTAGCCAATCAAAAAGGCGGCGTCGGAAAAACCACGACGGCGATCGCCATGGGGGGACTTTTGGCGCAATCAAAACGACGCGTGTTGTTGATCGATTTGGACCCGCACGCATCGTTAACGGCCTATTTCGGTTTGGATCCAGAAGCCGGTATTGTCGGCGTGTACGATTTATTTATGGAGCACAAGCGTTTAACGCGTGAAGCTATTTTATTGGCGCGCTGTGTCACCGAACTCGATAATTTGCATTTTCTGCCAGGCCAGGTGGCGCTGGCGACCTTAGAAAAACAAATGGCAGGCCAGGATGGCGTTGGCTTAATTGTGCAACGACTTTTGCAGATGATTCAGCACGATGTTGACGATGTGATTATTGATTGCCCGCCGGTGCTCGGGATCTTGATGGTCAATGCCTTAGCCAGTTGCGACACTTTGTTGATCCCAGTGCAAACCGAATTTTTGGCGCTGCAAGGGTTGCATCGTATGATGCGCACGTTAGAAATGATCCAGAAGTCGCGCAAAACATCCATTTATCACCGCATTGTGCCGACTATGTTTGATCGTCGCACGCGTGCATCGGTGCAATGTTTGCGGCAATTACGCGATCAATATGGCGAAACGGTGTGGCGTTCGGTTATTCCGGTTGATACGCATTTACGCGATGCCAGTCGTGCGCATCGTGTACCTTCGGTGTTTGAACCAAATGGTCGTGCCGTGAAAGCCTATACGCAATTATTAAAAGATCTGCACGCGCAGCGAATCTCCGATAACAATAATAATGACAATAAGGTTGCCGTATGAAATCCCGTCGTCAAGAACGCGCCATATTCAATTATCTTGAACAGTTGTTAAACGACGAGTCGCCGTCGTCTGCGCCGGTAATTGATGCGCCACCGATACGCCCCAAAATGCTCGACACGTCGATCGCTAAATTGCTTGATGGCATCGAACAGCGCGTAACCGAAACGCCGGCGAAAACGGTTGCACCAAACGCTTTGACCGTCGCGCCTCCCACCACGCCTCCCACCACGCCAGAGGCTTCGTCTACGGTGGTTGCGCAAGCGGCGACGACAACGGTAGCCACGGGCGCGTCAACCACGTTGTCACCGCCATCGCTTGCAGAGGTCATCGCGCAGTTTCGCCAGCAATTACCTGATCGATTTCAAGCCATCGTTTTTCGCGTCGATGATTTGAAGTTGGCGCTGCCACTGCATCTGCTTGGCGGCATTCAAAAACGCGAAAAAGGCATTACGCCATTGCCGGGTAAACCGTCGTGGTTCATGGGCCTGCTGCAACACGAACCGGAAAACGTACAAGTGGTGAATACCGGCCGCTATTTATTGGGCAAACGGTTCGAAGGTGATATGGGCGATTACGAGTTTATTGTGGTGGTGGGCAATTCGACGTGGGGATTGGCGTGTCACGAACTCTATACCACTATCGAGTTAACTAATGACGATATTCGTTGGTTCGCCGCCGCCGAACGACGTCCGTGGCTGGCGGGAATGTTGCGCGAACAAATGTGTGCGTTGCTGAACTCCGATGCGCTGGTTTTGATGCTGCAACAAAGTTTAAAAAAAGCCGCCTAATTTCCATCCATTGTTGATTTTCTGACTATGCTTAACACGAGTTCCCTAGTCTGCGGCATCGTTGCGTGCGTGGAATGCTTTATGCAGCTTAAATTTCCACTACGCCACCGCAGCCTTCTATTGGACGTAGAACACCGAGGATAACGCATGAGCACTGAAAGCTCCCGCCTAGCCAAAGCCACTGGCGGCGTCAAAGAAGATCCCGTCTTGCAATGGGTGACGTTTCGTTTAGGTAATGAAACCTACGGCATTAACGTTATGCAGGTGCAAGAAGTCTTGCGCTACACCGATATCGCACCGGTTCCCGGCGCGCCGCCGTGGGTGCTGGGTATTATCAATTTGCGCGGTAACGTAGTCACCGTGATTGATACCTGCCAGCGATTCGGTTTATCACCGATTGGTGTCAGTGATAACACGCGTATCGTTATCATCGAAGCCGAAGCGCAAGTGATCGGTATCTTGGTCGATAGCGTCGCCGAAGTGGTGTATTTACGTCAAAGCGAAATCGAATCTGCGCCCAATGTTGGCAACGACGAAAGTGCAAAATTCATTCAAGGTGTCGCGAATCGCAGTGGCGAGTTATTGATTTTGGTCGACCTCAATAAATTGCTCGGCGAACACGAATGGGCAGAGCTGAATTTCGAAGGTTGAGTTAAACGGGAAATTCGCCATGAATAGTGTATTGCTTCTATCACTCTGTGGTTTGATCGGTTTTTTTGGCGGTGTCTCGGTTTTGCTGTGGCGTAAAATAAATTTATTGCAGGCCGAATTACGTTGTGTGCAGCAACAACACCAGCAACTGGCTGAAACGGCTTTGGGTGTCGGACGTAAATTGATCATGCTGCAAAAAGAGCTGCAAACACTGGCCGGAAAACTGCAAAACGATGCCGGTCAACCGTCCGAATACAAAGCCTACAGTCAAGCGGCAAAATTATTGCAACAAGGTGAAAGTCTGCAAAACGTGGTGGATAAATGTCACCTCACCACCGGCGAAGCCGAATTGTTAGCCAGCATGCATCGCGCCGCGACCGGTGAACAGCCTAAATAGCGCCCATCGTAAAGCGTTTTCAAATATAAATACGAAACAGCGATGTTTTGTCGAACTTAGAACCACGCAGCAATACCGTAGGGGCGATTCACGAATCGCCTTTTTTTATGGCTCTATGCTTTCCGATTAGCCATTCATGAATGGCCCCCACGAAAACATGATGATTCAACGAATATCGAATCAACAACGATGCCGTGCATAACGGAAACCCGCCATAGCGTAGTAGTACATCGTTGATCTATTATTTAAACTAAACGGGTAACTATTCTTAAAAAAGTTGTGCTGATAATGAGTGCAGACGTCTTTGATGTCATTGTGATTGGTGCCGGAATTCACGGCGCGGCGGTGGCGCGTGAAGCAGCCGCACGCGGGCTTCGTGTTGCGGTCATTGAACAATTTGATGCACCGGCGCGTGCGACATCGTCGAAATCCAGTAAATTGATCCACGGTGGTTTGCGCTATTTAGAATCGCAACAGTTTCATTTGGTTTATGAATGTTTGCGTGAACAAAAAATTTTGTTGCGCACCGCTCCTCATCTTGTGCATCGCAGCGAATTCGCGATTCCTGTGTTAAACAACGCCAAGCGCCCGTCATGGTTAATTCAGATGGGGTTGTGGACTTATTGGTTGCTGGGCGGTGCACGTCCGCGACGTTTGCCATTGAATGCGGCGCAAGAAGATGGCTTGCGCTGTGCGCAGTTTTCGGCGTTGCTCAGTTACACCGACGCGCAAACGGATGATGCCATGCTTACGCGTGCGGTTTTAGCCAGTGCGCAAACCATGGGCGCGCAGGTTCGTTTCAATGCCAGTTGCGAATCCATCGACGTGGCACAAGCATCGGTGAGCGTAACGTTTCGGCAGCAAGAAGCGCTGCACACGTGGCAATCAGCGGCGGTGGTTAATGCCGCCGGACCGTGGGTGAATCATGTTTTGCAACGTGTGATACCAACCCCCACAACGCTGGACATGGAATGGGTACGCGGCAGCCATATTGAATTACCCGGCGCGCTGTCGCGTTGCTATTACGTGGAAGCGCCTGATGGTCGCGCGGTATTTATCTTGCCGTGGAAAGGTCATCGTCTAGTCGGCACCACCGAGCGCGTTCACAGCGGTCTTGCCGAACAATGTGAGGCCAGCGACGAAGAGATCCGGTATTTGCTTGATACCTACAACCGTTATTTTGTGCCAGCTCATCAGGTGAGTGACGTGATCACGGCGTGGGCCGGTTTGCGCGTGTTACCGGCAGCAAAACAATCGCCGTTTTCGCGCGCGCGTGATGCGGTATTACTGTGTGATCGTCCGCAACAACCCCGCGTCATTAGCATCTATGGTGGCAAATTAACGTCGCACCGCGCCACCGCCGAACGAGTGATCAGACAGCTTGGTTTGCAGACCAAAGGGCTACAAATTGATACAAAGCGGCAAGTGTTGCCGTTACTTTCCGAATAAGCACGATCCCGCCGTTTAAGCGTTCAAATAGTACATTCGTGCAATGTACAACGATGACAAATTGATGCGTTTATTTTCTTTACTTTCAGTTTCATTCGTTTGTCGCGTTTACGCCTAGTGTTGTCGCCTCTGTATCATGACGTCATGATGATTTTTGCGTACAAACGCTCATCACACCCCGTACAGAAAACAACAACGGGTGTGCTAACGGATGCATCAGTTCAATCGCTTGCGAGCTGATACAAAACGATACAAACGCAAAGGAGTCAGAGCAATGAAAATCAATTCAACCATTCCGGCCAGCGTCATTTTGATGAGCATCGCCGGTCTTAGCCACGGTGGCGGTAACCCTCATGCCGACCGTGCGCTGTCGCAGCTCAAATCGCATGGTCATCAAGTCGCGCAAGCGGATGGCGATGTGTTTAGCGCCGCTGCGGTGTTGGTCGATGAGAAGGGCGGTTCACACGTTCGCTTCGAGCGTAGCTTTAAAGGGCTGCGCGTATTAGGCGGTGATTTCATTGTTCACCAAGACAGTAAGGGGCTGTTCAAGTCTGCCACGCATACGCTGAAAGCGCCGCTGAATGTGAAAACGGCGGCTCGTGTTGATGAGTGGGACGCCACCATCAATGCCGAAGGTTTTTTTGATGGTCAACGTAATGGCAATGGTCGCGCCGAATTAATGGTATGGGCGCGTGGTGAGCAGCCGCGACTTGCATACGATGTGCGGGTGCAGGGCAGCAATTCATTTGGTGTCGAATCGGATATGCATTTCATTATTGATGCTGAAAACGGTTCGTTGTTAGAAAAATGGGATGACGTTCATACCGCCTCGGCGGTCGGCACTGGCAAATCGCTTTATTTAGGCAACGTGGCGATCACAACGGATCTGGTTTCAGGCACCTACAATATGCGCGATCCGAGTCGTGGTAATGGTTACACCAACGACGCTAAAAATCGAACCAACGGCAGCGGCACCATTTTCACCGACGCCGATAATATCTGGGGCAATAACACGTCAAGCGATCGCGCATCAGCCGCTGCCGACGCGCATTATGGTGTCGCGACAACGTGGGATTATTTTCTCAATAAACACAGCCGCAATGGCATTGCCAATGACGGCAAAGGCGCATTATCCAAGGTTCACGTCGGCCGCAAATGGGTCAACGCGTCGTGGTCGGATGCGTGTTTCTGCATGAGTTACGGTGATGGCGATGGCGTCAGCTATGGTCCCTTAGTGACACTCGATATCGCGGGCCATGAAATGACGCACGGCGTTACCAGTCGCAGCGCAAAATTGGTGTACTCGGGTGAATCGGGCGGCTTGAATGAATCGACTTCTGACATCTTCGGCATGATGGTCGAGTTTTATGCCAACAACAGCAACGATACGCCGGATTGGAAAATGGGTGAAGAGATCTATTTGAAATATCCGGATGGCAGCAAAGCGTTGCGTTACGCTTACAAGCCCAGTCTGGATGGCGCTTCGCCTGATTGTTATTACAGCGGTATCGGTTCGTTAGATGTGCATTACAGTTCGGGCATCGGCAATCGTTTCTTTTATTTCCTGTCGGAAGGAAATACATCGCTATCGGGTGCAACCTGCAATGCCAGTAACGTAAGCGGGATCGGTAAAGATAAGGCGGCTGCTATTTGGTACAAAGCCTTGACGGCGTACATGACCAGCAGCACCAATTATCCGGCGGCGCGCACCGCAACGTTGAATGCAGCGCGAGATCTTTATGGCTTGAATTCGGCCGAATACAACGCCGTGGCAGCGGCGTGGAGCGCGGTCAGCGTTAATTAATTTTTAGCTTTACAAAAAATGACTCGCGCCTCGGCCCGAGTCATTTTTTTTGCGGCGATTTTCCGGCCACAAAATACGCGAAGGCGATAACGCGCGCGATCGCGATGTATAACTCTTTGGGGATCTCCTGATTCAATTCCAAACGCTGCAAGCAATCGCTTAATACCGGATCTTCGTGCAAATAAACGCCGTGCTGCTGCGCCAGCGCAATAATATGATCGGCCACCGCGCCGCGCCCTTTAGCAACCAATCGCGGCGCATTATCGCCGTCATAAGCCAATGCGGCGGCAGAAGGCGGAGGTGATTGGTCTTTCATCGCATACGCTCGCCTAAGTTGTCGATGGTAAAACTTTCACTCTCGTTAAGGTGCAAAGCATCAAGCGTTAACCATTGCGCCAACACATCAAAGGTTTGGGCAAATTGTTGCTGTGTGCTTGCACGTTCGCTATACACATTTAAACGGATTTCCTGCCCGTGTAAGCGCACGATAAATTGGCAAGGCCCCAGTTCCGGAAGGTCAAAACGAAGCCGGATGACATAACCGTTTTCGGTGTGATGCTCAGTTGAATCATCTCGATGTTTATCCGGTTCAATCATGACATCGAATACATCACAACGATTTTGAAAGATGATCGGCAATTCACCATTCCATTGCACGCTGCCGCGCGCTTCCGATTGCAAATTGCTAAGGCTGTGTTGTTGCAAGCGAGACACCATGGTTTGCAACGTGTTTTCGATGTCCTTCCAATCGTTTGTTGTCTCGTTGCGCGCAACAACCGTTTCTGGGTCAATCGTAATTTTATTTATTTTAGCGGGCAGAGAAGGTGCTATTGGGGCGGGCGAATACTCGGCTTTCGTCATCGCCTTCGATGCCATCGGTGGTGTGTCATCGCGATGGGGTTCGGCGCTCACTATGCTCGTCATGTGATGGCGTAAAAGTGTCAATAATTGTGTGATGGTTTTGGTGGTCGAATCGCTATTTCGCTGTGGTTCGTCGTGGTCAAAAAAATCGTGTTGCAGCCATTGTCTAAACCAGTGCTGTAGTGGTTTAGGTAGGGCGGTAATATCAGCCTGCGATTTTTCTGCGGTAGTAGACGGCGATTTAATGACAAGTTCAGAGGATTGCACTAACTGTTTCTTCCACTGATTTATTTGCGCCGCAAACTCATCATCCTTTGCCGCCAGCGGACGCAAGGAAGCGAGCAAGGCGGGTAATGTTTTCTTTAGTTGTTCTTGTTGCGGCCAAATCGTTTTCGATATTGTTTTCAGTGCATCGACGAGCACCATTGCGCGCTCTTGCGGGTGTTGTACTGGCGCACCCTCATGGCGATGACGCGTGGCAACGAGATCATTTAACGACGTATTTGGCCGTTGTATGTAGGCGCTATTTTCTGCTCGCGCAACGAGCGGTTTAGCGGTCAATGCCAAAGCGGTTTGCGGTGTGGTTTCGGCTAATAACGCTTCGTGTAATTTTTCAGTGGCGATGGCGGTAGGCGTTTTGGTCGGCAACGGCTGCGACGTATTCAACGTATTTCTTTTTGCAACAGATGCCACGGTCGCGGTCGAATTGTTTTTCGCGTGAAGCGACGCGAACAATGCTGTGGGTTTGATTGTTTCCGACCGCTCGTCGGGCTTTCTTTCGTGAATGACAGGGGCTTCAGGCGTGGTGATTTGCAATTGAATAAATGGTTTTAACTGTAGCACTTTTAACAACACGGTTTGTCCCGCCTTCAGACCACTTTTTTCCGGCAGTGTCAGTGCGTTTTTTTGCACTTCGCCATCACGCACAATATGTGCGGTTAATTGCCCATCTTGATCGTTGACAACAATCGCGTTCAATAATGTGCCAACTGACCAATTCTTGACCGAAATCAGATCCTCCGTTTTCATCTGCGCCAAAGCGGGATCGGGAAGTATTAATCGCACTGGATCAATGGGATTGGTCATTTTTGCGGCAAATCAATCTTGTTGGTGTCGAAGCAAGAAGGTGCAGGGGCGCACTTGGTATAGTATGGCATCGGCAGCGCAAAACGTTATTTGAGGGGTTTCGCTTGAATCAGTTAAAAGAATTAGTGATCGGGGTTGTTACCGTTTCCGATCGCGCCAGTCAGGGGGTTTACGAAGATAAAGGTGGTCCCGCCATCGTGGCCGAATTGCAACGCATGATAAAGTCGCCCTTTCGTATTGAGGCGCGCTTAATTCCCGACGAACAAGCGTTGATCGAAGCAACCTTGCGTCAGTTGCGTGACCAACACTGTTCCTTGATTGTTACGACGGGCGGTACGGGGCCGGCGTTACGCGATGTCACACCCGAGGCGACCGCAGCGGTGTGCGACAAGATTCTGGATGGCTTTGGTGAACAAATGCGCGCCGTGAGTTTGAACATTGTTCCCACCGCCATTTTGTCGCGTCAAATCGCCGGTATCGCCGGTCATTCTTTGATTGTGAATTTGCCGGGTAAACCGTCGGCCATCCGCGACTGTCTTGAAGCTGTGATGCCCGCGATCCCATACTGCATTGATTTAATCGGCGGAGCGTACATCGACACGCACGATGATGTGGTAAAAGCATTTCGCCCCAAATCGACATGACGCACACGTCGGTAATTTTATCGGCCGAACAACTCGGCGTCCGGCGCGGCGAGCGTGAGTTATTACGCGAATTTTCGCTGACGTTGCGCGCGGGTGAAGGCGTGCATTTGTTAGGGGCCAATGGTGCCGGAAAAACCAGTTTGCTGCGCGTGTTAGCCGGTATCGCCCACGCCGATCAGGGGCGCGTCAAACTCAGTGGAAACTTGTTATACATCGGGCATAGCCTTGGATTAAAAGGCGAGCTAACCGTCGTTGAAAATTTGCTGGTCTATGCCCGCCTAGCGGCGGTTCAACAACCACTAGAGCGAATCGAAAACGCGTTGCACCGGATCGGCCTATTGGGGTTTGCTGATCATCTTGTGTTGCAATTATCTGCCGGGCAAAAACGTCGCGTGGCATTATCGCGATTACTCATCGAACCGGCGTCACTGTGGTTATTGGATGAACCATTCGCTGCGCTGGACGTTAAAACAACACAATGGTTGTGCAACGAATTGGATCATTTTATGTCGCGCGGTGCGGCGGTGTTGCTGACCAGTCATCAGCCGGTGGTAACGCGAATGCCGCTGCGAGAATTATCTCTGGAGTCGTTGTGATGACCAACGTATTACTGCGGCGGGAATTACAGATCGCATGGCGTCGTCCGTCGGATTTATTAAACCCGATTGTGTTTTTTATTATTGTGGTGAGCTTGTTTCCGTTTGCCGTGTCACCCGAGCCTGATGACTTAGGAAAAATTGCGCCCGGCGTTATTTGGGTAGCTGCATTGTTCTCAACCATGTTGACGCTGGATATCTTTTATCGCAGCGATTTCGACGATGGCAGCTTAGAGCAGCTGATGCTCGCGCGAGTTTCTCCGGCAGCGATTGCATTAAATAAAGCGTTGGCGCAATGGTTGTTATCGGCAATGCCGGTTTTATTGTGTGCGCCTTTAATGGCGATGATGATGCACCTTCCCACTGACGCTTATGTCGCGCTCATGACGAGTTTGTTATTAGGCACACCGATATTTTGTCTTGTCGGTGGTATCGGTATGAGTTTGACCGTTGCTTTGCGTCGCGGCGCGGTTTTGCTGGCCTTGTTGGTCATGCCCTTATTGATACCAGTGTTGATCTTCGGTGCCAGTGCCGTGTCAGCGGCGGCGATGGGATTGCCGTACAACGGACAACTCGCTTTTTTGGCAGCATTACTGGTGTTAAGCATCACGTTGGCTCCGTTTGCCTCCGGCGCGGCACTAAAAATATCATGTGGTTAAACGCACGAACGATGCGTTGATAACAGAAGAGAGCAATCACGATGTGGACTTTTTTTCACAAAATGGCGTCACCGAAATGGTTTTACGAGATCGGCGGCAAATGGATAACTGTTTGCGTGTTGTTGGGATTGTTTTTACTGGCCGGCGGACTGTATCAAGGTTTATTTAATTCACCGGCTGATTATCAACAAGGTCAATCGGTGCGCATTATGTATATTCATGTGCCGGCTGCTTTTGTGTCCATGGCATCGTATTCGTTGATGGCGGTTACGGCCGCGATAGGTTTTATTTGGCGCATAAAAATGGCGCACATGGTCGCTGCGTCGGTGGCACCGATTGGTGCCGCATTTACGTCATTAGCGTTGTTTACTGGCGCGGTGTGGGGCAAACCGACGTGGGGAACGTATTGGGTGTGGGATGCGCGGATCACTAGCGAATTGATTTTGTTATTTTTATTTATCGGTTTTATGGCATTGCGGCATGCTTTTGAAGACAGTCAAATTGGTGATCGTGCGGCGGGTGTTTTGGCGATGGTGGGTATTGTCAATTTACCGATTATTCATTTTTCGGTGGAATGGTGGAATACCTTGCATCAAGGGGCAACGCTGTCGCAATTCAAAAAACCACCGATGGATCCACAAATGTTGATCGCGGTATTAGTCATGATCGTTGCGTTCAAATTATTATTTGTCGCGTCATTGTTTCGTCGTGTTCGTAACGAAATTTTGTGGCGTGAACGCGGCACTCAATGGGTTAAGGAGATCATGCAATGATCGCGCAATGGGGAAATCACGCGCCGTATATCGTTATGGCTTATCTCGCGGCCACTGCGGTTTTCATTTTTCTATTCGTCGAGCCGTGGTGGCGTCGTCGGCGATTACAACATCGTTTGCGCACGCAATGGCGTCGTGAGCAAATGCTCCACACTCAAACTCAATCCTCTTCTTCGGAAACACCGTCATGATGAAACCGGAACGCAAGAAACGTCTTATTATCGTGTTGTCTATTGTGCTGGGTGTCAGTATTGCAGTGGGATTAGTGACCTATGCCATGCGCCAAAACATTAACTATTTTTTTACGCCTACCGAAATTGTCGAAGGTAAAGCACCTAAAGAACGCACCGTGAATACCGGAGGCTTAGTCGTCAAGGGCAGTGTGAAGCGCGATCCGGCAAGTTTACGCGTTGATTTTCAATTAACGGATACCGAGCATACGGTTGATGTCACCTACGAAGGAATTTTGCCGGACCTGTTTCGTGAAGGGCAGGGCATCATCAGCGTTGGCAAGGTGCAGGCGGATGGGCGCATTGTTGCCACGCAAATTTTAGCCAAGCATGACGAAACGTATATGTCGCCGGAAGTCGCTTCAGCGATTAAAACAGCAGAAGATCGCGCCAAAGCGCGTTTGCGTGAAGGTAACGCAAAATGATCCCCGAGTTTGGTCATATTGGTTTAATTCTGGCGCTATTGACGTCACTGATCCTCGGCATTGTTCCGATGGTCGGCGCGCACAGCGGGCAAATTAACTGGATGAATACCGCGCGCACGTTGGCTCGCTGGCAATTTTTTTTCATGTTGTGCAGTTTTTTATCGCTTACTATTGCCTTTGTGCAAAATGATTTCACTGTTCGTTATGTGGCGATGAATTCTAATTCACAACTGCCGACCTATTTTCGTGTCTCCGCTGTGTGGGGCGCGCACGAAGGTTCGTTATTATTGTGGGCCTTTATTTTGTCGGCGTGGACGATTGCGGTGGCGCAGTTTTCTCGTCAACTGCCGCTCGCAACGGTCGCTCGTGTGTTGTCGGTCATGGGATTGATTGCAACCGGATTTCTTTCATTTTTATTGTTTACTTCCAATCCATTTTTGCGCACGTTGCCAGATTTTCCCATCGACGGCCGCGATTTGAATCCGTTGCTGCAAGATTTTGGTTTAGTGGTGCATCCGCCCATGTTGTATATGGGGTACGTCGGTTTTTCGGTGGCGTTTGCGTTTGCTATCGCGGCGCTAATTGGCGGCGAACTCGATTCGGCGTGGGCCAAGTGGTCACGACCATGGACAACTGTCGCATGGCTTTTTTTAACCTTGGGTATCACCTTGGGTTCATGGTGGGCCTACTACGAATTGGGGTGGGGCGGTTGGTGGTTTTGGGATCCGGTCGAAAACGCTTCGTTTATTCCGTGGTTAATCGGCACGGCGTTAATGCATTCACTAGCGGTCACTGAAAAACGCGGCGGCTTTAAAGCGTGGACCGTGTTGCTTGCCATCTGCGCGTTCAGCATGAGTTTGCTGGGAACGTTTTTAGTTCGCTCCGGTGTGCTCACGTCGGTGCATGCCTTTGCCAGCGATCCGGTACGCGGAACGTATATTTTAATTTTTCTCATTTTAGTGGTTGGTACGTCGTTGCTCTTGTTCGCGCTACGCGGTTCGCAAATCAAATCATTCGCGCACTACCAATGGTGCTCGCGTGAAATGGCGTTGTTACTCAACAATATTTTGCTGACCATTACTGCCGCCATGGTGTTGTTGGGTACGTTGCAACCATTGATTGTTGATGCGTTGAATTTGGGAAAAATTTCGGTTGGTCCGCCGTATTTTAATTTCATGTTTGTGGTGTTTATGGTGCCGCTGATTTTTCTGGCCGGCATTGGCCCGCAAGTGAAATGGCGTCACGATGAATGGCAACCCTTAATCAAGCGGTTAGCGATTGTGTTTGTGTTGATACTCATCGCAGCATTGGCGTTTGCTGGTTTGTGGAGTGTGATGAAGCCTTCGATTGTCATCGCCTTGACGTTAGCGCTGTGGGTAATTGGCGGATTAGTGTTTGATATCGTCGCGCGTTTGCGTGGCGGTAAACAGGTGATGGCGGGATTAGCTCGGCAATCGTTGTCGTATTGGGGCATGGTGTGCGCGCACATCGGTGTTGCCGTTACCACCATTGGTGTGTGTATCAGCATGACCTTAAGCGTCGAACGAGATGTGCGATTCGAACAGGGGCAATCGGCTTCGGTTGGTCCGTATGAATTTCGCTTTGTACGTTTGCGTGAACATGAAGGAGCCAATTATTTCGCCACACGAGGTTATTTCGATGTCAACGAAAACGGTAAAACCGTGGCTCAGTTACACCCAGAAAAACGCATTTATAACGCCTCACGGCAAGCCATGACTGAAGCGGCGATCGCCCCAGGATTGACGCGGGATTTGTACGTCGCGATGGGCGAGCCGCTCGGCAATGGTGCGTGGGCGGTGCGCGTGTATTACAAACCGTTTGTGCGCTGGATCTGGTTAGGCGGTGTGTTGATGACCATCGGCGGCGTACTGGCGATCAGTGATCGACGTTATCGTCGTCAAACCGCGACCAGCAACGCTACGCAAGGAGTGGCGGCATGAGCGACGCAAAAAACGTGATGGCAAAAAAGCGCCCGTCTTGGTGGTTGTTTTTGCTGCC
>CAZYUS010000027.1:0-5343 GCA_964650615.1 uncultured Pseudomonadaceae bacterium | reverse complement strand
TTCGTCTTATTAGTAGGATTGTTTTTGCGCGGTATGCAGATCGACCCGCATGAATTACCGTCACAAATCATCGGTCGTGAAGTGCCGAGTTTTTCTTTGCCAACGTTGCATGATGCGAACGTGACCGTCACACCCGCGACGCTTACGGGAAAACCGTATTTACTGAATGTGTGGGCGACGTGGTGTCCAACCTGTTATGTCGAACATCCCTATTTGTTGCAGTTGCAACAGCAAGGTATTCGCATTATTGGCATCAACTATAAAGACGATGTGGAAAAAGCAAAAAGTTATTTGCAGCGACTCGGTAATCCTTACGAAGTGGTATTAATTGATGAAGGTCGTTTAGGGGTTGACTTGGGTGTTTATGGTGCACCAGAAACGTTTCTGATCAGTGCCGATGGTAAAGTGTTATGGCGTCGTGCCGGTGATATGAATGAGCACATTTGGAATACCGAATTTCTGCCCTTGATGCAGGAGTCATCGCGATGAAAATAATTTTATGCAGCGTTTTGTTGTTGCTTTCATTGCCATTGCTGGCCGATATTGATGCGCACAATTTTCAAGATCCAGCGCAAGAGCAGCGGTATCGCACGATGATCGCCGAGTTGCGTTGCCCTAAATGTCAAAATGCCACGATTTCGGATTCTGATGCGCCGTTAGCGCGCGATTTGCGTGGCATTGTTTACGAAAAAGTGCTGGCGGGTGAGTCGGATGACGCCATCAAAGCTTTTATGCAGCAACGCTATGGCGATTTTATTTTGTATCAGCCGCCGGTAAAACCGAGTACATGGTTGCTGTGGTTTGGTCCGGCAGTGATGTTGGTGCTGGTGTTATGGTTTATCCGTCGCTGGTTAATACAACAAAAACGTCAACACGTTGCACCGCTTAGCGAAGAAGAACAACAGCGATTGCGTGCCATTTTAAACGAGGATAATTGATCGTGAATCAATTGTGGTATGTCGTTGTCGTCATGGTCGGTGCCATGTTGTGGTCGTTGTGGCGCGTGTTAGCGCGTGCGTCGAACGCCGGGAAGGACGATCGCCTGAAGGTGAATCGTGCGGCCTTCCGCGAACGCGAAGATGAAATTAAACGCCAATTTATGAGCGGTGAATTAACGGACGACGAACACAAGCGTTTGAATGACGAAAACGCGCGCCAATTAATCAGTGAAGTGGAACATGCGACGTCGGCGACTAAGCGCGGCGAAACGCGCGCAGTGTTTGTTTTTATGGCGGTGTTGTTAGTGGTGGGCAGCGCGGCGTTGTATGGTGCTTTGGGCGGCTACAAACCGGTTAAGCAATGGCTGGATCTGCAAGCAAGCGCACAAAGCGAACAGCATCAACGTTCGATGGAAGAAATGTTGCTTTTGCTGCGCACGCGTTTGCATCACGATCCCGACGATGAAGAGGGGTGGTTTATGTTGGGCCGCACCATGATGAGTCTGCAACAAGCCGAGTTGGCCCAACAGGCGTATGCGCGCGCTAGGACCTTAGCGCCAAATAATCCCGATATTATCGTCGCTTATACGCAAGCCTTGCGATTGGCCGATGGCGACGATAACGGCGCACAAATCGACCGATTGTTGTTGCAAGCGCGGCTGTTATCGCCAGCGCACGAAGGCGCGTTATTGATGACGGCCTATCGCCATTTCGAAAAGGCGGAATACCACCAAGCGATTCCCTTATTCGAGCAACTCAAACGCGGTCGCGCGGGTGACAGCGAAGCGACTGCAATGCTCGACGACAGTATTAAGCGCGCCGAGGATGGATTACGCGCGCAGACTTCAACTACCTCTGAATCGGCTCAATCGAGCGCGGTAAAAGCGCCCAACAAGGTGGGCGAGGCGTCGACGGCGTCTTTGCAGGTCAATGTTGAAGTTGCTGCCAGCGTGTTGTCGTCGGTTCCTAAAAACGCGCGTGTCTATATTTACGCAAAAGCACAAAACGGATCGCCTGCTCCCTTGGCAGTTGTGACGACGACGGTCGATAAGTTGCCGATCGCAGTGCGTTTAAGCGACGAAAATGCGATGAATCCCGCCATGAAGCTTAGTGATCACAAAGCGATTAGTGTGATCGCGCGTATCTCCTTAAGTGGTAACGCCAATGCCAGCCGTGGCGATTGGCAAGCATTAGTCTCACTCGCCGATTGGACTAAGCAAGACCACGCCCGCCTCATCATCCAGAACCAACTCTGATTCGTATCACCTTCGTGAAGAAGGCCCGCTCTGTCGTGGTTGACCGGTGATTTTCCGCCCTGTGCGATGTAAGCGGAAAATCACTTGAATACCATCGCATAACGTCTGTTGCTTTTTTATCGCGTGACGTTGGTCAATATATTTTTCTACGCGGTGTAACAGCGCGCGCTTTTTCCACTCTATGCTCTACGCGGCTATCATTGGTTCGATGTCATGATATCCGACGTGTTAGACCGCTATGCAAATGGCGGTCGATTTTTTGCAACTTTTGGAGATGAAGGCTATGAACTCAACCCGTAAATTATCGGTCGTAATCGGCGCTTCGCTGGCCGCGTCGATGGCCGTGGCCAACGCGGCTCACGCTGATCAATCCTTGTTCGGTTTTCAATCACTGTCGCATGGCTATAACGTCGCCATGATCGAAGGTGCTTGTGGTGCCGATAAAAAAGCCGAAGGCGCTTGTGGTGAAAAGAAAAAAGACGGCGCTTGTGGCGAGAAAAAAGCCGAGGGCAAATGCGGCGAAAAAATGAAAGCCGAAGGTAAATGCGGCGAAGGCAAGTGCGGTGAAAAGAAAAAAGAAGGCAAATGTGGTGAAGGCAAATGCGGTGAAAAGAAGGACACCGAAAAGAAATAATGAGTAGTACCAATGAAAGCGGGTTCGCCCGCTTTTATTTCAATTATCGCTGGGAAAAAACATGACGCGACACTATTGTGTAAACGGCGCGGGTTTGGGATTGCGCCGCGAATTGATGGCACCACTTAAATCGACGCCGCTTTCAAAAGTGCAGTTTCTCGAAATCGCGCCGGAGAATTGGATGCATATCGGCGGCGCTTTCGCTAAAGACCTGCGCTATTTCACCGAGCGTTATGACGTGATTTGCCATGGTTTAAGTTTGAGTTTGGGGTCGCCTTCGCCGCTTGATGAAGCCTTTGTGCGCGATGTTGGCGAATTTATGAAAAAACACCGCATCAAACTGTATTCGGAACATTTAAGTTATTGCAGTGATCACGGTCATCTTTACGATTTGATGCCGATCCCGTTCACCGAGGAAGCGGTTGATTACGTGGCTGCGCGCATTCGTCGCGTCCAAGAGATCCTCGGACAGAAAATCGCAGTGGAAAATGTGTCCTATTATGCCGCGCCACTACAGCAAATGAGCGAAATCGACTTTATTAATGCGGTGATCAAAAAGGCCGATTGTTTGCTGCACATCGACATCAATAATATTTACGTGAATAGCGTTAACCATCGTTACGATGCGGCCGATTTTATGTTGCGTTTACCATCCGAAAAAATCGCCTACGCGCACATTGCCGGTCACTATGATGAAGCGCCGGATCTATTGGTGGACACACATGGCAATGACGTAAAAAACGATGTCTGGGATCTACTGGCGTTGGCTTATCAGCGATTCGGTGTATTCCCGACCTTGTTAGAGCGTGATTTCAACATTCCACCGCTTTCGGTGTTGCAAGGTGAAATTAATAAAATTGCACAATTACAGGAGCAAGCCGATGTCTGCCGAGTTCGCACACAGCCAGTCACTTGACGTCAGTTTGCCGGCGTTTCAACGCACACAATTTGCGTTTGCCGCGCATATTCGCGCGCCCGATCTGTATGAGGCACCGGCCGATGTCGAAGCGCGTCGCATGGTGATTTATCGCGAATTGTTTTTTAATAATGTGCAAAACTTTATAAGTGGTGGTTTCCCGGTGTTGCGTTCCATGATCGATGACGATGAGTGGAATGCACTGGTACGTGATTTTATTGCGCGTCATGTTAGCCATAGCCCTTATTTCACCGATATTTCAGCGGCTTTCGTCGATTACCTCGCGCAAGAAAAGGATCTTGAGCTTGCTCCGTCGTGGCCTTTTTTGATTGAACTGGCGCATTACGAATGGATGGAATTGGTCGCGCTTATTGCCGTTGCTTCGTTGCCTGAACCTCGCCAAAACAGTGAACTGAATTCGGTGGTATTGCGTTTATCGCCATTGGCGTGGCCGTTGGCGTATAACTTTGCGGTACACAAAATTGGCCCGAATTCTGTCCCGCTACAACCTGAACCAACGACGTTGGTGATCTACCGCGATCGCGCTGATCACGTGCATTTTATGGTGTTATCGGGCTTGACCTTTTTGCTGTTACAAGCAGTGGATGAGCGCCACATGACCGTAGATGAGTTGGCTTACCACGTTCAGTCGTTGCATCCTCATCTCGATGTCGCTACGTTGCGTCGCACGATGCAGCCCGTGGTGGCGGATTTCTTGGAGCGCGAAATACTGTTACCGGTATAATCGCCGCCGCTTACGGCATTCACGCCAACATGAGGCTAATGCCCCTAAAAACCGCAGACGTCGCTCTAACGTTGTCGTGACGGTCAGAATTGAAACGGTGTTTTGGGCGGCGAAGCAGTCAAACAGTTGGTGAAACGCTACACGACGTGGAGTGCGGCGTGTTTAACTGAGGTTTTTAGGATGATGCGTTTTTTCTTCGTTTTATTGGGCATAGTTTATTTAACCGGTTGTGCAACCGGCAGCAATCCCAAGGACCCCTACGAATCGTTTAATCGGTCGATGTATAGCTTTAACAAAGGTGTCGATAAAGTCGTATTGCGGCCAGTCGCCGTTGCGTATGACTCAGTGGTACCGTCAGTGGTTGATGCGCGTATTGATAATGCGATCTCCAATTTCAGTGATATTCGCAATTTTCTTAATTCGGTTTTACAGGCGAAGTTCGGTTACGCCGGTATCTCGATGGGGCGCTTGCTCATCAATTCTACATTGGGGATCGGTGGCTTATTCGATCCAGCCAAAGCCATGGGCTTGGAGCAACATAAAGAAGATTTCGGCCAGACATTGGCGCATTGGGGCGTCGGTAGTGGTCCTTATTTGATGCTGCCATTTTTGGGGCCGTCGACGGTGCGCGATACGCTGGCGAAACCCGTGCCGGTTGATGTCAGTTATAAAGACGTTATTGACCATGTTCCGACTCGCAATACGTCATACGGATTAGATGCCATCAACACGCGTCAGGATCTGTTTAAGATAGACGCGATTCTCGCCGATTCGGTCGATGAATATGCCTATGTTCGCGACGCGTATTTGCAGTATCGTGAATTCCATGTGTACGACGGTAACCCGCCCAAAAA
>CAZYUS010000026.1:0-26852 GCA_964650615.1 uncultured Pseudomonadaceae bacterium | reverse complement strand
CGCATCTGCCCAATCTCCCCCGCCAAGAGCGACTGCATCACCAAGCCCTGAACGCTACCGACAAACAACACCGCCGCCGCCTCGACATCGAGATCGGCCGAGCATTGGCCGCCATCGCGACCGGCACTAAGGCGCGTCACCAACCGTTCGCGATACCGTTTAATCAGGGCCTGCGCCATCATTTTGGCCGGACTGGCGTGCGGCTTTTGCAGCTCGCCGAAGAGCATCCGAGGCACGCCGGGATGTTCGATAACAAAATCAACATGCGCCATGAACATCGCCTCCAGCGCCGCCAACGGCGAAGCGGCCCCCTGCGCGGCGGCGTCGATGCGCCGCAACAGGCGCTCGGCCACCCATTCCATTACCGCCGACCACACCGATTCTTTATCGGCAAAATGGCGGAACAGCGCGCCCTGCGTCAGGTTCATGTGTTTGGCAATCGCCGCCGTGGTGATATCACTGGGATTTTGCTGCGCCGCCAGTTCAACCACCGCTTCCACGGTAACGGCTCGGCGGTCTTCGGCGGACAACTTTTTGGGGGGGATGGGCATGGAACGCTCGCTAAGTGAGTAACTAATTACTAGCTTAATGCTTTTTGGCGCTAAGTCAAGACCGGCACTTAAGGGTTAGCCCCGCGATGGCATGGCCAGCGAGAACGACGGCCGCCGCCTGAAACATCATGGTCGCGGTGTTGAAGGTGATTTTTTGCGGATTTTTTTAAGGTATTTTTTTCAGCAACAATCGCAGCTGTTTGAGATCGACATCGCGACATCCGAATCGCATCGACAAATACCGGTCGGCGAATAATTGAATAGCCGGTTGTGCCTGCGGAGATTGCTGTTGGCAACGCGCGAAAAAGTGTTGTGGCGGTTCACCGACCTCGCGCACGAGGCCCTTTTTTTCCATCCGCCGTTCAAATTGTTGATAACAACGCAACAGCGCCGACCGTGCGCGCTGTGGACGCAACAACAGCCATGCGGAAAAACTTAAAGCCACCACCAGCGCCAAAAATAACGTGCGCAACAAGGTCGTTTTATCGACCTCTTTCATACCGAGTTGGCGTAACCAATCGCGTTGCAATGATTGGTTGTATTGCACCACATGGCTATCAAACCATTGATTGGCTAATTGCCAACCATCATGCAGCGATTGCAAAACATTAAACGACTGGCCTTCACCCAACACCGAAGACCATTGCGCCAATTCAAACACGCCATCGCGATGACGTAATCGCTGACGCAAATCAGGCTCGATGCGCAGCGGCGAAATGGCAGCAGTGGGATCGAAACGCACCCAGCCGCTCTGTTCGTGCCAATATTCTACCCACGCGTGCGCGTCGGCTTGCGACACACTGAGATAACGACCAAACGGATTTAATTCACCGCCTTGATAGCCTCCGATCACGCGCGTCGGCACACCGGCGGCGCGCAAAATAAACGCCGTCGCGGCAGCATAGTGCTCACAAAATCCGCGCTTTTTATTGAACCAGAAATCGTCGATCAGATCTTCGGCCAATTCCGGCGGCGACAAAGTATAAAAATAATCTTGCTCGTTAATTTTCTGGAATAAAACCTTAGCGATCGCTTCGTGACCGGCAAATTGCGCGCGCAGTTGCTGGCCCAATTCCCGCGCACGGGGATTACCCGAGCTGGGCAACTGCATATACTGCGCGCGATCACGTTCGCTTAATTGCGCCCCTAAAATCACCGGTTTCGCCGATTCACCTTGATAACGTAATACGCGGCGCAATTCGTAGCCGAGCCACACCGTATGGCCGCCCACCAACGCGTAATTTTCTGGCGCTTGCGTTGGCACATCCAGAATCGGTAGCCAGCGACCACGATGCGGTTGCAACGTCACGGTGTAACGATAACGCTCGACACTCGCGACGAGTGTTTCTTGTTGAAACGCATAATCGGCCAAGCGCCAGACGTAACCATTAAATTCCGTCAACATGACCGCACGCCAATAGCGTTGATCCTCAGGCGGAATCGCGCCGTCAAATTCCGCACGAAAGGCGAGCTCGTCATTTAATGCCAGCGAACTGACATCGCCGAAATTCAATTCTTCGGTAAAACCGCTGCTGCTGGAAGATGAACCGCCGGGCAAGATCCATAAGGGAATCGCCAAGCGCGGAAACAAAAAATAAAACGCGATCATCATCGGCATCGCCAGCGCGAGTAATTTACCGCCGCCGACAAAAACCGAACCAGCAGACGACGCACTGTCAAAACGATTAATGTTGAGCAACGCCGCCAACAATAACGGCAAGCACGCCAGTAAATAGACACTGGTCGCGAGATCCGGTGACAACAAAAATCCGGTAAACATCAAAAAAAACGTCATCGCCAGTATCAGCATGACATCGCGGTATTGACGCGTTTCGAGCAACTTGAAACTGATCATCAATACGATAAGCGACAAACCTGCTTCGCGACTAAACAACGCGTGATGTTGCATCACCACAGCCGCGCTGGCACCTAACACCAGAAATAAACGCAACACACCGGGCAGCGTTTTCTTGACCCACCATGCCAAAAGCAAACTGGTCAGGCTAAATGCCATCACCCACACCGGCACCAAACGGAACAGCGGCAACAGCACCCATAGCAATGCGCCCATCGTCATCGGGAGTACATTTTTACGTTGCAGATCGTCGCGAAAATCCATAGTGCGTTTTACGGTCTCGAAAGTAGATTGTCGTGGAAAGAGTTAGTCAATAGCGCGCCAACGCTTCCAAGCAATTCGCCAAGTGACGATCGCCTTGTGCCACTGCTTGCGGGCGCTCATCCAATTGCAAGGAATACATTAACCCTTCACGTTCGGCAGCGCATAACAGATAACTGAGCCAACATAATTTCAGTTCAATATCGGCAGGCGGTAGATCGCGCAAACGAAAATGACATTCACCGCCGACTGGGGTGATAAATTGTCGCACCAATAACCCACGTTCGCGCGCCAACACTTTCCAATCAATTTGACGCGGTGAATCACCGGGACGGTAAGGGCGGTGCTCATAAAAATCATCGCTACCGCGTTCGAAATCGTCGCCCTCATCGCCCGCATGACCGTGTCTAGGTAATTGAAAATCGGGTTCGATCGGTTGCGGATAAACCATACAGTGTGCGTTCAAACGCGGCCAACTCCACGAGCGAAACCACCCCAGCGGAAAATAACTGCACAGATAAAGGCGTGGCAACATCAACACCCCACGTTTAGGTGCAGGAACCGCCACCATAACGTTGTTAAAACCGGCGGCATTGACGCTGACCCATTGCTGTATATCGCGCGATAAGCCGATGCCGATTGACTCGCAATCACGATCGCTGGCCGTGATCTGCACACTAAATTGCGCCAACGCACCCGCAAAAACCGGCGCCGCATTATGGGCCGACAACGTGATGCCACGAACATTACGAAACGTGGCAAACATAATGAGCAAACCCAAACTAAATAACGTGAATGACAACAGCAGGCCCATATTGTTTTGATAGTTAAACGACGCAATTAAAATGAGAAGAGTAACCGCTAAAAACAACACACCTTGTCGCGACAAAAAAATAAATATTTCGCGTTGCGTCAACGTCAGACTGTCACGTTCCGGAATACGCCGGTCTAGCCAGCGTCGCCAGCGCGACGTAAACAGAGCGGGAATGCGAAATTTCATTGGCACAAAACTCGATGAGTAAGCCACTGTAGGAGCGCCCTTAGGCGCGAGTTGCTTTCAAAACCTTTCGCGTCTAAAGGCGCTCCTACATACATACGTTAATAAATTTTAAGTCAGCGCGGCACCGGAACCGATTTTAATAACGACCGGCAAGCGGCATCGGCGTTGTGTTCGCGCGTATCGCGCATTTGCAAACGATGCGCGGCGCACGCCACAAACACCGCTTGCACATCATCGGGCAACACAAATTGACGGTCGCATAACAACGCATAAGCGCGGGCGGCGCCTAAAATGGCCAGACTGGCGCGCGGACTTAAACCGTGCGCGAAGGCGCTGTTTTGGCGCGTCGCTTGTACCAGTTGTTGCAAATAATCGAGCAAAACATCACTCACGGTTATGTCAGCGACGGCGTTTTGCCACTGCGCTAATTGTTCGGCATTTACCACCGGCTGCAACGCCGCCAATAATTGCTGACGATCGCCACCACGCAGTAATTCGCGTTCTTCTTGCGGTGCTGGATAGCCCATCGACAAGCGCATTAAAAATCGGTCGAGTTGCGATTCGGGCAAAGGATACGTACCGATCTGATGTTGCGGATTTTGCGTTGCCATGACAAAGAACGGTTGCGGCAACGCGCGCGTTTGACCTTCAATGGTCACTTGCCGTTCGGCCATGGCTTCGAGCAAGGCGCTTTGTGTCTTCGGCGTCGCGCGATTGACTTCGTCGGCCAATAATACTTGAGTAAAAATCGGGCCGGGATGAAACACGAATTGACTGTCACGGCGATCGTAAATCGCGGAACCTAAAATATCGGCCGGTAACAAATCGGATGTAAATTGCACACGCTGAAATTGCAATCCGACACTTTGCGCCAAAGCGTGCGCCAGCGTGGTTTTGCCCATACCGGGTAAGTCTTCCAACAATAAATGCCCGCGTGCGATCAGACACGTCAAGGCCAAACGGGTGACATCCGATTTGCCGACAATAATTTTATTTAAGGTATTTAAAACCGTATTCATAATCATTTTACTCGTTGGAGATGACGTTTAGGCCGTTAAAGGAATGACGACGCTTTCGTTCACTGCCTAACACAAATGAAATTATCCGCTTCGGTTTCAAAATTACTGCGAAACGGATTGATATCGAGGCCGCCACGTCGCGTATAGCGCGCATAAACGGTTAACTTTTCGCAGCGGCAACGTTGCAACAGATCGCAGAATATTCGCTCGACACAATGTTCATGGAATTCGGCATGATTGCGAAAACTGATGATGTAGCGCAGCAAATTCTCATGCTCGATTTTCGGCCCGTGATAACGAATAAAAACCGTCGCCCAATCAGGTTGCCCCGTCACCGGACAATTTGATTTCAATAATTGGCTGCACAGCGATTCGCTAACGAAACAGGCATCATCCGCGTGCAGAATCGCCGCATCAACTTCGTAGCGATCGACGGTGATATCGAGCGTATCCAGATCGAGCGCCTGATGATGCCAACGTGGCAAAACGCAGGTTTCAGGAAAGGCGCGCAGTTCGACCGCAACCAATGCACCCGACGCCCGCGACAAATCGTTTTGCATCAACTGTTGAACCTGCTCCAGCGAATCAAAACGGCTGCCGTTAAACGAATTCAGATACAACTTGAATGATTTCGATTCAATGATGTGAGGGCTGTCGTAAGCAAACCGAAAGACACCGTGAGCAATCAGCGGACGTCCTTTGCGATTTAGCCACGACACTTCCCAACCGTTCCAGATATCGACACCGTGAAACGGTAACGCCGCGTGTGTTTGTAACGGCAATAAGTCGCGATTCTGCGCGCGCGGAACCGGAAACAACAACGACGCATCGTACTGATCGTTATAGCGTACCGGTTTGCCCAATAATAATTCGTGTGACATAGGTGTTTTTTCAGAACATGGCGATGGCGTGATTATAGTACCCGTAGGACGCCCGCATCAGAGGGGATAACGCATACCTGCACGCTTACTCAGTGCATCTTTTAACGCGCGTTTTTCGTCGGTACTCACGGCTAACCACGATTTGCCCTGCAGTGTGGCGTACATCGCGTAAAGCAAATTGAGGCTGACCTTGTAGCCCGCTGCTTGCAGCATTTGATAACTGCTTAGAGGGCCAATCTGGCTTAAGTCACGCCAATTTTCGATATGAATGGCGTGCAACCAGCGCGCCGATTGCGGACCTAAATTCGGTAGCTCTGCAATCGGCGTGTCGTCGCTAATCGGATTACTTTTTGGTTTTACTGCTGGCCTTTTTGGCGCTGGCTTTTTCAGTTTTGGCTCCGGCCACTTTTTTAACTGTTGTTTTCTTTTCGGTTTCCTTTTTTACCGCCACCTTTTTTACCGGCGCGTTTGCCTCGCCATCGTCTGCGCCGCTGGCTTGCCATTTGCCATCGGTATAAAACGCGCTCCAGCCGGTTTGTTTGCCGTCTTTTTCGGAGGCGATAAATTGTTGAGCGGTTTTACGTGAGTAACGTAACACCACCGGATTGCCATCCGGATCGGTTTCGGGCGCGTCGAGCAAATAATGAAATTTTTGCATCAACTGCGCTTTAACCGTTTTCAGCTCGGCGATTTTCGGCGGTCGCGTTTCACGAATTTTCGGAAACTTGCTGGCGGCTAAAAACAAACCAGCAGCGCCATCACGCAAGATATAAAAGTCATCGGCTTTATCGCATTTTAAATGCGGCATCGGGATGGGATCTTCACGCGGCGGCGCGGCTTGGCCATTGCGTAATAGTTTGCGCGTGTTGCCACACTCTTTATTGGTGCAACCAAAATATTTGCCAAAACGGCCAATTTTTAATTGCATATCGGAGCCGCATTTTTCGCATTGAATGATGGGACCTTCATAGCCTTTGACGCGGAACTGTCCTGCCTCGACGACGTAACCATCACATTCGGGATTCATGCCACAGACATGCAACTTACGTTTGTCATCAATCACATAAGCCGACATCGCCGTACCACATTTTTCGCAGCGTTTCTTGGCACGCAATTCGCGCACTTCGGCTTCGTCATCGTCGGCGTTAACCATTTCGTCAGCCGAGGTCAAATTGATCGTTTTGCTGCAACGCTCTTTGGGCGGCAAGGAAAAACCGGTACACCCTAAAAACACGCCCGTGGTGGCCGTGCGAATTGACATATCACGACCACAATCCGGGCATTTGATGGTCGTTACCACTGGCTGCGTCCAGCGCATACCGTCTTTATCACCATCAGCGGCTTCTAACTTTTTAACAAAACCGGCATAAAACGCATCCAGCGTTTTTTTCCAATCGCGTTCCCCGTTGGCGATCTGGTCCAGATCTTCTTCCATCGCTTTGGTGAAATCGTAGTTCATTAGATCATCAAACGATTCACTTAAACGGTCGGTAACGATCTCGCCCATTTTTTCCGCAAAGAAACGCCGCGTTTCGGTTTTGACATAACCGCGTTCTTGAATGGTGGAAATAATCGACGCGTACGTCGAGGGGCGACCAATGCCGCGCTTTTCTAATTCACGCACCAGTGAGGCTTCGGTAAAACGAGCCGTTGGTTTGGTGAAATGTTGTTTGGGATCGAGCGCCAATAGTTTCAACGTCTCGCCCGTTTTAACATCCGGTAATTCCAGATCTTCGTCGCTTTTCTTTTGCGGTGGCAACACTTTGGTCCAGCCATCAAAACGCAAAACACGACCGCGTGTACGCAATTCAAATTCTGCCGCCTGTGCGGTGATGCTGGTCGAATCGTATTCAGCGGCGGTCATTTGGCAAGCAACAAATTGACGCCATATTAATTGATAAAGTTTTTGTGCATCTTCCTCGACATCGAGTTCGCCGGGCGCAGCGTTGACATTGGTGGGGCGAATGGCTTCGTGCGCTTCTTGCGCGCCTTCTTTGCTGCTGTAGAAGGTCGGGTGCTTAGGCAAATACGCTTCACCGTATTGCTTTAAGATCATCGCACGCACCGCGTGTAAAGCATCTTCTGACAGATTGGTACTGTCGGTACGCATATAGGTGATATGACCGGCTTCATACAAACGTTGCGCCATTGTCATGGTCTTTTTCACCGAAAAACCTAATCGCGTGCTCGCCGCTTGTTGCAGCGTCGAGGTGATAAACGGCGCAGACGGATTGGAACGCGTGGGCTTGTCTTCACGTTTGGCAATGGTGATCGCATTTTTTTCGATTTTATTGATTGCTGCTTGCGTTTCTTTCTCGTTTTTAGGCGAAAATTCTTTGCCGTTTTCTTTTGACACTTCTAATCGCAGATCACCTTTTTGAGCTTTGGTGTCGGCGTGCAAGGTCCAATATTCTTCCGGAATAAACGCGCGGATCTCTCGTTCGCGTTCGACAATTAATTTCACCGCTACCGATTGCACACGTCCTGCCGATAAACCGCGCGCAACTTTTTTCCACAACAGCGGCGACACCATATAACCGACGACGCGATCTAAAAACCGTCGCGCTTGTTGTGCGTTAACGTAATTCATATCGAGATCGGTGGGTTCTTCGATCGCCGCTTGCAACGCTTTCTTGGTGATCTCGTTAAAGCGTATGCGTTTGAAACGTGTTTCGGGGCCGCCGATGATCTCGCGCAGGTGCCACGAAATGGCTTCTCCTTCGCGGTCCAAGTCGGTTGCCAGATAAACCGTGTCAACTTTTTCGGCCGCCGCTTTTAAATCGCTGATCACTTTTTCTTTGCCGGGCAAGGTTTCGTAGCGAGCGTTCCAGCCCTGTTCGGGATTAATGCCCATACGATTAAACAACGCCAGTCGTTCTTTTTCTTTCTTTTGCTCAGGCGTGGCTTTTACGGTGGATTTTTTCACCGGCGCGTTTTCGGCCGTTTGGGCTTTATGACCACCACTGGTGGGCAAATCGCGAATATGGCCGACGGAAGACTTCACGATGAAATCTTTGCCAAGGTATTTATTGATCGTTTTTGCTTTGGCTGGCGACTCAACGATGACGAGAGATTTGCTCATTAAAACAGTGCATCCTGTTCGGCGGTAAAAACGGCAAGGCCGCACGCAGGCGGCCGTCACTTTTTTGGGTGGCTAACGGGGGACCGGTTAAAGCCCGGTGTCTCCCCCTCTTTTTCTAAGATAGCCTGAACTACCCCGTTTCGCGCAAGGCCGTCATCGGGGCGACGGTGGTGACGCGGTAGGTGGCGAGGGTACCGAACACGGTCACCAGCACCGCACCGGCCAGCGGACCGGCTCCCCACAGCCACGGGTGCCACGCAAAACTGAGCTCGAAAACGGCGTTGGCGACAAAATAGGCGAAGGTCTCGGCCCCCGCCGCTGCCAGCACACCGGCCATCAAGCCTAAGCTGACGAACTCAACCACTAGGCTGCCGTGTAAAAAGCGCTGTCGCGCGCCCAAGGTACGCAGCAAGACGGCCTCGCGCAAACGCTCGTCCAAACTGGCGAGCAAGGCGGCCAGCAGCACCGCAAGGCCAGACAGCAGTAAAAACAACAGCAATAGCTCGATCGCGATCACCACTTGCGCGATCAAACGCTGCACATCGTTGATGATCTTGTCGAGACTAATCAAGGTAATCGTCGGGAACGTTTTCACAAATGCAGACAAAACTTGACGCTGTGTTGCATCGACGTGCGCCGCCGCGATATAGGTTGCCCCGCTATCGTTTAAATAACCTTCACTGAAAATAAAAAAGAAATTGGGCTGCATCGAATCCCATTTGACGCGACGCAGGCTGTTGATGCGGGCGCTGACATCGCGATCGCCAACACGAAACGTCACTTCGTCGCCCAACGTCAAGCCGAGTCGCTGCGCGAGTTTTTCTTCAACCGATACGCCAGCCTGTGAACGATCGTCGTGCCACTGTCCCGCAATCAATTGATTATTCGCCGGCAAGACACTGTCCCACGTTAAATTCAGTTCACGTTTCAGCGCGTTATCGTCACGATTGCTTTGACCGACCGCCGATTCAATCGCGACATTATTTTTGGCTACCAGACGACCGCGAATGACCGGATACGTGCGCGACAATTCGCCGCCCGTTTGCGCAAAATAATCACGCACCGGCGCGACGTGATCCGGCGCGATGTTCACTAAAAAATGATTCGGCGCATTGGCGGGTAATTGTTGCTGCCAGGCACTAATCAAATCACTGCGAATTAACGCAGCGGATAACATTAAAAAAAGCGCTAACGCAAACGCGCCTAGTTGAATCGTCGCCGCAACGCGGTGACGTAGTAGTTGCGCTAATCCGAATCGCCACGGGCCACGCACGCCGTTTTTTACGCCTTCACCCAAACGCAACATCGCGCGCGATAACAACGCCAAAACCGCCACCAATACAACCATGCCGAGTGCAAAACCCATCATCAATCGCCATTGCTGCGTGTACCAATAGGTAAGTGCCAAAAATAAAATCGCGCTAACAACGATCACCGTCCACATGGCCAGTGGCATCGGTACGGCATCGCGGCGCAATACGCGCAGCGGCGGTACGCGCGATAACGGCCATAGCGACGGCACACTGGCGGCAATTAAAGTAAGCCAACCGGCCACCATCGCCGCGATCGCGGGACGCCAATGCAACCCTGGTAATTGCGCCGCCATTTCTGGCGCTAATATGCGCAATAACAGGTCTTGCCCGATCACACCAAGCACCACACCGGCAACGCCACCGACCACACCGACAAAACCGATTTGCGAGAAAAACAGCAAGCGAATTTGCGCGCCCGACATACCAAAACAACGCACCAACGCCGCCGCATCGAGATGACGTTGTGCATAACGACGCGTCGCTAGCGCAATCGCTACTGACGACAACAACAAGCTCACCAAACTGCTTAACCCAAAAAAGCGTTCAGTGCGCGAAAACGCGTTACCCAAAGCTTCGCTTCCTTCGCGCCCGCCGACCATGCGTTGTGAAGCGGTTAACTGCGGTTTTATCGCGGTGATAAACGTTTGAATATCTTGTTCGGCGCCGGCGAAATAATAAAGATAAGAAACGCGACTGCCGGGCTGAATCAAATTGGTTGCCGCCATATCGTCACGATGAACAAAGACACGCGGCGCGACACCAAATACCGCCGCCCCCGCGCGTCCCGGTTCATCACGCACCACGCCCGCGATCACAAATGATGCTTCACCCAGATCAAGTGATTGTCCGATTCGGGTTTGCAATAAATTCAATAATTGCGCGTCAACGTAAACACTTCCGCGCGGTGGTTGCGCCGCTTGCGTGCGTGCATCGTTGTTATTGGTGTCGCTAATCGACACCACGCCGCGCAGCGGATAATGCGCATCCACAGCGCGCACACTGACCATTTGAAACGCATCACCCACACTCGCCATGCTGGCTAAATCCAGCGCCTCACTGCGCCGTAACGATGCCGATTCGAATGACGTCGGTGGCATCACTTGTTGACTGACCACCAGCGCATCAGCCCCTAAAAATTCACCCGCGCGCTCGGTTAACGCGCGATTAAATCGGTCACTGACAAACCCAGTGGTGGCGACACCGCCAACACCGACCATCAAAGCAAACAGCAACACACGCCATTCACCCTGACGCCAATCGCGACGTAACCAACGCACAATCAAACCTGTCATCGCGATTCATCCGCGATCAATTTGCCGGCTGCCAACGTCACGCGACGCGCGCAACGGGAAGCCAGTTTTTCGTCGTGCGTCACCAACACCAATGTGGTTTTTTGTTGTGCATTCAACTCGAATAATAAGTCGATAATGGTTTGACCGGTGACGGTGTCAAGATTGCCGGTGGGTTCGTCGGCAAATAGAACGGCAGGATGGCACGCAAACGCACGCGCGATCGCCACGCGCTGCTGTTCGCCGCCGGATAATGTTTGCGGTACGTGATGAAAGCGGTGTGATAAACCGACACGGTGCAACCATTGTTCGGCACGCGCTCGCGCATCGCTCTCGCCGTTAATCTCCAATGGCAACATCACATTTTCAAGCGCACTTAACGCCGGTAACAGTTGGAAACTTTGAAAAACAAATCCGATTTTTTCGGCGCGCACAATGGCGCGTTGATCTTCGGATAACGCATTTAACGACACACCGTCGATGTACACATCACCGCTGCTGGGACGATCGAGCCCCGCTAACAAACCCAATAAGGTCGATTTCCCCGAACCGGATGCCCCGACGATGGCCACCGTTTGCGCAGCGGCGATGTTGAGCATGATGTTATCTAAGATCACTAATTCACCGTCCGACGTTAATACGCGCTGGCTGACGCCGTGGGCGGCGATCACCGGTGCGACCGGCGTACTGAACGACGAGGTTGACAACGGCTCGGTTGCCTTCATGCTGGAACTCTCTTGAAATGATGGTGTGGCGCGTTAAGCGGTCGCGGTTACGACTGCTTAACGCAGTAAAAACAGGATACGAAGAAATGAGCCGTTCGGTTGTCAGTTTGCTGCTTTTGTTGTTAACGAATGTTGGATTCGCATCGTCCAACACCGTGTTGGTGCTGGGCGATTCATTATCCGCCGGCTTTGGTCTTCGCGAAGCCGAAGGATGGGTCGCGCTATGGCAAAAACAAGCACAACAGCAGAAAAAAAATTGGACCATCGTCAACAGTAGCATCAGCGGCGATACCACCGAAAACGGTTTGCTGCGCTTACCGGCTGCCCTTCAACGCCACCAGCCGCAGATCGTGATCATCGAATTGGGTGGCAATGATGGTTTGCGCGGCACACCGCCGATGGTCATTCGAAAAAATCTTGTCGCTCTGGTGCAAATGGCCAAAAAATCGGGTGCACACGTGTATTTAATGGAAATGCGATTACCCAATAACTATGGCAAAAAATACGTTGAGGCGTTTATCGCGAATTATCGCATCGTAACAGAGCAAGAAAATATTTCGCTGATCCCGTTTTTTCTCGCCGATGTCGCGCTTGAAAAAAATCTGATGCAGGCAGACGGCATTCACCCTAATGCCAGCGCGCAACCATTGATGATGCAAGCCGTTTGGCGTGCGTTAAAATGGTGAGTCGTCAATGAGGCTTACTCAACGTAAATAAAAACCACTATTAACACCGCGATAATGCCATCGCAACAAGGGCGTTATTGCGCGTTTTATACCTCGATTTTGCTGAGATCTTCTTCCACTTCGCGATCGTCAGCGTCCACCACTTTGACGCGCAGTTTTCCGGCATTACCGGTTTCTGATTTTTCTTGCGCAATGGTGCTGAGAAGCCATTCACGAAATGCCAAAATTTTGGGGCGATCAGCCGACGCTTGCGGACACACTAAATCGTAACCTTCGTCCAGCGCTAATTTTAAATCGAATGGACACACCAATCGGCCACTGCGCAGATCCGCTTGCGCCAACACGTTATGACCAATCGCCACTCCTTGCGCGTGAGCAGCCGCCTGTAACACCATCGACGTGTGTGAAAAAACTGGGCCTCGTTCGGCTTTGACACCTTTCACACCGGCGGCTTTTAGCCATTTGCGCCACGCCTCAACACTGCTGTCATGCAACAACGTGTGATGCGCGAGATCCGATGGATTTAATAACGGTTGTTTGCCTTTTAATAACGCCGGCGAACACATCGGCGTTAAATATTCTTCCAACAAACGATCGACGCGCATCGCGCCGTAATCACCGTTACCGAAATACACCGCGACATCAATGTTTTCAGACAAAAAATCGACGTCACCATCGACCGCTTTCAATCGCACATCAATATCGGGGTATTTTTCGCGAAATTGCGACAGTCGCGGCACCAGCCATGAGATAGCAAAGGTCGGTACCACCGACACAGAGAGCGGACCAGATGCGCCACGACCTTTGACCCGTTCGGTCGCCTCGCGCAAACGCTCAAAAATGTCGCGGATCTGGGGGTAATAGCGCTGGCCCTCTTCCGTTAGGAGAAGTTCCCGGTTCCGTCTTGTGAATAATTTCACATTTATGAAATCTTCTAATGCTTTGACTTGGTGGCTGATGGCGGCCTGTGTCACACAAAGTTCATCGGCAGCCCTTGTAAAACTGAGGTTTCTGGCGGCTGCTTCAAAGGCTCTGAGGCTGTTTAGGGGGGGTAATCGACGGCTCACTTTACGCACTTCGCATTAGAAAAACTTATGCGAACCATTATAAACAATCGTTTGTCGATGGTGCAAAATCTAACCAGAATGCACCCCGTCAGCGATGCGCAACGCCGCACGTCGCCGATAGCGGTGGCAAAGGTCACTGTCTGTTACTGGTGGTGGAAATTCCACCGCCTGCCCAATTTCGGCGCTCTATGGAATGAAGTCGAGGGTAAGGTTATGAATCAGTCTGCTGTTCGTTTTTTATGTTCGTGTGTTGTTCTCGCTGCCGTTGCTGCTCAAGCCCAAGCCGGATCCAGTCTCTCCGGCCCGGTGCAACAAGCAGCAAGCGAGTTGGAGCACAGTGTTCGCCAACGCGAAGCTGACGCTCACAAGATGGTGCAACAAGAAGCGTTCAAAAACGTCGTGTCCAAGTCGATTTTGATCGCTCAGTTACAAGCGTCATTGCAGTTACAACCGTTATTGGCCATGGCCGATCAACGGTTAACAGGACAAGGTATCGAACCGTCAGCGGATTGAACGGTTTCGGTTGAAATGATTTCGACCAACTAAATTGGCCGGTTTTCGAAACGCCGGCCTTCCTGAGAATGCACATTCTCTGGTGATCATCGGGTCAAACCGGTGTGTGGGGGTTTCGAGTTTTATTCTGTCTCCTTAGCGTTGATTAGCGCGGTTTTTGGTGTCGTTCCCTCCGTAACTTTAGACACCTTGAACATAACGCTGCTAACGAGGAGTTGCGATAAGCAACTCCTTTTTTTTTGCCTGCGATTTGCCCCTCACCGCTTCGCCGCTGGCGCGTCGTTGCATCACGCTGGCGCTTACCTGAAACGCCCCGTCTTCGTTACACTCGACCTCCCGTCGGCTCATGATAAAAAAAGATGGCTCGCTCCTGGTTCACGGCTTTTCTCAGCGCGCTGGTGTTGCTGTTCGTTTTCTCGACCGGTTTACGCCGTGATGACAGCGCCACGCGCATGAGCGACGCGCGCTTGCCCGATAACGCCCAGCCGCATTCCTATCAACTTAATCTACACGTCGATCCTAATCTGCCCCGCTTCAGCGGCACGGTGACGATTTCGGTGGCGTTGCGCAAAACGGCCAACCAGATCTTGATGCACGGCCGCCAACTCAACGTCACTCGCATCGAGGCCTTGCTACCAGGCGGGCGGCGCGTCGGTGGCACGTGGAAACAGATCAGCGAATCCGGATTGGCGCGCATTGATTTTGATGATGTTCTGCCCGACAACCGTTTTACCATCGAAATTGATTATGACGCGGCCTTTGGTCAAGAGCTGACCGGCTTATACCGACTGCAAGTCGATCAACAAAATGTGGCGTTCAGTCAATTTGAGTCAACCGATGCGCGCAGTGCGTTTCCGTGTTTTGACGAACCGCGTTTCAAAACACCGTTTCGTATACAAATTACCGCGCCCAATACCATGGATGTGGTCTCCAACGGCGCCGTGAAATCCATTACGGCTGCCGACGCCGATCACAACGTCGTGTTGTTTAACGACACCGCGCGCCTGCCGACCTATTTGATCGCGTTTGCGATTGGACAATTCGACATCGTCGACGCCACCGCGATCGCCCCCAACGATTGGCGTGACCACGCGCTACCATTACGCGGTATTGCGGTACGCGGTCATGGCGAGAGTTTGAACTTTTTATTGCAACGTACCGCGCCTTTATTAACGGCGCTTGAACGATATTTCGGCGTTCAATACCCGTTTGAAAAAATCGATATCCTAGTGGTTCCCGACACCACCACCGACGGCATGGAACACGCGGCATTGCCGACGTTTTCCGAACGCGCCGTCGCCGTAGATAACACCACCGCGATCAGCGAACAACGCGGCATCATTCGCCATTTAGCGCACGAACTCTCGCATCAATGGTTTGGCAATCTAGTCACCATGCCGTGGTGGAATGATCTGTGGTTGAAAGAATCGTTTGCGACTTGGATCGCGCCCAAAGCCGCCAACCTTGCCTACCCCGATCTGCATTTTGCGTTGGGTAATAAAGTCGATGCGCAAACCGCGATGTTCGATGATGCGCGCGCGACACAACGCAGTTTACGCGCACCGGTCATCGACGATAACGACATCGAACGGCAATACCAATACAACCTGACGTATGAAAAAGGTGCCGGCATTTTGTCGATGTTTGAAAATTACATCGGTGCCAAATCTTTTCAACAAGGATTAAGCAATTACTTTGCGCGTCACGCCTTCGGAAGCGCCAGCGCCGACGATTTTATGCGTGCCGTGGCCGAATCCACTGGCAATTTTGATATGCCGGGCAGTCTCTCGACGTTTTTAAAACAACCGGGTGTACCGACACTTGCACTGCGCGATGAATGCAAAGGCAATCATTTGCGATTGCACATTACTCAATCACGCTATTTGATTTTAGGCAGCGACCCCACCGGAAAAGCTACGTGGAAAATTCCGCTGTGCGTCAGCACTGGTGAAGGCGAAGAACACAAGATCTGCCGCGTCATCGAAGGCGAACAAACCGAATGGGATTTGCCGTTCGCCTGCGATGCGTCACTGATGCCCAATGCTAACGGTGCCGGTTATTTTTACTGGTCTTTAAGTCAACCCATGCTGGACCGTTTGTTACAACGATTACCGAACATGAATGCACTCGAAGCATTAGACGTTGCCAATAATGTTTCGGCCGCCTTTGCCAGCGGTCAAATGGATGTGAACGCGTTTTTAAGTTATGTTCCGGCCTTGACTCGCCATTGGCATCCCCACGTTTTGTCGCGTATCAGCAACGATGTAGCGTGGATACTTTATTATTCATCACGCGGTGCAGATCGCGAGGCGCTGTTACGCTTTTTACGCAAACATTTTTCGGCGCGATTAACCGACATCAGCATCGCACCACAGGATCACAACAGTCTGGAAACCTACTTTTTACGCGCCAATATTTATCCTTTCGTTGCGCTCACGCTAGAAGACGAACAGCTGCTGGCCCCGCTCATCGACGCCAGCAAAAAACAATTTGGCAGTGATTGGAAACAAACCGAAAAACCGGGCTATATTGCGCCAGACTTGATTGTTACCGCACTTTCCGCCGTGATCCTCAAATACCCGAAAGCCGGCACGGATGCGTTAATTTACCGTCTTGAACACGAGCAGAATTATTATCAGCGACTGTATATTTTCTACGCCTTGTTTCAAAGTAAAGATCCCTACGTCATCGCCAAACTGCACGAATTACTAGATAGTCCTTCACTGACAGCCGACGAAAAAGAGCAACTCGTTCTGGCTATGGTGTTTTCTGGACAGCACGACGAACACATTGAATGGGTTATGGCCAATTTTGATCACCTGCTCAAATTTGTTGCGCCGTCGCGACAACGCGCGTTCCCGTTGTCGATGAAATCGATCTGCGACAGCAAACAACTTGCGCGTGAACGCGCGTTTTATCTCGATCAGCACCAATTAATTAATAACGGTGAATTTGATTTTTTAGGCGGCATCGAAGCAGCGCGGCAATGCATCGCCTTGCGCGAAGCCCAACCGGCACTGGCAGTGGAGAAATTAAAATGAGTAACGACGTCAATACGTTATTGAGCGGCTATCCGATTATTTACGACGTCAATGTCGCGTGGGGCGAAATGGACGCCTTTCAACACGTCAATAATGTGGTGTATTTTCGCTATTTCGAAAGCGCCCGCATCGCTTACGGCCTTGCTGTCGGCATGATGGAATGGCGAAATTCGATCGGCATTGGTCCCATCGTGGCATCGGCAAGCGCGCGCTACAAACGCCCGGTACTGTTCCCGGACCAATTACGCGTCGGCGTTAAAGTGGATCGCATCGGCGATGATCGTTTTTGGCAGCATTATCGTATTGTTAGCTGCACACAATCCGCCATCACAACCGAGGGGGAAGCTGAAATTGTGATGTTCGATTATCAAGCGGGTAAAAAAGCCGCCATTCCATCGGCATTGATCGAGCGTATTCAGCAATTAGAAAGTGCGACAAAGGTTTGAATCACGATGATGACGCGAACCGGATTGGTATTGATGACAACACTGGCGTTAGCATTTGTCGTTGGCATCGCGGTGTGGGCGTGGCGCGTATTAGCGCCAGTAGATGCTGAAGGCAATCGCCCGCAATTCAGTTTTGCACAACTGTTACACGTGGGCGGCGACAAAAAGCCAACGGTCGCCACCGAAACCCCTTTGCAAATTAACGAGGCCATGCCCGCCACGCCCACCGAAATGCTATTACCGCAGCTCCTTGGCGACGGGCAGTTTGGCGAAGTCAGTTCAACGCGCCCGACATCAGGGCGCGTGCAATTATTTCGTTTGGGTACCGGAGAATATTTATTACGGGTGGAACAATTTAGCGTGGTCAAAGGCCCCGGTTTGCATGTTTATTTGACTGGCACCGCCGCACCGCAAGATCCTAATTCGGTGTTAAATGACTTTATTGATTTAGGGTCCATTAAAGCGCAGCGCGGCAACCAAAATTATTTAATTCCGGCCGATATTGATTTGTCGGGCTATTTCGGTGTGGTGGTATTTTCACCGTTTTTTCGTGAGATCTACGCGACTGCTAAATTAAACGCGGTCGAAAATAATCATCCCCTCTAACCCCGCTGGAGAAAATCATGCCGTTTTATTTCTGGAGTTTACTCATCGCTGCCTTGCTTCCGTATGTGTGGGTGAGCGTCGCCAAGTTCAGTCAACCCGGTTACAACAATCGCAAGCCTCGCGTCTTTGCCGAGAGTTTAAGCGGCTCACGCCAACGCGCTTATTGGGCGCATTTGAACGCCTTTGAAGCGCTGCCATTTTTTATGGCTGCCATCGTGGTGGCCCACCTGCGCGGTGTCGATACTGCGATGATCAATCAACTGGCCGTTGCTTGGATAGCCGCGCGATTGTTGCATGGCGTTTTTTACGTCATCGACCAGCACGCCTTACGCTCGGCGGTGTGGTTTGTGGCCATCATTTGCAACGTCATGCTGTTTTGGCAAGCCGCGCACGTAAAATCCACCGACCGCTTGATGAATATTTTTTCGTAACACAATTTACCACTTAAGCTCCATGACAAAATCATCCATGACGTAGCCGTTACCAATATCGAATTGCGCTTCTTCTCGCACGATAAAACCATTCGCTTTATAAAACGCTATTGAATCATGATTGAACTTGTTAACCGTTAGCCACACCGATCGGCATTGCTTGGCCCGCGCGAATTCGCAGCAATGCCGCATCAATCCTTTACCCAAACCTTGTCCTTTTAGATCGCGCAACAAATAAATTTGCTCCAGTTTAAGCGATTGATTTTCCGGTTGCAGCGCGCAACTTAAATAACCGACGGCTTGTTCGTTCTGCCACAGCAACCAAAACCACTGTGTTGACGAGTCAATATAACGCAAGAGTTTTTCATCACTAAACCGTCCATCCAACATATAGGCAATCTGTTCGTGCGAAATAATCGCCGGATAATGCTGATACCAGATCGTGTGCGCTAACTGCGTCAAGACCGGAAAGTCAGCGGTCGTCAGTGGTCGCAAAAGGGTTTGACTGTTCATACTTAATACTCGCTTCACGTGGCATCAAGGTTAACGAAATAAGGCGGATCAACCGCCACGCGCAGTAGCGAATGACGGCATTTTTGCCCCCCGCTATTGTGTATTTTTTTACGTCCTTTGGCGCGCCGAACGACTACAGTTAAGACGTTGTTGACCCGATTAAGGAATCACGATGTCTGCCGGAGTGATGTTGGCATTACGCCTGTCGTTAGTCACCGCTTTGTGCCTCTTGAGTGCTTGCGCCAGCGCGCCCACAGGACAGTCCGGCGCGCAACCACAACCCGCGCTGCACGACGAATGGTTTGCCGCGCGCGATAGCTTGCCCGTGATGATTCAGGAAAAAGATATTTATCGCCTAAGCCCCGAGTTAGAAACGGCCATCAACACCGCGCTCGCGCACAACACCGATCCCAGCGAGCGGATGCGTTTTTTAATCAACACCGTTTTCGGGCCGGAGTTTAAAGACTTCGATTACGTAAGTGGCGCAACCTCCACGGTCGCACAAACCTATCGCCAGCGCGGTGGCAACTGTATTTCGCTGTCGATTATGACGATGGTGATGGCCGAAGCACTCGGTTTCAAACCACAACTTCAAGAAGTGAAAGTGCCGTTAATGTGGGAACGGCGCGGCACCACCGATTTCGTCAATCGCCATGTCAATGTGCTGGTACGCCGTCCAGTCAATATGACGATCAACGCATTGGATTTTTCGCGCGATGTGGTGCTGGATTTCGAGCCGCATAATGTCAGCTCGATACGCGCCGAACGAATGTTGAATCGCGCGCAGGTGAGCGCCGTGTTTTTTAATAATCTGGGTGCCGAAGCATTTGCCAGCCGTCAATTCGACGTCGCTTATCACTATTACAAAGAAGCGCTCAACTTTGATCCCAGTTTTGGTTCTATTTGGATCAATTTAGGACAGCTTTACAGCCGTATTCATCAGCCCGAGGCCGCCGAACACGCCTTACGATTTGCCGTGCAACTGGCCCCCGAAAATTACGTCGCCGTAAGCACCCTGCATAAACAATTACGCCGCGAACAACGCCACGCCGAAGCGGCTGCACTTGAAAAAACGATGGAAAAATTACGCGAACACGATCCCTATTTTTTGTATAGCCGCGCCATGGATGCCAAACAAAAGCAAGAATACCGTCTCGCCGCCAAAGATCTGGAAAAAGCCATTTCAGTCGCCGATGGTTTTGAAACCATACACCGCGAACTGGCTGATATTTATGGCAAATTGGGTAAGCGCAACCAAGCTGAAGAACAAATAAAATTGGCCGAATCGATCAAACTTTCCTCATCGACCATCGTAACCCCGGAAAACCAACATGACTAGCCGTCAAGGTCATTTGGTGCGACGCTTATGATACGGATCGTAAAATCGAATTGAAAAAAAATGGATGAAAGGGTGAGGGCGAAAAAAAGAGGGAATATTCGGTTAGCGTTTTTCAATGTGATAGGCGCGAAAAGGCGGCCTTAAAGGCCGCCCTTCATCATAAAACATTGGTGTTATTTTCTATTTACGCAAAAAACGCCTTACGTGCTTCGTCGGAGATCTCGACCCCAGATTTTTGCGCACGTTTTAACAAGGTCCAGAAATAACGATAGGTGGCGCGATCATGCAATTCACCTTTGTGTTGGATCGGTCCCCAACTGTTTTTCTGCGCCGCCAACAAGATCTCACACGCGTCGACCACTTCCGAAAAGTCCGGTTTCATCGCATCGACGATGGCCTTGATCTGGGTAGGATAAATCGACCACATTCTTAAAAAACCAAATTCGTACCGCGCTTTTTTGGCGTCGGCAAACGTCTGTTCCGGATTTTTTAGATCCAACGTGACGTTATGAGAAGCCACTACGCCGTTAGCAATCGCCGCAGCGACCATTTCGGTTTTTGCGCGTTGCAAGATCGGATGCGCAAACTGTCCAGGTGAACGCATGGCGCTGGCCGGAATGGCACCTTGATGCGCCGAAACAAAATCCATCATGCCAAAATCCAACACCTCAACCCACGGCAAACTGGCGATCTGCCACACTTCACGCAATGCGCCGTGCGTTTCAACAAGAATGTGCACGGGGATCTCGCGTTTAATGTGGTATTGGCGACATTTTTCTTGAATAAACGTCACCATTTCTTCGGCGTGTTGCGCGCGCAACGATTTTGGCACCGTGATGTAGGCGATTTTTTCGCCCGCGTTTTTCACCAAGATCTCGACATCTTTGCGCCAATGTTCGTGGGTGTAGTCATGAATACGCGCGCCGGCTCGACTAAACTTGTTGGCTTCAGAATTAATCAACGCAGCGACCATTTCGGCGTGTTCGGTTTCGCGACCAGCTTGCGCGCCGTCTTCGCAGTCGCAAGTGATATCAAACACCGGCCCGAGTTCTTCCTGTAAGCCAAAGGCCTTATTGATCAATTTTTCGCTGCCCGCAAAATGTTCACAGCTGGCTAAAACTGGAAACGGGCGCTCACCTTCAAACAGCGCAACATCAGGATGGACGAACTTAGACACGAAATTTCTCCTTAAAAGAAGTGACGATAGTTTACGCGAACGTCAACGGCAACCTGGGCCTAGTTTTGCACGATGGGCTTATTGATAGCACAGTCGATTTTCGATTCAAACAACTATTTCAAACTATCGTTTGAATGGCTATTATCCGACCAATCCGACGCTGGCCCGATGAGGGTGGGCCAGTCGTCTCACTAAAACCCAAGGAGCTGCCGACGTGATGACAGAACACGATTTTTTAAAATCCATCAATGAGGATTTAGTATTAGGCGGCCCGTGGCCCGGCATTCAACTTTACTATCCGCCGGTAAAATACAGTCCCGCGCAAGGCATTTACGAAACGCTGGAACAAGCCGCTGAACGTTTGCGCAAATACGCCCGCACCACCGCCGCGCATACGCTGCTGTTCGACTTGGAAGACGGTTGTCGTCAAAAAGATTTATCGCGCGAATTGTTGCGACAAGAGCTGGCCTCGTTTGGTGAAGCCAAAGATCGCGCCTTTCAAATCGCGCTGCGCATCAATCCGTTTCGCACCCCCGAATACGAAAAAGATCTGGTGTTAATTAAACAAATGGCACCGTTTATCGACGTCGTGATTCTGGCCAAAGCCGGTGAAGTTTACGGCGCGGCAGAAATTCGCGATTTATCGGCGTGGCTGGTTGGTGTTAATCCCAAAATTACGATTCAACCAATTATCGAACACCCGCGTTCATTAAAATTAGCGCCGGATATTATGTCGTATTCGACCGTGAAACACGTCGTCTTTGGTATTCACGATTTTTCTAAAGCGATGGCGATTCATTTGACACCGGAAAATTGGATCAATGAATTACGCACGTATTTGATGATGTTGCTGTTTGAAGCGCGTATCGCCGGTAAAGGCGTGATCGGCGGTGTTGAAGTTTTATTAAACGCAACGCCGATGCCGGAAACGTATATCGAACCTCACGACATTCGTCGTTGGCTGGATCTGCACGGCGATCGTGAAGCGCAAGTGGTATACGCCCACGCCGTTGAAGAAGCACAAATGGGTTTAACCGGCAAACAAGTCATTCACCCCGGCCACATTCACCTGTGCAAAGTTGCGTTTACACCGTCACCAATGCGTATACAACGCGATGTGAATATTTTGCGCGCCGCCATAGATGCCGACGCGTTATTAGGGGGTGCAATCCGTTTTGAAGGCGAAATGTTGGACCCGCCCATGTTCGGTAAAGCGCTGCAAACGTTATTGCGCGCTAACGCCTTAGGAGCCTTACCGAGCGAGCAAAAAACCTTTGCGATCGAAGTGTTAAAACGCTTGCCGATCCACGTTATCCGCGAAAACTGGCCGTACGGTTTAGTGTGATATTTTTTGGGAGTAAAAAGAATGTCTGCTTGGCAATGGAATATCCCCGAGTATTTTAATATTGGCGTTGCGTGCTGTGATAACGGCGCCGTAAAACATCCTGACAAAATTGCGATGATTGTCGAAGACGACGATCGCGGCGAGCAAAAATTGTCGTATCGCGATCTCGCCGACAAAAGCTCACGCTTTGCTGCTGCACTGCAATTTTTGAGCGTCGGGGTAAAAGAACGTGTGCTGTTACGCTTACCTAATGCGATCGAATACCCGATCGCGTTTTTCGGTACGCAAAAAGCCGGCTGCATTGCCGTGCCAAGCTCATCACTTTTAACCGCAAAAGAATTGGCCTATTTGGCCAAAGATTCCGGTGCACAAGTGTTGGTCACTCACGTCGATATGTGGAGTGAATTAAGCGACGAAATCGAAGCCATCAAAACGCTGCGTTGTGTATTGTTAACCGGCTGCGAACAATTACCGGAAAACATCACCACAACACGCTGCAACGTGTTTGCTTTCGATGCGTTGCTCGCAACACAAACGCCGCTGCCAAAAGCATTCAACACCAAGGCCGATGACCCGGCTTATCTTGTTTATACATCCGGCACCACTGGCTTTCCAAAAGGCGTGTTACACGCACACCGCGCGTTGCTCGGTCGCGTGCCGGCCGCGACCCATTGGTTCGATTTCCGTGATGGCGATCGCATCATGCATTCGGGCAAATTTAATTGGACGTATGTGCTTGGCACCGCGTTGATGGACCCGCTGTATCACGGTCATACCGTGATTGCGCATGAAGGTAAAAACGATGCCGAATTGTGGACGCGACTGATCGCCAAACACGGTTGCACCATTTTTATCGGAGTACCAACTATTTATCGTCAGATCTTGCAAAAAACCACGCGCCGTCGTGCTGACGTGCCGACGCTGCGTCATTGTATGTGCGCCGGTGAACACCTGTCTGATGATGTGTTAATCGCATGGCAACAACGATTTGAGCAGCCCATTTACGAAGCCATCGGCATGAGCGAATTTTCGTATTACATTTCGCAACCTCCCGGCAAACCGACACGACCCGGTGCCGCCGGTTTGCCGCAACCGGGCCACGATATTCATTTAATCGACGAGCATTTTGCCGATGTGGCGCAAGGTGAAGAAGGCATGATCGCGATCCCGTTAACTGATCCCGGAATCTTTTTGCAGTATTGGCAATTACCGGAAGAAGACGCGCGCTTACGTCAACACGGTTATTTCTTGACTGGCGATTACGCCTATCGCGATGATGACGGCTATTTTTGGTTTATGGGCCGCAAAGACGATATCATCAAATCGTTCGGTTACCGTGTTAGCCCACACGAAGTCGAGCGCGTTTTGAAATCAAATAACGACGTCGCCGATTGTGTGGTACTCGGTCACGCCATTGATGCCAGCAAAACTTTAATTGTCGCCTGCGTTATTCGTAAACCCGGCAGCGACTTAAGTGAAGCACAACTGATGCAACTCGCACAAAGCGAATTAGCACCGTATAAAACACCCAAGAAAATTTATTTCTTCGACGATTTTCCGCGCACTAAAAATGGCAAGGTACTGCGTAAACAATTAGTGCAGATGTTGCCGAAAGAGTAAACACATTCAAATTTAAAGAATGGGCGATTCGTGAATCGCCCCTACGATAACGATATTTACCGCCAATCATGACGGAGATTAATATGACCGAATTACCTTATCGACCACGCCGTTCAATGTTGTACGTACCGGCACACGTAGAACGACACATCGAAAAATCACGCGCATTGCCGTGCGACAGCATTATTTTTGATTTACAAGAATCGGTGCCATCCAGTTTAAAAAACACCGCACGCGAAACGCTAAAAAAAGCGCTTGCCAACAGTGATTTCGGTGGCTCGGAAAAAGTGATTCGAATCAATCCCCTGACATCTCCGTGGGGATTGGACGATATAAAAATGGCGGCACAACTGGCGATTGATGTCATTTTGATCCCACGCGTCGAATCGGCGCGTCAAGTGGTCGAGACACTGGCCGCCATCGACAGTGCCGGTGGCAAACATTTAAAAGTGATGTGCAATATCGAATCGCCTTTTGGCGTATTACGCGCCGAAGAAATTGCCGGTGCCAGCGATCGCGTGGTGTGTCTGGTCATGGGAACCACGGACCTCGCCAATGAATTAAAACTGAATCCGAATCCGGAACGCACCGGTTTATTTACCTCGTTGGGATTGGTGGTTTTATCGGCACGCGCGCACCGCAAATGCGTTGTCGATGGTCCGCATTTTGATTTAAAAGATGTAAAAGCGTCTGAATTTGCGTGTCGCCAAGCGCGCGATTTAGGCTTCGATGGCAAAGCCGTGGTGCACCCTGCGCAATTAACGTATACCAACGATGCGTTCACACCAAAGCGTTTGGATATCGACCGCGCACAACGCATTATCGACGCGTTAAATACAGCCGAAGCCAACGGCATGAGTACCGCCGTGATTGATGATCGCTTAATCGAACCGGCGATGGTGGAATGGGCTAAACGTGTTATCGCTGTTTTTGAAGCCGTTAATGCATTGGGGCAAACCGATTTGCTGGGGCAAATTAAAAAGCGCTGATACTTTATTTGTCATATCCACGACAGCGGGTATGACAGAAACGACAACGAGACGATGGCAAATAACATGACTGGCCGCTATTTCGAAGACTTTAGCTTAAACGAAACCATTTATCACGCAACGCCGCGCACCATCACACAGGGTGACGCGGCACAATACATTGCACTGACTGGTGCAAGACAAGCCTTGCATTGTGCTGAACCATTCGCAAAAAGCTGCGGTTTTGGTGCGATGCCACTTGATCAGTTATTGGTGTTTCATATTGCGTTTGGCAAAACCGTTCCCGATATTTCAATCAATGCCGTGGCGAATTTAGGGTACGCCGAAGTGTTGTTTCACGCCCCCGTTTACGCCGGTGATACGTTAACGGTACACAGCGAAGTAATCGGATTGAAAGAAAACTCCAACGGGAAAACCGGCGTAGTTTACGTGCATTCACACGCGTTGAATCAAAATGCAGCAGAAGTTTTAAGCTGGAAACGCTGGGTAATGGTGCATAAACGCGATCACAACGCGGCGACCAACCACAACCATATCCCGACTTACTGCGTCTCTGTCAGCCCTGATCAATTACCCATACCGGCGGGTTTTTCGTTACCAGACGCGTGGATGAAAATCAGCGGCAGCGCAAAAACGGCAACGCAATTTAACGTCGGTGAAGTTGTTTCACACGGCGGCGGCATTACCATCGGCGATTCCGATCACATGATGGCCACGCGTTTGTATCAAAATAATGCGCGCGTGCATTTTGACGGTGCGTTTATGCAACACCAAAGCATGGGCAAACGATTAGTTTACGGCGGTCACATCATGTCGTTATGCCGCGCCTTGTCGTATAACGGCTTGGAAAACGCGTTGTGGATCAACGCCTTTCATGGCGGCCAACACAGCAACCCTAGCTTTGCTGGCGACACGATTTACGCCGCTTCGGTGATTAACGATATTACGTCATTAAATGCTAAATTAAGCGCAGTTCGGATCTGCACATTTGGGCTTAAACAACAACCGGATGATTGTTATTTGGGTGAACTGCCGGAATTGGTTAATGCACCGAAAATGCCCGACCGTGTCGTGCTCAAATGGGATTATTCGGTGTTGATGCC
>CAZYUS010000025.1:0-27751 GCA_964650615.1 uncultured Pseudomonadaceae bacterium | reverse complement strand
CAAAATGTTCGATTTCAATGTCTTATTGACAATAAAACAAAACGCGCTGTAAGCTTTACTTAACATTGCATAGGGCAGTGGTATGAGGAGCTAAAAATGTCGTACCGGGAAAAACTGGCGTGGTTGTCGCTTTTCGCGATCGTGATCACCTTTGGTCCCTATTTCGCCTTGGCGGTGCTTTCACCCCCCGCCGATAGCTTGCCGAATCTCAATCAACTGGTGCTATACGCCAAAGCGTCGCTGGCGCAGATGGTGATCATCGGCTTAGGTTATTGGGCGCTAAAAAAGTGGAACTCCGACGATGCCCGGCAAGCACCGGATGAGCGCGATCGCCTGATTGATTACCGCGCCACTAAGGTCGCGTATTACGCCTTATTTGCCGGCATGATCGTGGTCGGCGGCATCATGCCGTTTTACGAACACGGCTGGAAATTGGTCAACTCGGCGTTGTTTACGATGACGATTGCACAAGTGTTGTACTACGGCATGATCGCGCTTGCTTATCGCAGGCAATCATAATGGACGGCGCGATCAGCAATAAGATCCGCGTGCTGCGCTTTCACGCCGGAGAAATGTCACAAGCGGAACTTGGCCAAAAAGTGGGCGTAACGCGTCAAACCATCGCCGCCATCGAGGCTGGGAAATATTCGCCGTCGCTGGAAGTCGCGTTCAAAATCGCGCAGGTTTTCAAGGTGCCGTTAGAAGACGTTTTCCAGTGGACGGCGGGCGATAGCCATTAAGTCGGACAACCTGACTGACCACCGCGTTTGCAATGTTAAGCTTTAAATCCTTTTCCAACTAAATACACCTCGCGCGAACGCGGGCGCGAGGCGTCGGGTTTTCGTATCGACACTTTGTCAAAACTGCGACGCACGTCTTTTACGTAAGCGTCGAATCCTTCGCCCTGAAACACCTTGGCAACGAAATCGCCTTTTGGCTTTAACACCTTGCGCGCCATATCAAGCGCCAGCTCCACCAAATACATTGACGCCGCCTGATCGGCCGAATCAATGCCACTGATATTGGGCGACATATCAGAAATCACTACGTCGGCGCGGCGCTCACCCAATAGCATCATGATCTGATCAAACACCGCTTGTTCGGTGAAATCTCCTTGAATGAAATCGACGTGCTCCAACGCATCCATAGGCAAAATATCCGACGCGATCACGCGGCCTTTAACCCCCACTAATCGGCCCGCAATTTGCGACCAGCTCCCCGGTGCCGAGCCTAAGTCCACCACCAACATTCCGGGACGAATCAATTTGTCTTTTTCATTTAACTCGATCAGCTTATAGGCGGCGCGCGCACGATAACCATCGACCTGCGCGCGTTTGACGAAGGGATCGTTAACGTGTTCGGCCAACCAACGACTGCTGCTTTTTGAACGTGCCATAATAAAACCGTAAAAATGAACGCTATTTAACCGCGCGTCATTGTAGGTGATGAACCAGCCCTTCGCCATTCATGCCGGTGACACAGTACAATGCGCGCCCGCTCTCACCTTTGTCGGAGTCACCGACCCGGAGCCACCATGATCCGCATTACCGAGTTGTCATTACCCCTCGATCATTCCGCTGACGCCTTGCGCAAAGCGATCATCAAACGATTAAAAATAAACGACAGTGATCTGATTGATTTCACCGTGTTCAAGCGCAGTTATGACGCGCGCAAAAAAAATACCGAGATCTTGTTCGTTTATGTTATCGACGTAAATGCCAAAAACGAAAATCGGATTTTACAACGCTCAAGTGGCGATAAACACATTGCGAATGCGCCCGACACACGTTACTACCCCGTCGCCACCGCACCGGCCCATTTAGACGAACGGCCAGTGGTGATCGGATTCGGTCCTTGCGGTTTGTTCGCGGCATTAACCTTGGCACAAATGGGATTCAAACCGATTGTGGTCGAACGCGGCAAAGACGTGCGCGCACGCACCAAAGACACATGGGCCTTATGGCGAAAAAAAGTATTAACACCAGAATCCAATGTGCAATTCGGCGAAGGTGGTGCCGGTTTATTTTCCGATGGCAAACTCTACAGTCAAATAAAAGATCCGAAATTTTATGGGCGCAAAGTCATGGCCGAATTTGTTCGCGCCGGTGCACCTGAAGAGATCATGTATGTGAGTAAACCGCATATCGGCACGTTTCGCTTAACCGGCGTGGTCGCCACGTTGCGCGAAGAAATAAAAGCACTCGGTGGTGAAGTGCGATTTGAAAGCCGAGTCGATGATTTTCTCATTCGCGATCAACGTATCGAAGGCGTCAAACTCAGCGACGGCAGTGAAATAAAAAGTCGTTACGTGGTGCTGGCGTTGGGCCACAGCTCGCGCGACACGTTTAGAACGCTGCACCGTTCCGGTGTTTATATCGAGGCCAAACCGTTCGCCATCGGATTTCGTATCGAACACCCGCAATCGCAAATCGATCAAGCACGGTTGGGAAAATACGCAGGCCATCCGCAACTCGGTGCCGCCGATTACAAATTGGTTTATCACGCCAAAAATGGTCGCGCGGTTTACAGTTTTTGCATGTGTCCCGGCGGCACCGTGGTCGCCGCCACATCCGAACCGAATCGCGTTGTCACCAATGGCATGAGCCAGTATTCGCGCAACGAGCGCAACGCCAATTCGGCTATCGTGGTCGGCATACAACCGGAAAGCGATTTTCCCGGCGACGCCTTAGCCGGCGTCGTCTTGCAAGAGCAACTCGAATCACGAGCCTTCGAATTAGGCGGCAGTGATTACTGTGCGCCGGGACAATTAGTCGGTGATTTTATTCGCGCTACCGCATCGACACAGTGGGGCGAAGTTGAGGCGTCGTATAAACCCGGCGTTAAGCTCGGTGATTTAGCCGCATCGTTACCCGCTTATGCTATCGAAGCGATACGCGAAGCATTGCCGGAATTCGGCAAACAAATTCGTGGTTACGATCGCGATGACGCCGTATTAACCGGTATCGAAACACGCACCTCATCACCGGTTCGCATCAAACGCGATGACGAAACCTTGCAAAGTATCAACACGCGCGGATTATTTCCCGCCGGTGAAGGAGCGGGCTATGCCGGTGGCATTTTGTCTGCCGGTGTCGATGGAATTAAAGTTGCCGAGGCCGTGGCCAAAGCAATGTTGGCAGATTTACGTTAGCCCGAAGTGAATTCATCAGGATGTGCGCGATGCTTATGAAAATCGACGATATTAAAAAATTGCATCAAAAAAAATACCGAGCCGAATCCGGTTTATTTCTGGTGGAAGGTGAACATCTGGTGCTAGAGCTGGAAAAAGCCGCGCAAAACAATGCGACATTGCGAGCCAGTGAATTATTCGTCACCGAAAATCATAAGGATTTTCCTAGCCAGCTACGCAAACACGTTATCAGCGAAAAAAATATGGCGCTGATCACGGACACCACGACACCACAGGGCATTGTCGCGGTAGCGCCTTTGCATTTTTCGCACGCGGCATCACGCCATAACGAGAAAGCTATTTATTTACACGAAGTGCAAGATCCCGGCAATTTAGGCTCGATCTTGCGCACACTCGCGTGGTTTGGCCGTTTTCGCTGTCTGCTAAGTCCCGGCTCGGTTGATCCATTTAATCCCAAAGTGGTGCGTGCCAGCATGGGGGCGATCTTTCATGTGCCGATCGAATTGGATGTCAGTCTGGAATGGCTGCATAAACGATATAAACATATCGCCGTATTAGATATGTACGGCATGCCCATTCGAGACGCCGCATTTGCTACACACGATTGTTATTTATTCGGTAACGAAGCGCGGGGCGTACCCCACGCTTCATTGCAAGGAATGACGGCTACGCCATTTACCATCACGGGCAGCGGCACCATCGAATCGCTAAATCTGGCGACTGCCGTCAATATGTGCGCGTATGAATTAAATCGCTAACATCGCGCACTATGGAATCATCATTAAAACGAGCGGCCCAGTTGTACGTAATACTGATCTTCGCCGATGTAGACATCGCGACCACGCGCGAACCCCAAACGCAGCGGCAAGGCAAATAAATAACCTAATTTAATTTCTGCATTTATTTCGATACCCCACGAATCGTAATACCGATTGTTACGTGCATCGAAATCGGTATAACGCTGAAACGCATCGTAAGCGCGACCACGATCGTAAAAAAGCGTTGCACTCACGCGATTGATACCGATCGGGGGCGTCATCAAATGGCGATCGATATCGCTTAACGGTAAACGCCATTCGGCACTAAAAAAATTAACATTATTACCGCTAAGTTCGCGATAGCCATTGGCATAACCACGCAACGCAACATCACGCCAATTAAGCAAGGGAATGCCGTAATTCGGTTCCGAAAACGTGCCGCCCAACGTAAACGACTCTGCCGTTTCATCACCACGAATCGCCAATATACGCGCGCCGAAAACACCGCCACCAACGCCGAGCGCACCGCGCCATTCGGCGCGATAAACATCGCCTTGGTAAAACGAATCGAACGGCTCATAGCTTTCCCATAACAGCGACATCAGCTGACCATCGGTTTCTCCTTCTGAACGAAAAAATTCGCGCCGACTGTCATACGATAAATACAAGGCCGCGACATTGCTGTGTTGTTCTGGGAGCGTTAATGAGTCGATATCGACAACGGTATATTTTTCGTTATCAAAACTGGCACCGACACCCGCAAGCCACGTGTGATCAATTCCGTAAAAAGGAACGGACGACAGCCATTGCGTGTGTTCGCGTATGGTGTAACTGTCGACTTCGCGATCGCCGTCGCTGTTCTTGCGCGTGCTGTCGACATTCATTTGCCGTGAATACAACAAATGATGTCGTTGATCATAGCTATACCAATAATCGCCCAATAATTCTTTTTGCGTCACTTCAATCATCGGATTGGCAACGTATTGATGTACGCCTAAGGTATCTTGTCCAAACACACTCACCCCTAAGGCCACAGCACCGTCACCACTGAACCCACTGGGCAACCATGCGCGCGGCGCTAACGATTCGAGCGCCGCGTAATCGCGCTCATTACTGAGCGTCGGCAGGGGGGGTAAGGTTCGAGGATTTTCTGCTTCAATCACTATCTCATTCGTCACGAGCGGCTTTATCGCCGCCCTGCGTAATTGTTCGCCATGCTCACTTAATTGGGTATAAACCAATTGCTCATTAAGCGGACGCGCCAAATGCAATACCGCACTACGCGTCTGCGTTAATTGCTGCAACTGTTGGTTGTGCAATCGCCACACATTGAATTGATGCCGATAATCGGCCAGCAAATAAATCTCGTCAGAAGTCGTGCCAAAATAAACCGAATGTTTGCTGGCGCGATCGCGCAGTAAAAGGTGTTGCTCACCCGTCGCAACGTTGATAGCGAATAACGACCACTGCCGATTTCGTTTGCTGGCAACCACCAAACGACTGGCGTCGGCGCTGATGTCGAATGAGCTGATTTGTTGATGTTCGTCCGATTGGTACACCGTGCTCATTTTATTTCCGTTCGCGTCCAATTTATCAATCGAATAGCGCGCACCATTAAACTGCAAGGCAAACACTTGCTCGTTGCCTGCGACGCGGATCTGACGATAACGCGCACCGTGCGTTAATCGCCGCAAACCGTCATGTTCTCGCCAACGATAAAGATCAAAATAATAATCGTAGTTATCGTCAATTTCCGGTTGCGCAATCAGCAGTTCGCGCGACGACAATGCATAGAGTCTGGCACCAGAATGCACGCTATCTAGCACCACATCGCGCGCCCCTACGCGTCGACGCAACGAGGGGCGATGCAACCCCTTATTTTCGACATAAAATATCGCGCCATCCGGCGCTTGTGCCGGTGCACTGGTAAACCACTGGCCATCATTGAGCGCGACACTTTCATCAACATCATTAGCTGCCACCGCAAAACGGGCTCGTAACCACGTTTGGTATTCTTCCCACAATTCATCCATCGGTAATCCCGTAACCGCAACCGGATTACTGTGAACACGAAACGGAATAATATTGTCGCTATAACTTTTTACGTAATTAAATACCGCCGATTGACCGTAACGTTCTGCTAAAAACTGATAAAAATAAGCGCCGTAAAGATAAGCTTTTGAAAGCGGCCACGCTCGCCCATTCGCGTTTAATTCGCGCAAGGATTTAACCCCCGACGCCACTTCCATTGTCATCAAGGCATCGTAATAACTGTTGCCCAAACGGCCCTGCTGTTGTTCTTGATCACTTTCGATAAACGTAGCCAGGCCTTCGATGGCCCATGTCGGTTGCAGTAAATTGGGAAACGTAAACCACTGACGGCCAAAGATCGAGCGAACGACATTGGGCGCACCGCGAGCTTTATCCAAATGCACGATATGGGTGAATTCGTGTGTGAACACCAATTCAAACCAATCCGAGATCTCGGTCAATTCCCCCTCATCGGGCGGCGTAAAAAAAATCGCACTATGGTTAAACGGTAACGGTGTTGCAAAACCGTTGGCAAAATCAAAGGCGTCCAACAAAACGATTTCGGTTTTTGCGCGCGGTTGCCACTCAAAGGCTTGCGTGATACGCGGATAAACCGATTCAGCGACCGACGCAAAATACTCGGCTTGTTGTCGCTGCAGGGCGACATAATGCACAACAAAATGCGGCGTATCGACACTGCGCCAATCCCGAGCGGGATTTGGACCAAGCGCAAGCGTCACGGAACACCACAGCAATAACAACAATGAAAAAACCGTTTTCATGGCATCACCTTAAAAAATCCCATTTTTAATGTTCGCGGATCACGCCGATAAAGTCGGCGCCGTATTGTTCCAGTTTGCGTTGACCGATCCCCGGAATGGAAGACATTTCGTGCAGCGATTGCGGGCGGTTCTGCACCATCGCCTGTAATGTGCTGTCATGAAAAATGACATACGGGGGAACATTGTTGGCTTTGGCTAAATCGCGGCGCAGCGCACGCAAGGCATTAAACAAAATCTGGTCGTCATCCGCTAATCCGCTTAATTGTTCGCGCTGTTTCTTAGTTTTTTTCTTTTCATCCAGCCGAAATACGATCGCTTGCTCGCCTCGCAGCAACGGGCGCGATGATTCGTTGAGTTTGAGCGCGCCATACGCATGGTGATCAACGCGCAAATGCCCCGCCGCCACCAACTGGCGAAACACCGATTGCCACGTGCCGCCGTCCAGTTCGTTGCCGATGCCGAAAACGGCTAATTTGTCGTGTTGATGCTGTTTGATCCGATCGTCGGATTTGCCCATCAACACATCAACCAGATACGCCACACCGAAACGCTGGCCCGTGCGATACACCGTAGACAGCGCTTTTTGCGCCACCACGCGACCATCAAAACTGGGCGGCGGATTGAGGCAGTTATCGCAATTACCGCACGCCTGCGTCGCGCTTTCACCAAAATAATTCAGCAACACTTGGCGACGACAATCAACCGTTTCGCATAAACCCAATAGTAAATTTAATTTGTGCAGTTCGACGCGCTTTTGCTCGTCACCGGCTTCGCCCTGCTCAATCATCTGTTTGATTAACACCAGATCTTGATAGCCGTAAAATAACATGGCATCGGAGGCCAATCCATCGCGTCCGGCACGTCCGGTTTCTTGATAATACGCTTCAATACTTTTGGGCAGATCCATGTGTACAACAAAGCGCACATCGGGTTTGTCGATACCCATTCCGAACGCGATGGTGGCGACCATCACCAGACCATCTTCATAGATAAAACGGTGTTGATGTTGTTCGCGTTGCGCGGTCGACATACCGGCATGATAAGCCAACGCCGGAATGCCGCTATTGGTCAAAAAACTAGCCACTTCTTCGGTTTTGCGACGCGATAAACAGTAAACAATACCGGCGTCGCCGTTATGGTGATCACGCAGATAACGCCATAATTGTTCTTTGCTATTTTTCTTCGGTTTAATGTGATAGCGGATATTTGGCCTATCGAAACTGTCGATAAAAAGACGAGCGTTTTCGAGCGCCAAACGCTGCACGATCTCTTGCCGCGTGCGAGCATCCGCCGTTGCCGTCAAGGCAATGCGAGGCACGCTCGGAAAGCGTTCGTGTAACAGCGATAACTGCATATATTCGGGGCGAAAATCATGCCCCCATTGCGATACGCAATGGGCTTCGTCGATGGCAAATAATGCAATTTTTTTCTCGCGATATAACCGGTCGAGTAATTCCAACGTACGCGTCATCAACAGGCGTTCGGGGGCAACATAAAGCAGGTCGAATTCACCGTCGCGTAACGCGCGCTCAATCGCCACGTTTTCGCTCGCGGTTAATGACGAGTTCAATGCCGCCGCGCGCACACCGACTTCGCGCAAACTCATCACTTGGTCCTGCATTAAGGCAATTAACGGCGACACCACGATGCCAACACCGTCACGCAACAGCGACGGAATTTGATAGCACATGGATTTGCCGCCGCCAGTTGGCATCAACACCAACGCGTCGTCACCGTTATGCAGGCAATCGACAATAGCCTGTTGTTGGCCACGAAATTGCTCGTAGCCAAAAACACGCTGTAGAGTTTGCAAGGCAGGTGTATTCATCGGACCTAATTGAGTCGATACCTCGGTGCGCTAAAACCGATCACTGATAAAATGTCGTCATTTTTTGCAAAATTTTCGCAACTGCCGCGCTGTCGGGCTTTTCATCGGCGAGTGTATTGTATTGCCGGTCATAAACATCGGCGGCACCGTAACTGGTGTACTGATAAATGCGATCGCCATAAACAATAGCGCGATCCGACCAACTTTCGATGAGTAAGGCGCGGTTCGTTACCGGCGCAAAGAGATCTTCGCCGGTGCTGTAATCAGTCACCGAATTTTTGCAACCTAATACGTGTTGCATCAAAGTTGGCACCACGTCTTCATGAGCGGTCAATGCCGACACCTGTGTTGACGCTTTACCGGGCCAGCGCACCAATAGGGGGACCCTTACTTGATAATCACTGTAATTGCTGTTGTGACCCCAATAATTTTTATTGAGATCATTAAACTCTTGTCCATGATCACTGGTGATAATGACAATGGTGTTATCCAGCAGTTGCCGTGATTCAAGTTGTTTCAGTACGCGCGCGATTTGCTGATCCGTAAATAACACCGAAGCCTTGTAGCGATTAAAAAACGTCACGCGATCAGAATCGGGACCGAGATCGAGATAATTCACGCTGTCGATCATCGGTTGAAACGGCGACACAAACCCTTCTGGCAAACCAAAACCATGCGGTGCGTCATAAAAAGCAAACGTAAAAAAGGGCGCGGTATTGTCGCGTTGCAACGTATCGATCACGGTTTCGGTTAACCATATGTCGCGTTCGGCGATCGATAATTTGCGCGGGGCCGAACGAATACGATCACGGACCTGCGAGAAGGCGGTGCGATCAAATTCTGGGCTGGTTAGTGTCGCACTCGACAATAAATGAATATCGAATTGTTGTTTAAGCAATTCGCTAAATAGCGCCGATCCCCGTTCCTCCGCTAACATTTGCCCCCAATAACTGGACGGAATGCCGTAGAAAAAACCGAACACTCCGAAGCGGGTGGCATTACCGGAACTGTAATGCTGATCGAAACGAATGGTTTGCGATGAAAATTGAAATGTTGTCGGCATCGTTTCGGCGTTGAGCATATCGAAACGCAAGGAATCCACCATCAACACCAAAACATTGTAAGGCGACGTGGCGCTGCATTGCAGCGCATGCTTGGGATAATTGAGGGCGCTGTGTTTGGAAACGTTAATATTCTCGGATTCGTCGCTGGCTTTTACTTCGACGCCCATTTTACGCAGCAGACTTTTCATCGTAAGCGGTTGCATCCACGGAATATAACGAACTTGCGTGGTGACATCGGTGTTGCCGATGGCTTCATGCCAACCGTGCGTCAAGTTCGCAGCCAACACCAGACCGATACTTAACAACGCGATTTTGCTTGGTTGCAGCGCACGACTAAGCACTGAAAATCGCTCGATGAATTGGAGCACGGCCCATTGCACGACAAATAAAGCGAGCACGATGGCCGCGATCAATAACCATAATCCGAATGAAAACGATAAATTATCCTGCAATGCGCCACCGAAGAACAAATTAAGCACCATCGCATTCAGATGGAAGCGATACAGTTCGAATACTTTGGTATCGGTAATGACCAGTGCCATCGCGATCGCGAAGACGGTAATCGCCGTTACACGAGTAACGGTATCGCGGCGTATGACAAGATGAATAACATACGGCAATACCGCCAACAACAACGCCATCCATAGAAATTGCGCCGGTAAGGCAATGCCATAAAACACTTTAGCGGCGATCGGAAAATCGGGGCGATTCGGCCAATTGTAGCTAGCTATAGCGGCACATAAAATCGCGTTAACGAGTGCCTGCCATGCCAGCCAAGACGGAAAACTCCAGTGCTGTTTGTTATTCATTTGTATTTCCGAAAGGCCATCAATATCCATTACACAGATTTGGGGATGTCTAAATCGCGCCACTCGCCTACTGGTAAATCATCAAGCTGATAATCGCCCAGTTGCGCGCGGTGTAATTGTTCGACGCGATAACCACATGCCGCGAACATTCGCCGCACTTGATGATAACGCCCTTCGCATATCGTCACCGTGGCATGGCGTTCGCCGGTAATCACTAATTGCGCAGGTAAACACGCATCGTCTTCACTGCGCAGCTGCAAACCGCTGGCAAATTGTTGTACGACGTCGGTCTGCAATGGCTTGTCCACAACAGCGTGATAGACCTTTTCTATTCGTGTTTTGGGCGACGTCCAGCGATGCACTAATTCGGTTTGATCGGTGACCAGAATCAATCCACTGGTGTCTTTATCCAAGCGACCAATACTAACGACTTTCGGATCGCGAAACTGCCACGTTACCGGCAATAAATCGTAAATGCGCAAGCCTTCACTGCCGTCATGCGTGCAGATATAACCCACCGGTTTGTGCAACGCGATCAAAATGCCATCGGGATGATCGAGCGGTTCATCATCGACCAATACCTCATACGGATTGACGCGTTGATCGGCGCTTTTGGCCAATTCACCCGCCACGACGATACGATCATCACGAATCAAATAACGTGTTTCGCGGCGCGTACATACGCCTAAATTACTGAGCAATTGATCAAGTCGTTTCACCGTTTCACTCCTACTTCATTTAACGCGTCAACAACGTCTGGATAACGAAATTGAAAACCGGCTTGTAGCAAACGTTCTGGGATAACGTATTGCCCTTTCAACAATAAATTCGCCCCTTCACCCAGCCAACCTTTCAGCACCCAAGACGGCACACGACAACGCGCTTTTCGATTTACTGCATTCGCCAAGGCGTGGGTAAATTCGCGATTGCGCACCGGATGCGGTGCGGTGAAATTGAACGCGCCGCTTTGTTCGCGCGCCGACAATAACCACGTGATCGCCGCCATTAAATCGTCGAGATGAATCCACGACAACCATTGATTTCCGTCGCCAAGCGGCCCGCCCATGCCCCATTTAAACGCCGGCAACATACGCGCTAATGCCCCGCCGTGTGGCGACAACACCACGCCAAAACGCGCACGGCACACGCGTACTTTCAACGCTTCGGCCTGCGCGGCTAGCGCCTCCCATTCGTGGCACAATTGCGCGCCAAAATCGCTTCCAGCGTGGTCATTTTCACTAAACATTTTTTCGTCATCGTAACCATAAAAACCAACCGCCGACGCATTGATCAACACTTCCGGTTGCACGTGCATACGCGGCAACCATGCGATCAGGCCTTGCGTCGTGGCCAGTCGGCTAGCCCGCATACGGTCTTTATTTTTTTCGCTCCAGCGCGCGCCCACCAGCGGCGCGCCCGCCAAATTGATCACGGCATCGGCATGTAGCGGTGCATCGTGCCAACGTTCGAACAACATCACCGAACGCCCGAGAATTTTTTTGGCGCGGACGCTATCGCGCACTAACGCGCTGATGTCGTGGCCTTGGGCGCGCAAATAAGCACACAAATGGCGGCCAATAAATCCGGTCGCACCGGTCATCACAATATGCATATATCGCTAACTCGTTGATTTGCCGACTTTCGGGGTGCGGCATTTTGCCAGAAGCACGCGAGCGTCGGCCCGCAGAATCGCAAGCACCCAGCGCGCCCACACGCATTACTCCCACTTGCCTCGTTTCCCTAAACACCGTCGACGGCACTGGCGTTGAAAACGTTGCCCACCGCCCCGCTTCTAGGGTAGCCTTGTTCAATATATTAAACACACACAAGACGCCGCCATGTTAAAAGAACGCTACCCCTACTACCTCGCCAATGAAGCCGTGTATGCCAATGCCGACCTCGTCGTCACCGATAAATACAGCGGCAAAGAAGCCACCCGCGTCGCTTTGGCCGACGCCAAGGCGATCGACGCCGCGATTGCCGCCGCCGACCACGCCAAACACGCAATGGCGCGTTATCCTGCTTATAAACGCCAAGCCGTGTTGCACCATTGCGTCAAACGCTTCACCGAACGACAAGAAGAATTAGCGCAAGCACTCACCGTCGAAAACGGCAAACCCATTAACGACGCGCGCGGCGAAGTCACGCGTTTGATCGACACCTTCCGCATCGCCGCCGAAGAATCTACTCGGATTTATGGCGAAGTCATGCCGATGGACATCGCGGCGCGCGCCCACGGTTACAGCGGGCAATGGAAACGCGTTCCGATCGGACCTTGCTCGTTTATTTCGCCGTTTAATTTTCCGCTCAATCTGGCCGCGCACAAAGTCGCTCCCGCGATCGCAGCCGGTTGCCCGTTTGTCTTAAAACCGGCGTCGATGACACCGATTGGCGCGTTGATCATTGGCGAAGTCTTAGCCGAAACCGATCTGCCTAAAGGCGCATTTTCGATTTTGCCTTGCTCACGCGATGGGGCCGATTTATTTACCGTTGATGAACGCTTGAAATTGTTGTCATTTACCGGTTCGCCGCAAGTCGGATGGGATTTGAAAGCGCGCGCAGGTAAAAAGAAAGTGGTGCTGGAATTAGGCGGCAATGCCGCCGCCATTTTAGATCACGACACCGATCTCGACGACGCGGTAAAACGGGTCATTTTCGGCGCGTTTTATCAAAGCGGCCAAAGCTGTATCAGCGTGCAACGTATTTATGTACACGAAAAAATTTACGATCAATTCCGCGATCAATTTGTCGCCGCCACCAAGGCATTGAAATGCGGCGATCCCAAAGATCCCGCGACGTTTATCGGCCCGATGATCTCCGATAAAGAAGCGGCACGATTAGAAAAATGGACGCACGATGCAGTTGCCGCCGGAGCCACCTTGTTATGCGGCGGCAAACGCGATGGCGCAATGTTAGAACCCACCGTGCTTGAAAACGCACCGTCGGCGTGTGCGGTGAATTGTGAAGAAGCGTTTGGTCCATTAGCGGTGCTGTATAAATTCAATGACTTTGATGCCGTGATCAAAGCGGTCAACGATTCGCCGTTTGGTTTGCAAGCCGGCGTGTTCACCCGCGATATTTACAAAATGCAAAAAGCGTGGGACTTGCTTGAGGTCGGCGGCGTCGTTATCGGTGATATTCCGAGTTGGCGTGTCGATCACATGCCTTATGGCGGCGTTAAAGACTCGGGCCTTGGCCGCGAAGGCATACGCTTCGCGATTGAAGACATGACGGAAATTCGTTTGCTGGTCGTGCGCACACCACCGAAAGAACAATATTAAAACGCGTGCCGCCGGACGGTTTGAAAAAAGACAGCACCGCGACGTGCTGTCTTTTTTTTAGCGCAGAAAATGATCGCAATGACATCGCTGTCATTTCAGCGTCACCCCGAACGCGATTCAACGCTTCGTGCGATCGTCGTCAGCAGCACGGCTTTTTTTTGAGCATCCGCGTTTCAACGCTAGCATTACGTAGCGTCAGATTGCGATAATCCCCGCCCCGCTTGAAAGGGCTTTTCTTCGTACTCTCCAAAATTTTTTTGCCTCCAAGTGCATACGTATGCACGGAGAGTTCGGCGACAAGTTTTTTCACTTCAAACGTTACTTAAACATCGAGGAATGCAACATGACGGTTACGGCTCGTACGGGTGTACATAAAAATTTGAACACCGATGCATTATTCAAAGCGGCCTTGGCGCGCAACGAAGGCAAGCTCGCCAACAACGGCGCGCTCGTTGTTGAAACCGGCAAACGCACCGGACGCAGCACCAATGATCGTTTCATTGTCGACGAGCCCAGCACCAGCAGCAGCATTGATTGGGGCAAAGTCAATAAACCGATTGCACAAGATAAATTCGATGCGTTGTGGGCGCGCGTTGAAGCACATTACGCGGCATTGCCGGAAAAATTTGTTAGCGAATTACATGTCGGTGCCGATCCGAAATATTATTTGCCAGTTGAAATGCGCACCGAAACCGCATGGCAACAACAGTTTGGCCGCAATTTATTTATCCAACCTGAGCACTACAATCCGTCCAATAAACCGAATTGGCAAATTTTGAATTGCGCCGGTTTTGTTTGCGACCCCGCACGCGATGGGGTTAATTCGGATGGTTGCGTCATTATTAATTTTGCACAACGCAAAGTATTATTGGCCGGTATGCGTTACGCCGGCGAAATGAAAAAAGCCATGTTCTCAGTGCAAAATTTCTTGTTGCCGGCCGAAGGTGTGTTGCCGATGCACTGCGGAGCCAACGCATCGAAAGAAGGTCAAGTGACGTTATTTTTTGGTTTGTCCGGCACCGGAAAAACCACGCTGTCGACCGATCCAAAACGCTTTTTAATTGGTGACGATGAACACGGCTGGGGTCCTGGCACCGTGTTTAATATCGAAGGCGGTTGCTACGCCAAGTGCATCAATTTTAACCAAGATCACGAACCGGTGATTTGGAATGCGATCCGCCACGGCACTATTTTGGAAAACGTCGTCTTAAACGCTGACGCTTCACCGGATTATGACGATGGCAAATTGACGCAAAATTCACGCGCCGCCTACCCGTTAGAATTTGTTGAATTACGCGTACCGGAAAATCGTGGCAAAGAACCAGATGCAATTATTTTCTTAACCTGCGACATGACGGGCGTGTTGCCGCCGGTTTCTATTTTGTCGCGCGAAGCCGCCGCTTATCACTTCTTAAGTGGTTACACCGCAAAAGTCGGCTCCACCGAAATGGGTTCTGCCGCGTCGATTGAACCAACCTTCTCGACGTGCTTTGGCGCACCGTTTTTCCCGCGCCCTGCCGGTGTTTACGCCGAGTTATTAATGAAGCGCATGGATGAATCGGGTGCCAAAGTGTATTTGGTCAACACCGGCTGGACCGGTGGTACACCGGCCATGGGTGCAAAACGCTTCCCGATCCCTGTGACGCGCGCCGTCGTAGCCGCCATTCAGTCCGGTGAATTGAAAACCGCCACAACAACGCGTTTGGCCGGTTTGCAGCTCGATATCCCGACTACCTTAAGCGGTGTTGATAGCAAATACTTAAACCCGCGTGAAATGTGGGCGGATAAATCGGCGTATGACGCAGAAGCCAAAAAGCTCGTCGAATTGTTCATCAACAACTTTAAGAAATTCAATGTTGATGCCAAGATCGTCGCCGCTGGCCCACAACTGTAATTCACATACGCTTTAACGAAAGGCCGCTTGAAGCGGCCTTTTTGTTTTCAAGGAGAGCCAAACCATGGCAACCAAAACCATTGACGCCGATTGGGTACTAACCACATTAAACGACGCACTCGCGGCGCTCGAAGAAGCCATCATGGACATTGAGGGCGATCCGGAAGCGGTCAAAGAAATTATGGAAGAACGTATTCCCGAGCTGTATGTAAAATTAAATTACGCTTGGAACACGCGCATCGAAGGTCCCGAAGCCATTGATAAATTCGATCACGATGATTTGGTCGCGTTTCCCAAGGACATCGCGTTATAAAATCGTTTGAAACCCTTAGTGCGGGCGATTCTTGAATCGCCCGTTATTTTTCCGCGACATTTATTTCAACGAACTGGGTAATTGCGGCGACGACAACAACTCGGTGAATAATTGCCACCGCCGTGCTTGTGCTTCATCGCCGCTTTCTTGTGCCGAATTTCGCTCGATATAATCGCCAATTAAATCACGGCCAACATTGTAATTGATGACGTATCCGCGATTGACTTCATAAAATCGAATACGTTGCGGCGCTTTTTCAATCGGATAAAGCGACACGTTGATGAGCCAATCTAGCGTTTCTTGTTTGCTATGAAGGCCATCGAGATAATGGCGCGCCGCTTCGTTGTCGGCATAACTGAGCTTGGCCAACACCTCTTGCACCGCGCGATATTGCGCCGCCAACGCAGGATTAATGTCGGCTAAGGGATAGAGTTTTTCGCGCTCAAATTCGGTTCGGCTGGCACCGGGAAACGCCATCGCAATGCCGTAATTCGCGCTGCCTTCGGCCATCATGGATTGCGGCGAATACAGTGGATAAACGCTAAACTCAACCCATCCCCGCTCTTTCACCAATTTTTGTTCAAGCAACACGTTATAAGTGTGGTGACCGGGATAGCCTTCGTGACAACCGAGGTCAACGGCGCGATCGATATAAATCGGAAACTCGACATTTATTTGAATCAAACTTTGGTAATTGCCTTTATACCAGTTGTACCCACTCCATGGCCGATCGGTAACAAATTCAAGACGGAAATTTTCGCCCTCCGGCAGCGCGATAAATTGTTTGGTTTTTTCGCGGCAACCGGCGATGGCCGCATCCATTACCGTTTTAAGTTTTTCGCGCGGGATAACAAATTGCTGACGGAAAGTGTTCATACGTTCGACCAATGAACCGTTTCCGGGCAGCAGAGTTTGTAAATCACTTAACAACGCTTCGTAATACTCGCGATCATGGTGCGGTGAAACCGCGTCATATAACACCGCTGTTTCCTGATCGAATTGACTGCGTTCGCCTTTAAGCATTCGCAAACGAAACTCCATCGCACGCAGTTGTTTGCTTAAATAAAGTTTGCGCCATTTCAACATCGGATCCGAACCGCTGACGCGTGCGGTGGCAAGGCGCTTACTTACACTACTCAGCTTTATATCAAGGTCATTTAGCGTCAGGGCGCGCTGTTTCACTGCACCCAACCACTCTGCCGGACCATAATACGCATCCACGTACGCCGCATCGTGCTCGCCGATGGACAGCACCAGATCGACATATTCGCGTGCGATGCTATCCAATTCGTTCGCCGCGCATACCGACACGCTGCACCAGCCTAGAAACGCCAAAACAACGTGACGCATTGTATGTTCCTTTCGTTCGATTTGTTTTTTACTTAAGCCAGCACTCTTCGGTTTAGATGGGAGCGCCGGGAGGAATAACCGGTTTGCTGCGGCGTTTAAACTGAACAGCGTTAGCCAAATAATCATCAATGTACTTCGCCGCTTCACGGTATTGCGCGTGCGGTTTACCCAGCGCCGATTGTTGCAGATATTGACGCCAGTTTTGCAACTGCATACGAATGTCGGCCACCACCACTGGATGCAACTGCCCGGAGTCGAGGCTAGCGATCAAGCTGTCGAGAACAACCCAATTCGCCGTCAACTGCACGGTCGCAAGCGAAGGATTTTTTTCATCTTTCCAATGCGCTTTCCACGTTGCATTAAAAACCGTGTTGAGCATTTCACTTACCGACAACTGTTTCGGATCGCTGGCCGATTGCCACGCCATGCGATTCAAACGCGCCGGTTCAAATAATAATTGCGCGCTTAATGCCGCCGCTGATTCGACGGCGGCCAAGGCATCAAAAACCGGTGCCATTTGCGTCGAAAAATATTCACGACTTCGTTCGTAACCATTCGACGGTGGTGTCATTAATTTTACTACCGCATCGGGAATCGCCAGCGTTTCGGCCTGCAAGGTTTTGATCACACGACTTAACGCTTCGCGCTGTTGCGACGCAGAAACCACCGCACTGCCGCTATGACGATCACCGGCCACACCGTATTCATAATTTACGCCACCGAGTAAACGCGCCACTGCATCGGTTTGATAGCGATGCAACAGATAAACCGGCACCAATCGCGCTTCGATTTCGCCTGCTTGACGATTCGGCGGCAATACGGCCGAGGAGAAATGATTTAATGCAACCTCGCGCACGCGTAGCAGCGCGTCAAAAGTGGGCAAACTTTGACTGCCGTAATCCCACAACAGCCCATCAGGATGTGCCGAGTTTGGCGCGCGCGCATCGGCATCGCTGCTATAACGAAATCCGCGCTCACGAATGTGCTCGCGCAGTTTTTCTAATTCTGCGATTTCTGTATCGGCGTTGAATTCGGTGTAAGCATGACGAACAACATAGTCATCCCATTCGCCGACACCGACACCGTAAGCCGAGGTCAACTGAATCGTTTGGGCGGGCGTTAACGATAACATCGGATGCGGATAATCCATCACCGAACCGTTCTCTTGACGACTCGCCGCAAAATTATGGCTAAAACCTAATGTATGTCCGACTTCGTGCGCCGCTAGCTGTCGCAAACGCGCCAGCGCCATCGCTTCGGCTTGTTGTTTCAATGCGGTTTCGTTCGCTTTGCCGTATGGCGCTAATAAACTTTCGGCAATTAAAATATCTTGTCGTACGCGTTGCGATCCCAACGTCACCGCGCCTTTCATAATTTCACCGTTGCGCGGGTCGGCTAAAAAACTGCCATACGACCAACCGCGTGTCGCGCGATGCACCCACTGAATGGTGTTATAGCGAATATCCATCGGATCGATATCGGGCGGCATTAACTCAACGCGGTAGCCATTCTTAAACCCTGCTTTGTCAAAAGCACTGCTCCACCAGCGTGCACCTTCTAATAAGGCCGAACGCACTGGCTCCGGTGTGCCGCGATCAAGGTAAAAAATAATCGGCGTTAACACTTCACCGGCGTTATTTTTTTGCAAACGAAAACGCGCCTGAAAGCGTTTATCCAAGGTATCGCTAAGCGGCGTGGCAAAATCAATATAACCGACATCAATACCGCCAGAAAACGGATGATAAACACGCGGCGTAAAACCTGTTTCCGGCAGTTGCACCAAACTGATGTGTTGGCGTAACGACACGCTTTCGCTGTCCATCGCTACTTGATTAACATAATCACCGTTATTGCCGCCCGCCAAGGTCAACAACACTTCAAACTCGGTATTGCGTGGAAAATTTTTTATCTGTTCGAGCAAAATGGCACTGCGCTTGTCATCGACTTTATAACTGCCTTGTTTGCTGTCTTGCAGTCGCTTCGCCGCGCCATGTTGGTCGGCCAGTAAAAACGAACTGAAATCCACCAGCGTCTTGTTATCGCCGTCGTTAGCGATCACGTCACCAGACCACAACACCGATTCGGCAAACGCTTCTAGCACCGATTGACGTTCGGCTTCGTCATTTGAATGGGCAACAAAACGCGTGTTGCGCTGCACTAACATGACTTTTTTTCCGTATCGCCGAAACTCGACCAAACGCATATTGCCTAATTGCCCGCGATCCAGTCCGACGTCATTGGAGCCTAATCCATACGGCAGAGAAGTCGATAATAAAAACGGTTGTTGCCATTGTTTGATGGTGAGTAAAACCCGTCCATTGTCTTGATCTCGATAAACATCAAACAACCCAGACTGCGAAGACATCGCACGAGTGGTCTCTGCGATCGTGGCCGCGAAAGTGACACACGAAAGCGCGCCAAGCGTAGCGGCAATGAATGTTTTCTACATTTTGATTTCAGCCTCATTAATTTCGGTCAAGCAACGATCGATGCACAAACGCTTATCATGCGCGCGTTTCAATACGTAACGAACGATAAATTAACACCAACAATAATTCGATGATAAACGCCAACGTAAACGCGCTTACCAAGGCGGCCACGATGGCTTCTTGCGTCAGCACTATAGTGTGCGTGAACGCGTGATACGTTTCGCGATAAATATCGGCATTAGCGTGAAACGCGATATGCCAAGCCGATGCGATCCAACCATGAGATAGCGCGTCATTTTCAATGCGCCATAACTGCACGCGCTGCCAAAGATGGCGAATGCTGTCAGCGTCTTCGTTGAACACCGGATCTGGGCTTTTTTCGTGGTGCGCGATCATCGCGTCAACATTACCACCGAAATGACGATCGGCGGTACGCTGAAATAGCTGAAAATTATCTTCTGCTTCGAGCAAATGCGCATCGACGCGCTTTTGATATTGGTCGATAAACGACGGCAATTGCATGCCCACTAACAATCCTAATGCAAACATCACCAAACGGACATACGCACGCAACATGATTATTTTTCTCCGGTTTGCAAACGCCACAAGCTGGCATAGCAAGCATTACGCTGCATCAACTCGTCGTGTGTGCCGCTTTCCACAATTTGACCATTTTCCAGAACGTGAATGACATCCGCATGCCGTATCGTTGACAGACGATGCGCGATCACGACAGTGGTGCGATTCTGACTGATCTTTTCCAACGACCGCTGTATGGCCGCTTCAGTTTCATTGTCTACGGCCGACGTGGCCTCATCTAATATCAACACCGCCGGATCACGCAAAATGGCGCGCGCTAATGCCAGTCGTTGACGTTGACCGCCAGAAAGTTTTTGCCCGCGCTCGCCAATACGCGTCGCAAAACCTTGTGGCATTTTTTCAATAAACTCCATCGCTTCGGCGGCGATCGCGGCGTTTTTTATCGCGTTAATATCGGTGTCGGGCAGGCCGTAGGCGATATTTTCCGCCACGGTTCCGTCAGTTAAAAAGGTGTCCTGACTAACATAAGCCATGGCACGGCGCAGATCTTGTAAATTTATGCTTTCAACGTTCTGCCCATCTAACAAGATCCGCCCTTGATCGGGATGATAAAAGCGCAGCAGTAATTTTACCAAGGTGCTTTTACCAGAACCGGTCGCGCCAACAAACGCTGTCGTATTATTGGCTGCGATGGTGAAATCAATGTTCTGCAAGGCCGCACGTTCGCCGTCATAACTGAATTGCACGTGTTCAAAGCGCAATTCGCCACGCACCGTTTTGACGTGTATGGCTTGCCCTTCATACGCGATCGCGATGGGTGTTTCTAACAAACCAAGCGCGCGGTCAATCGCTGTCATCGAGCGTTGATACATATCCGCCACGTCGGCAAGGCGAGTCATTGGCCACAATAATCGCTGCGTCAAATACACTAAAACCGAATACGCACCGACGGCCAATTCATCGTGCAGCGTTAAATATCCACCATACACCAAAGTGGTGGTAAATCCCGCCAAAATCGCCATTCGGATCACTGGCGTAATGGCCGAACTGACTTTAATCGCGGCAGCATTGGTCGCTCGGTATGTGTCGCTGGCCTCGCGGATACGCTGCGCTTCGAATTGTTCGGTGGCAAAACTTTTTATCGTGGCTAGGCCGAGCAAATTATTGTTCAGTCGCGCGTTTACATCACCAGCCGCTTCGCGCACTTGCGCGTAACGCGGCGCAAGACGTTTTTGGAACCAGAATGCGCCATATAAAATGATCGGGATGGGCAGTAACGCCACCAGTGCAATGGTGGGTTGCAAAACAAAAAACACGGCGCTAATCATCAAGCTGGAACAAAACACCTGAATGATTTCGTTAGCACCGGTATTTAAAAAACGCTCCATCTGATTAATGTCGTCATTGAGAATGGACAGTAAATTCCCGGTGCGACGATTTTCGAAATAAGCCAATTCCAATTTTTGCACGTGTTGATAGGTGTCGAGTCGCAGTTCATGTTGCAAAGATTGCGCGAGATTGCGCCATTTTAGATGGTGCAAATACTCAAACCACGACTCGCCTATCCAGATCAGCATATTCAGAGCGCCGAGTACCAGCAACTGATGCCACGTACTGCTGATACCGAACTGTTGCAGCACTTCGCGCGCTAAGAACGATTTCTCACCGTTAATCACGATATCGACGGCAACACCGATCAATACTTCGGGCAAGATGTCGAAAAATTTATTCAGAATTGAATACAATGTGCCGAGATAAAAATCACGGCGATAGTTTTTGGCGTAACCAAAAAGTCGGGAAAAAGGATGCATCGCGAATCAACATAATGGTCAGGCCTTTAGCCTAACCGATCAGAGTTGATCAAGAAATCGAAATATCGGTGTGCAGCGGGGCAGAGCCGAACGCTCTGCCCCATCATCTTCAGCGCGTAAGGTATTTCATCAAATCGTAGGTGTAGGCGATGGCATCGTAAAAGCTGCTGACCAATACCCGTTCGTCACGTCCATGCGCACGACCGTCGTCCACGTCTTCAAACGACGCCGAAACGCCGTAAACCGGAATGCCGACCGCGCGTAAATACGTACCATCCGAGGCACCGGTGGTCATCACCGGTAAAATTTGCGCTTGCGGAAAATGTTTTTTGGCGACGGTTTTTAACGCCGTTACCACATCATCGCGTAGTGGCGACGCTGGGCTAGGGCGATTGGAGCCCACTTGTTTTACCTCTAGCTGCGCATCGTCAAGCACGGCGATGAGTTGCTGGCGAACCGCATCAGTACTGTCGCTCGGCAATAAGCGGCATTGAATGGTTGCCGTTGCTTTTTGCGGCAACGCGTTTTCAGAATGACCTCCGCTAATTAACGTCGGCACACACGTCGTGCGTAGCAGTGCATTGTAATAAACATTGTCGGTGAGTGATTGAATCGCCAGCGCATGGTTTTCGTTTTGCGCAAATGCCTGCAAGGCTTCGCGATCGTTTTCCTGCGTTAACGTGGCCATTTGTTTGAAATAGGCCCGCGTCGTTTCATTTAACGTCACGGGAAATTGGTAAGCATCGAGTTTACTGAGTCCGCGCGCTAGTCGGTGTATGGCATTTTCTTTGGTGGGTAGTGAGCTGTGTCCGCCTTTATCGCTGGCACTGACTTCGAATACACGATAAAGTTTTTCACTGGTTTGCAAGTCAAGCGCTCGACGCACGCCGTTTTTTATTTCACCACCACCGCCATCGAGATTTAAAACAAACTCCGCTTTGATCCAATCGGGATGATTCTTCAACAACCAATTAATGCCATTGAATTCATCGCCCACTTCTTCCGCATCCGTCAGCGCCACCACTATATCTCGGCTCGGCGTATAGCCCTCGCGTTTTAATCGCATCAAGTTATACACCAGATTAGCCGCTTCATTTTTTATATCGCTGGTACCTCGACCATAAAAATAACCGTCTTTTTCAATAAAGGTAAACGGGTCCATTGTCCAATCACTGGCCAGCGCCGCCACCACATCCAAATGGGCGATAAACAAGATCGGTGGTTTTTTGCTGTTATTTTTGGCGTTCAAACGAAAAACGATGTTTTGATGACGTTCGTTAACACCGCCGATGCGGATCGCTTCATCGGTGAACCCAGCGGAGCGCAAGCGCGCTTCGATATTTTTTACCACCACGGCGGTGCCATGTTCGATACTGCTATCGACTTCGATCATTTCTTTAAAGATGGCACGCGCCTCTACGTTATCAACCTTTTGATCGGCCGACGCGCAAAGGGAGAAGAGTGCAGCACTCACGACACTTATTATTGTTTTCATATTTACCTCATATTTATTCGATTATTTCGAAAAACGCAGCAAACTATCCGCAAACGGATGTCATCTTTATAACGGGTCAGCTGCGCTGCGGCAATAACCCTTAAGCGAGGGAAGACGTGAATTATTTACCTAGCGAACAACAACGCATTAACGCGATGGAGGGTTCGTGAACCGTGTTGCTCATGGGGCGGGGCGACGTGCCACAACCATTCGTGTTGTGCGAGCGGTGTTGGCAGTAGTGACTGTTGTTGTAACCAATCATTCAACGGCAGGCAATCGTGCGCAACGCCGTTATCATCTTCGAGCCATTGTTCAGCGTCAAAAATCAATACCCGCGACGCCTTAAATTGCATCAGATAACGACAGTGTGCGTACATCAAATTATGGCCAAGCTGATTAATAGCGCTGTTCTCCATGCGTTTTTCACGACTTAACCAACGCATCGGCAACAACGGAATTTGTGACAGCAAATTCAGCGACACCACCAAATCAATCGTGTTGTCATCGACAAAACGCTGCGGCAGCGTGGTGGATAATTCGAGCAACGTGTCACCATCGGCACGCAATAATTGCTGATTGACTTCGCTGATGTCGTGAAGGATGTACTCGACGTTTTTATAGGGTTTTATCAGGTGTTCGGTGTGCGCTAATTTTACCGCATCCACCAGAACGACTTTTTCGAATCGAGAACTTAATCGCGCCAGCGGCACATCGAGACACGCACCGGCACCCAATATCAACGCAGTGCGATGACGTGCGCACTGCTCGATGGCTTGCGTAATAAATTGTTTGGAATGATTAAGATGACTGTCCCATGCTTCACGACAGCGCGCATAACGTGCGCTAATCGCTACCGCTTCACCAACATATCCCAGTTGTCTTTGCGTGCGATCACAATGCGCGCGCAGCCATTGCCATGACTCTAACAGCATTTACTCGGCCAGTACGTTATAGAGTTCAGTTATTTGTCCACGTGCATCGGCAACCCACGAAGCCAATTGCGCTCCGTCGATATGCAAACGTCGCGCTGCGGGCAAACGCGCGATGCCATCCACGGTAAATCCCGGCGATTCAAACCACTCAGCCAGTCTAATGGCGCAGCGAGTGATATCCAGCAACGTCGACGATTCGTTGTCACGCAATAATTGGCGCGGCACGGCGGCCAGCTCTTCATTCAAGCCCCAATGACGCGCAATGGTTTCACTCAACGCAGCTTGTTCCGTCGCTAACATGGCTTTCATCAAATCTAATTTTCCGGCCAGTTCTTTGCGCTGGGTAAACAAAGCAATAATCGGCAGCGCGCCGACGTTGTGTATAAGCCCCGCGAGTAACGCATAGGAATTTTCTTGCTTCAATCGCTGCGCCAGCATCTGACCAAATAAGCCAGTTAAGGTGGCACGCGCCCACACGCGCCGCAATTCTTCTTTTAGCGGACCGGTTTGACGCTCTTTAAATAATTTCGATAAACAATAATTAAACACCATACCGCGCACGGCATTGATCCCCAATCGTGCAATCGCGGTTTCCAGTGATTGCGTTGGCTCCAGTCCCATGATCGACGAACTGGCGGATTTGAGTAATCGCGCAACCAAAGCCGGTTCAGCAGACAGGGTTTGCGCCAACACACGCAACTGCACATTGTTGTCATTGTCGACATCGCGCAATTTGCGTGTGACTTCCGGCTACACGGGCAGATTCATGCGTTGGTTTTTGAGATCGTCGTATAAACGCTGCGTCCATTCTTGAAGTTCTTGGGCTGGGGTTTTGCGATTCAGTACACTCATTACGATCTCCGAAGACAACGAGTTAAGTGTAGGTGAAATTAAAGCAAAGCCAAGCCGCACTTCACGGCGAAGTTTTTTATCATGAGTGTAAAGGTTAGGCGGCGCGTAAAGCGGGCGCGCAATTACTTTCTGCTTGTGCGCGCGCGACTTTGATCATGGCCAAACTGCGCGAGGGATTCAGCTCTCCACCGGCTACTTTGGTAAACGCCGGCACGGTATGCATCGCGGGAATTTGACGCGCACGCGCAGTACCGATAGCGGAATGTAATTTCGCCAAAATAACAATATCGGCGTAATCAACCGACGATGAGTGATCGCGTTGCCAACTATTAGCGGCAGTTGCGGCGGTAACAAAATCGCCACTGAGTCGATACGAACGTAATAAGGTCGCGCCGAACAGGGCGCGTGCTTGTTCGATACATTGCGTACGGCGCGTTTCATCCAAAACCAGTTCTGGCGCGTGTTGTGCGTAAGCGAGTGCCGCTAATTCACCGACATTGTGCAAGAGCCCTACTTCGTAAGCACGCGCGACTAATAAACCAGGCGTTAACTCGGATAATTGCGCGCACAAATACGCGATCTCGCGCGCGTGTTTCACTGCGTCTTGCACAAATTGCGCGATCACCGAATAACGATCGGGAACGCATTCCGGTGCCGTGAATAACTGCAACAAACGTCTTGTCGTCACGTTACCTAAACGGATCGCGGCTTCAAAACAGGAATTAACTGGCTTATCAAAAAACAACGGATGATTGGCCGCCGCAATTAAACGCAACGCCACCGAGGGTTCGATTAAAGCGATTTGGGCCAACGCGATCACGCTGATGTTTGGTGGCGCAATCAAACTCCGGATACTGGCGGCTCCCGAACGTGAAACCGGTAACGTGACATGCTGATGCGGCAGATCGGACAGCATCATCGAAAATAAACGTTCGCTGTCGTCAGCCGAATGTTGCGCGACCGACGGCATCACGTGATTTTTGTTTTGGTCACGTTTTTGCAATCCATCAATGACGGCGAACGGCACCGCAATAACACTGCCGGCCGTTTCACCCAAGGTGCGAAATTGACGCGGTCGTAATTGCGCGATGGCCCCTAAGGCATTGGCGGCTCCTGCTTCCATGACACGTTTGGCCCCATCGCGTGCGATCAGCGCAACACTCCCGCTTAACAAGAACAACTCGTCGCCATCGACATCACCGATCACGGTTAATTCTTGGCCACGGTGAAACTCGATAATGCGCGCGCCGTGCTGCAACAAACACTGTTCAATCGATGACAGGCGGCGAAAGGGTAAAAACGACGACAGTTGGTCGAGGGAGGGCGTGGTGCCGGTGTGGAGATAGGCCATCAGTACTGTCCTTGTACACGTCGTATGGATGCGTTCAAGTGTAGTCAAAGATCGAATCAGATGGCAATTTTGTGAACGATTAGGCAGTCTTTTGCGGTTATTGGCGGCACCTGCGCCGGACTTCGAAAAGCACGACGGCGCCTGCTGTCGTACTTTTCGTCGGCCTCGACCTTAATGGGCGGCCGTGTTTGCGTCGGAAAACGCTTGCGCGATTTCGCGTTCGCGTTTTTTCTCTTGGCGATACATCCAGATACCCGCCAGCGTAACCCCTAGCGTGACCAGCGCCACGATAAGCGTGGCCAAGGCGTTGATCTTAGGACTGACGCCCAACCGCACCGACGAGTAGACAATCATCGGTAACGTCGTCGAGCCCGGTCCGGCAACGAAACTGGAGATCACCAAATCATCAACCGACAAAGTGAAACCCAATAACCACGCCGACACCAGCGCCGGCGAAATGATCGGCAAGGTGATCACGAAAAACGTTTTTAACGGTGACGCGCCTAAGTCCATCGCCGCTTCTTCCAATGACAGATCCATTTCGCGCAAGCGTGCCGCGATCGCTACGGTCGTGAATGCCACCGAAAACGTGACATGCGAGATCCATAAACCGGTAAATCCGAAACCTTCGCGCATTTGAAACAGTTGCTGCAACCAGACAAACAACAACAACAAACTTAAACCGGTGATCACTTCGGGCATTACCATCGGTGCGGTCACCAAACCGCCAAACAAGGTTTTACCGGCAAAACGGAAACGCACAATTAAAAGCGCGGCCATCGTGCCTAACACCGTCGCGGTAGTCGCGGTCAAAAATGCCAGCTTTAGCGACAACAATGCGCCGTCTAGCATTCGCGCATCTTTAAATAATTCGACGTACCACTTGGTTGAAAACCCCGCCCACACCGTCACCAAGCGCGACTCGTTGAATGAAAAAATAATCAGCAACACAATCGGCACATAAAGAAAGGCATACCCCAAACCTAACCACGTCCACGATGCCCACGAATTACTTTGCGTATTCATCGCGACTCCTCCAACTCTTTGGCTTGTACTCGCTGAAACACCATGATTGGACCA
>CAZYUS010000024.1:0-27820 GCA_964650615.1 uncultured Pseudomonadaceae bacterium | reverse complement strand
AAATCGAAACCTTGGTCAGCATTCCGCTTGAATCGGCCTTAAATGGATTGCCCGGCGTGAATCGCGTGCGTTCAGTTTCCGGTGTGGGCTTAAGCGTGATTTATGTCGAATTTGATTGGAATACCGATATCTATCGTAACCGTCAAATGGTGGCCGAACGCTTAAGCACCGTGAGCGCACAACTGCCTCCCGAAAGTCACGCGCAAATGGCGCCGATCGCGTCGATCATGGGCGAAATTTTACTGGTCAGTTTGGCCAGCAATGGCAGCGATATGATGCAGGTGCGAGAGACGGCGGAATACCAGTTACGGCCACGATTGTTAGCGATCCCGGGGGTTGCGCAAGTGATCGCGATTGGCGGTGAATTGCGCGAATGGCGTGTCGCACCTGATCCAATAAAAATGCACGCTGCCGAGATTGAACTCGACGATCTGCAACGCGCCTTGCAAAAATTCGGACAAAACACCAGTGGCGGTTTTCTCGACGGTGATGGCGTAGAATTTTTGATTCGCCATCAGGGCCGCAGTCGCCAGCTGGATGATTTGCGCGATTTGGTGATCGCGCATCGCGACAATCATCCGGTGCGTTTGTCGCAAGTTGCCGATGTGCGCGAAAGCGCGCGCAATAAACGCGGCGATGCCGGTTTTAACGCCGCGCCAGCCGTGGTGTTGTCGGTGCAAAAGCAACCACACGCCGACACCCTACAATTAACTCGCGCGATTGAAAAACAGTTGAACGAATTTAACGCCACCAAACCCGATGGTTTAAGTCGCGCCACCATTTTATTTCGACAGGCCTCGTTTATTGAAAGCGCATTGGCCAACGTCAACGAAGCGCTTCGCGATGGTGCGTTTATGGTCGTGCTGGTTTTGATCGCGTTTCTGGCGGCGTTTCGGCCCACGTTTATTTCACTGATGGCGATTCCGCTTTCGATTTTAATCAGCGTACTGGCCTTTACTGCGTTGGGTTTAACCATTAACACCATGACGTTAGGTGGCATTGCGATCGCAGTAGGTGAATTAGTCGACGACGCCGTTGTCGATGTCGAAAACATTATGCGGCGATTGCGCGAGCGCTTACCTCGTGGTGATAACGCACTAACGATCGTGCGCGATGCCTCGTTAGAAGTGCGTTCTGGCATCGTTTACGCGACGTTGATCGTGGTATTAGTTTTCGTGCCACTATTTATGCTGCCCGGCATCGAGGGCCGGTTGTTCACCTCTTTAGGTGCGGCATACATTATTGCCATTCTGGCGTCGTTACTGATCTCGATCACGATCACTCCTGTGTTGTGCTTTTATTTGTTGCCCGCCAGCGCGCGGCGCGCCCATCACGACACGTGGTTAGTGCAGCGGCTTAAAGCATTCGATACACGCGTTTTGCTTTGGTCGTTTTCACGCAGCCGTTTTTTAATTGGCGTTACCGTCTGCTTATTGATCATCAGCATCACCTTGTTATGGCAACGACCGCGCAGTTTTTTGCCACCGTTTAACGAAGGTACGCTCACCATTGATATGCAATTAAAACCCGGTATCGCGCTGGCCGAATCAAACAAACTTGGCCAATTAGCCGAGCAATTAATTTTGGCGGTGCCGGGTGTTACGCAAGTGGGACGACGTACTGGCCGTGCCGAATTGGACGAACATGCCGAAGGCGTGCATTACAGCGAAATTGATGTCGATCTCGATACGCAAACGCACGATAAAGCTGACATTCTTGCCGGCATTCGTCGTCAACTTGCGGTGTTGCCGGTGGCCAGCAATATCGGGCAGCCGATCTCGCATCGCCTCGATCATTTACTTTCTGGTGTGCGCGCTGAGATCGTGATCAAAATTTACGGCGAAGATTTAGCCGCCTTGCGCGGCCTTGCGGTCGATTTAGAACAGCAACTTAAATCGGTGGCGGGCGTTACCGATTTGCGCATCGAAAAACAAGTGAAAGTGCCGCAAATTACCGTACAACTGGATTACACGCGTGCCGCCGAATTAGGCGTTATTCCCAGTGATGTTTTGCAACGTCTGGAGCAAATGGTGGGCGGTCAAACTGTTACCGAAATCATTGATGGCAATCGCCGCATCAATGTGACGCTGCGCTTAAGCGACGAACATCGCCAACTCTCCGCTTTACGCCAATTATTAATTCCGGCGCGCGGTGGTCACGTTCCATTGTCAGCGATAGCCGATGTTGCAGAACGCGATGGCCCCAATCAAATCGGCCGCGATAACGGTCGTCGTCGCATCGTGGTATCAGCTAATCACGAAGGCGGTTCGCTTTCCGACACCGTAGCCGACATCGAAAAAAAGGTGCAGGCATTGCCCTTACCCAGTGGCTATCACGTTAGTCTCGAAGGACAATATCAAGCGCAACGCGACGCCAGTCAACGCATCGCGGTGCTCGCCATCATTTCGCTAACCTTGATCTTTATCGTGCTCTACCAACGCTATCGTTCGTTGTTGTTAACCGGTTTAATCATGATGAACATTCCGCTTGCTTTGATCGGTAGCGTTATCGCGTTGACACTGGCGCAACAACCGCTCTCGATCGCCAGCATGGTGGGATTTATTACCTTAGCCGGCATCAGTGCGCGTAACGGCATTTTAAAAATCAGTCATTATTTAAATTTGATGGCGCACGAACACTGTCCGTTTGATCAAGCCACCGTCATACGCGGTTCGCTGGAACGACTGATTCCGGTGTTGATGACGGCCATTACCGCTGCGTTTGCGTTGTTGCCATTGGTCGTGGCCAGTGGTGAAACCGGAAAAGAAATTTTGCATCCGGTCGCGTTAGTGATATTCGGAGGTCTTATCAGCTCGACCTTGCTCGACACCGTGTTAACACCCGTTTTATTTTTGCGTTACGGTCAATCGGCGTGTGAACGCTTGTTGAAATCACCAAACAATGATGTGTATTAATTTTTCAATTACAGGAGCCACCATGAAAACGATCGCAACCTTATTATTCACCACTACCTTGATGTGGTTCGCCAGCAACGCGTGGTCACACACCGACGAACTGTTGGATAAAGCCACATCCGCTCACGGCGGCCAGACCCGCATGGCCGGCCCTTATCACTTGGAAGTCGTCGTCAATAAGGACAACGTCGATCTCTACGTCACCGATCATGCCGGAACGGAAAAAGACGTTCGTCACGCCAGCGCGACCGCCACTGCTTTGGCAGGAAAGGGTTTGACCAAATTGACATTTGTGTACGTCAGCGGCAATCAATTACGCGCCAGCAACGCATTAAGCCGCGACGAAAAATTGCAAATCGTAGTGCAATTTAAAATGGCCAACGAAACGGTGCAACAAGCCAAATTCACACCGTTTAAAAAAATCGTGAGCGAACACCAACACGACGGCGATGAACACCATGATCACAGCCATCAAACCACCGATCATCAACACTAGGACTAACCATGCGATTATTCATGCTAATTTTTCTGGTGGCGAGCGCTTCAGCCAACGAACAAGCGTTGCAAACGTTGACGCAATTCCATGAAGCCTTGCAAAAAGGCAACGCCGAGACGGTTTTATCCTTACTGGCAAACGACGCACAGATCTTCGAATCAGGCTATGCCGAAAGCAAAAGCGAATACGCCGCTCATCATTTAGCGGCTGATATCGAATACAGCAAAGCAACGCGAGACAAGAACCTTAAGCAGACACAATTCTGCGACCAACACCTGTGCGTGGTTCAAAACCAAAACGAAACCACCGGCGAATTTAAACAAAAAACCGTACACAGCATCGGCATGGAAACCGCCGTGCTAAAAAAAATAAACGACCGCTGGCAAATCATTCATTTGCATTGGTCGTCACGTAAAGCGCATTGACCGAAGATCTGAAAAAGAAAAAGGGACACACCTAATGTCCCTTTTTTTATTCCCGCTCATCTTCCGTCAGCGTCAATTCTCGTTGCGACGAAATTTCGAAGGGGTGGTGTGTGAGGGGGTCGATAAAAGCAATTTTCTTTGCGACTAATTGCAGTGGTAGTTTTTTGCTTTCAATGTCGGGGTTTAGTACGGGATACCACGGGTCATTGAGGATAGGAATGCCTAGGCTCGCCATGTGTACGCGCAGTTGATGTTTTTTTCCGGTCGTTGGGTACAGCGCGTAGAGCGCGCTTGTGCCGTTGCTGTGGAGCTTTTCGATTCGCGTTTCACTGTTGGGAGTTCCGCTTACGATACACGAACGAAAAAACAGTTGGTCGCGCTCGATACGATGACGAACGCGCATCGGGAATGAGAGTTCAGGGTTATCGGGTGCGACGGCGTGATAGAGTTTGGCGATTTTTTGTTGTTCAAATAGGCGCTGATAACAACCGCGCGTAGCGATGGCGGTGGAAAACATGACGACACCGGCGGTATCGCGATCGAGTCGATGCAAGGGTGATAAATGCGGCATCGACAAGCGATCGCGTAAACGCGATAACAGCGTTTCTTTGACGTATTGTCCAGTCGGGATCGTGGGCAGAAAGTGAGGTTTATCGACCACTAAAAGATGTTCAATCTGAAACAGTATTTCAATTTCGAATGGTTTCGTTTCTTCGTGCGCGACGTCGCGGTAATAAAATAAGCAAAGACCAACGCGGTACGGCGAGTCATGTTCGATGGCGTTATTGTTTTGATCGCGCACTTCGCCGCGTTGCATCCGTGTTTGCCACGTCGATAAATCGACGTGCGGAAATTTTTCACACAAAAAATCGAGAATGTTGCCCGCATACGGTTGTGCTAACCACACATGACTGGCCGCTACGCCAAAACGCAATGGCAGTGGTGAATTTGGTGTGCTCACAAAGGGGGCCTGTCGTCGTGAAAAATAGCGCGCCGTCAGTCTAACGACCGGTTCGTATTTCGACATACTTTTTTGGTGGGCAAGCGATTATCGACGCAGTAGGCTTGCGCTACTTCACTGCCACCATCACAAGGACATCCAATGAACCGTTTACGCACCGTGCTGGCCAGCGCCATTGTTATGGCGTTCGCGCTACCGACCATGGCCAGTCAAGCGTGGGTAGAAAAAAGTAATACTCACGCCCAAGTGTTGTTGAATTTACAAGCCAAATATTCCCCCGAAAGTGCCAGTCAATTAGGCATTGACGGTTATGACGATGCTATCAGTGACTTTTCGCGTGATTTGTTCGATGAAAACATTGCCGATTTACACGCCGCCATTGCTGAGTTGCAAAAACGCTCGGCGAACGAAACCGATTTGCGCATCCGGCAGGATATGGCGATCTTGATCGAATCGGCGCAACAGCAAATTTCCAGTACGACATTGAATCATCGCTATTTTTTACCTTATTACAACCTCACCGGATTAATTTTTGGTGTTGTGCAATCGACACTGGACCCTCGCATTCCTGCCGAGCGTCAGCAACAACTGCTCACGCGTTTGGAAAAATACGCCGGTTTGTATAAAGGTTATAAACCGGTCACCGAGCTGGCGATGCAACTGACTAAAGCGCGTCTTGGCGACAAGCATTTGATCGGTCCCTATGTCGGCGAATTGCAACAGGATCGGCAAAATGCCGAGGCATTGATTAGCGGTTGCAAAGAATTGCTGGCCAAACGCAATTTGCCGGGCTGGCAAAAATCATGGACGGTGTTAGAAAAACAATTGACCGCTTACAATAAATGGATAGACAAGGAAATAGCGCCGCGCGCGCGTCAGTCCCATTTATTACCCGCAGAAGTGTACGCCGATAATTTGCATCAATTCGGTGTCGATATTTCGCCTGATGAACTGATCTCGAAAGCGTTGGTTTCATTTGCCGAGATCCGTAATCAAATGACCATCACCGCGCAGTTAATTGCAACTGAGCGGCAATTTTCCAACGCCGATTACCGAGCCGTGATCCGTCAGTTGAAACAAGAGCAAGTAGCGGCTGAGAAAGTGATGCCTCTTTATGAGCAACGATTGGCTCAAATTGAGCGCGTCATTAACGAGCAGAAAATCGTTGCTTTACCGGATCGCAAAGCGGTGATCCGTTTGGCGAGTCCCGCCGAAAACGCGCAACAACCGGCTCCGCATATGAACCCGCCGCGACTGATCGGCAACACCGGTGAATACGGCGAGTTTGTGTTGACCACCGGCATGGCTCCAGATGCAAGCGGTCAATCGTTGGCATTTGATGATTTCAGTCATCAGGCCGCAACGTGGACCTTGACCGCACACGAAGCACGACCGGGGCATGAGTTGCAATTTGCCAAAATGATCGAAGCAGGCGTTTCAACCGCGCGCGCCGTGTTTGCGTTTAACAGCGTCAACGTTGAAGGCTGGGCCTTGTATGCCGAGGCCGAAATGCAACCGTTCGAACCTCTGGATGGTCAGTTGTTCGCGTTGCAGGCGCGAATGCAGCGCGCCGCGCGCGCGTTTCTCGACCCGATGGTGAATCTTAATCGCATCACACCTGAACAAGTTAAAACGTTCTTGATGCAGGAAGTCGGATTATCGGAAGGTATGGCAACGCAGGAAATGCAGCGTTATACCTTTCGTGCACCGGGCCAGGCGACATCGTATTTTTATGGTTATCAACGATTGATGGAAACGCGGCAATTAGCACAACTGATGTTGCGCGAAAAATTCGATCGCCAAGCGTTTAATGATTTTGTGTTGTCGCAAGGATTGGTGCCGCCCAATTTATTGAAAAAAGCAGTGCTGGAAGAGTTTGTTCCGGCGCAGTTAAAAAAATAGGACCAGAAAAATTCGGCCATTGTTCTAATGCAGAACAATGGCTTTTTTATCGCGCTTAAGTCTTTACGGGATATGCGCTTGGCGCAAATAGGTTTCGGTTTGCATTTCTTGCAATCGTGAACGAGTACGCGCGTAAGGAAACGCCAGCTGTTCGCCGACATAGATATCGTCCAGCGGTACGGCACAGCTCAGTATGAGTTTAACGTGGCGATCGTAAAACTCATCGACCAGTGCAATAAAGCGGCGCGCCGCGTCGTCGCTGGCGGCGTTGAGTTGCGGCACCTCACTCATCAAGACGGTGTGAAAACGTTTCGAAATTTCGATGTAATCGGCTTGCGAACGCGGCCCCATGCAAAGGGCCGAAAAATCAAACCAGACCACGCCTTCACTCCAGTGTTTGGTGTGAATCGCCCGTTCATGGACCACCAAGGGTTGCGAAAAATGTTCGCCGGTGCTGAGTCGTTTGAAGTGCTCATTTAAAACCGCTTCGGTATCGGCGCTCGCCGGTGTTAAATAAACACCGTGTTGTTGCAATTCGCGCAGGCGATAGTCAACACCACCGTCGACCTCCAGCACATCGCAATGCTTAAGAATAAGATCAATCGCGGGCAGAAAATTATCGCGTTGCAAACCGTTGCGATACAAATCGTGCGGCGGAATGTTAGACGTGGCGATTAACGTGACGCCGTTTTTAAACAAGGCATCCATTGTCGCTGCCAGCAGCATGGCATCGCCAATATCGCTGACAAAAAATTCATCGAAACACAACACCCGCGTGGTACCTGCCAATTCGCTGATGATTTGGCGCACCGGATCTGATTCACCTTTTCGGCGTCGCAGCTCGTCGTGCAGCCAATACATAAAGCGATGAAAATGCAGACGACGTTTTTGTGCCAGTGGCAAGGTATCGAAAAACAGGTCCATCAAATAGGTTTTGCCGCGACCAACCCCCCCCCAGCAATACAAGCCTTTAACCGGCACGGGTGCCGCGTTGAAAAAACGCGACAACCATGACGGTGCTTGATGCTGAATCAACGCACAGGCGACGCGATCAAGTGCTTGCACGGCGCGCGCTTGCACCGCGTCGGCGCGGCGACGTCCGCTGGCGATATCGTCGCGATAGCGACGCAGTAATTCGCTGCTCATGCCGGTAATGCCGCCACAAGGTGTTGACGCAATTCCACCAGTCGACCATGGAAAAAATGCCCCGCACCATTCATACGGATCAGATGCGGCGGCGGCTGTAGCGTTTGTTGCCACGCGAACACCGCGTTCGGGTCTACCACTTCGTCGGCATCGCCCATCACCACTAACCAAGGGCATTGCGGCATCGCCATCTGGGCAAAGTCGAATCGTTGTACAGGTGGTGCAATCGAAATCAATTGCGCTGCGTGCAGATCATTGGCACAGCGCGCCGCGACGAAGCTGCCGAACGAAAACCCCGCCAACCATAGCGTCGTCAACGCTGGATAACGCTGCTGTAACCACTGCGTTACCGCGACGAGATCGGCGGACTCACCGATGCCGTGATCAAAAACACCAACGCTGTGGCCGACGCCGCGAAAATTAAATCGCAAACAATGAAATCCAGATTCCGCTAAGGCGCGTTGCACGGTGTACACCACTTTGTTTTCCATGGTGCCGCCGTGCAGCGGGTGAGGGTGACACATCACCGCTAAACCGCGCGGTGTGAATTCCGTTTCCAATAATTTGAGTTCCAGTTCACCGGCTGGTCCGGCGATTAACAATCGTTGTTCGGTAGCGGCCACGATCCCATTTCCGAGCTCACTTCAAGGGATGGCTATTTTCTCACGTAAGCTTGGGAAAAAGTCACACAGTTTTTGCGCACCGGTTACACACCACTTTCACAATCCATTGCTACACTTTGGGCGTGCTGACGTAACGCTGAAATTTCGGTTTGCGGCTTAAAAGAAACGGAGTTAATTGCGTTAGCCAAGGACAAATAAATTGCGCTTGATGCGCTGTAGTAACGACGAGGTGTGTGATGGATATTCGCTTATTGGCGTTAATGGGATTGATACTGGCTGTGGCGTTCTTTTTGTTAGGACGTCGTACGTCGCCGACCGGGCGCGCGGTGCAGCGATTGCAAACCGAAATTAATGAAAAAAATGCCGAACTGCTGCGTTACAAAGAACAGATGTCACAGTTTTTGAAAGAGATGCGCGGTGAGTTATCGCGTTTATCGAACGCCCACCACGACCTCGAAGACCGTTTGGCCAAAGGCGCTAAATCGCTGGCGGTTAAGTTGCCAGCGACGGAAAAATCGACTGCCGATTTGGTCACTACCGATTGGCAAGCTCCTAAACGCCCCAGCGTCAAAGGTCACCACGATCTGCAACCTTTGGTCGCGGCTGCTTGTCCGGTCCCAGCCGATCCCTATTTGGTTGGCATCCCCAAAGATTATGCCGTGCTGGATTACGACGATTCCGATTCGGCAGCAGCGTAATGCACTGACAACGAATTACTTGAAACCGTATGATATGGGCGCCATTTCGAGCGCCCTTATTTTTTTTCGCGTGTTTAACCCTGACCTTTCGAGAGGAAGGATAACGATGATTCGACGACTAACGACGGTGTTTTTTGACGTAATGAAGGCAACGCGTTTGCGCGTGGCCGGACTGATTTTGGCCGCCGCTTCGGCACAGGCCGGTTTGCCCACGGCGGTGGACGGCCAAGCCTTGCCTAGCCTCGCTCCCATGGTCGAAAAAGTTTCACCGGCGGTGGTGAATATCGCCACCAGCGCCACGGTGGAAAGTCCGGTGATGCGCGATCCGTTTTTCGGTTTTATGTACAAGCGACCGCCGCGCAAAGTGAATTCGCTGGGTTCCGGCGTCATCATTGATGCGCAAAAAGGTTACATCGTGACCAATCATCACGTTATTGGAAACGCCGACGAGATCACCGTGACGCTGGTCGATGGCCGCGAATTGAAAGCACAGATCGTCGGCAGCGATGAAGACACCGATATCGCGGTGATCAAGGTCGATAACAAAAATTTGGTGGGCGTCAGTTTGGCGGATTCCGACAAATTGCGCGTCGGCGATTTCGTGGTCGCCATCGGCAATCCCTTCAGTTTGGGCCATACCGTCACCAGCGGTATCGTGTCGGCGTTGGGTCGCCAAGGACTCGGCATCGAAAATATCGAACACTTTATTCAAACCGATGCCGCCATCAATCCCGGTAATTCAGGCGGTGCCTTATTGAATTTGCGCGGCGAATTGGTGGGCATTAACACCGCCATTGTCGGTCCGGCTGGCGGCAATGTCGGTATCGGCTTTGCGATCCCGATTAATGTCGCTAATCACATCATGCAACAACTGGTGCAATTCGGCGAAGTGCGTCGCGGTGTGCTCGGCATCAGCAGTTCGGATGATATGACACCTGAACTCGCCAAGGCGCTCGAAATCAATCAAACCTCCGGTGTGATCATCAATCGCGTCAGCGAGAATTCTTCCGCTGACCAAGCAGGTTTACAAATGTACGACATTATTGTCGGTATCAATGGCAAACCGGTGCGCAATCGCGTCGAATTAAATAATCAATTAGGCCTGTTGGCCGTCAACAGCAACGTGGCCATCGATCTCATTCGCGATAATAAACGCCTGACGATCAATGCCAAGCTCAGTTACAAACAGGACAAAATTAACGGCAGTTCGATTCATGTCTTGCTGGAAGGCGTCACGTTAAAACTGAAACAAGAACGCGGTGAAGACGCTGGATTTGAAGTGGTTGGCGTCGGCAAAAATGCACTGGCCGCCCGTTATGGTCTGGCGAAAGGCGATATCATCGTGGCGCTGGGCCGCTATCGCGTTCGCAGCTTGGCCGAATTCAAAGAATTAGCGAAAACCACACGCAGTTTACCGTTAAATATTTTGCGTCAGGATGAAAGCTTTTTAATTGTGATTAAATAAGAGAAGCAAATTTTATGTTCAACACTTTTTTGCGCGCCATTGTGCTCGGTGTGGTGCTGGCCTTGTTGTATATCGCGATGCGAGATCTGCACGGTAGTGGAGCGTCTGCCATCGACAGCGCCATTAACCACAACAATGACAACGCCGATCGCGATCTGCGTCATCGCAGTTATCGCGCCGCCGTACAAACCGCCACGCCCTCGGTGGTGAGCATTCGCACTGCCATTACGTCCAAAAATAACCAAGACAAAGTGCAGGTTGGTTTAGGTTCGGGCGTGGTGTTAAGTGGCGACGGTTTTATTGTGACTAATTTCCACGTCATAAAAGATGCCGAGGCCATTGCGGTGGAATTGGCCGACGGGCAAACCGTGCGTGCACGTTTGATTGGCAGCGATGTGGCCACCGATCTGGCCGTCATCAAAGTGGATGGCGTGTTATTAAAACCGATTCGGTTAGCGCAGGAATCCGCATCAGTTGGCGATCTGGTGTTGGCCATCGGTTATCCGTTCTTGCTCGGACAAACCGTCACCCAAGGCATTATCAGCGCCACCGAACGATTAGAGCGCGGATTCATTCGCTTAGTGCAAACCGATGCCGCCATCAACAAAGGCAATTCCGGCGGCGCATTGGTGAACACCGAAGGCGAGTTGGTGGGCATTAATTCCGAAGTGCTGCCGACGCAATTAGGTGTACAGGGCATTGGTTTTGCGATCCCTGCTGATTTCATGCATCACATCGCCGAACAAATTATTGCGCACGGTCATGTGATACGCGGATCACTGGGATTTGCCGGTACCGGCATGGAAGGCGAAGTGCGCGACCAAAATGCGCCGTGGCGTTTGTCGGCGGTAAAAGTCACCGCCGTTGACGCGCAACAAAGTGCGGCATTAGGCGGTTTGCAGATCGATGATTACATCACGCATTTCAACGGTGAGCTCATTAGCGGCGTCACCGATTTATTGCAGCGTGTGGCCAATTCAAAACCTGGAACGTCCGTGACATTACGGGTGCGGCGCGGCGACAACGAAATCGATCTGATGGTGGTGGTGCAAGAACGCGAAAGCTGAGGCGGTATTCAACAATCACGCGCACCACGCGGTTGATGTTTTATCTACCGCCCCATTACGCTAGGCGTTTGATTTGCGCCCCCAAGGCATTGAATTTTTCTTCGATGCGTTCGTATCCGCGATCGATATGGTAAATGCGATCGATCACCGTATCGCCACGCGCCACTAAGGCCGATAACACCAACGATGCCGACGCGCGCAGATCGGTTGCCATCACCGGCGCACCTACTAAGTGATCCACACCGCGAATGATAACGGTGTGACCTTGAATATCAAAATGACCACCCATGCGCTGCATTTCCATCACGTGCATAAAACGATTCTCAAATATCGTTTCGGTGATCGACGCCGTACCGTTTGCAATCGAATTCAAAGCGCAAAATTGCGCCTGCATATCGGTCGGAAATCCCGGATGCGGTTGCGTAGTAATGTTGACGGCCTGCGGGCGTTTACCGTGCATATCCAGCGTAATACTGTTGTCATCAAATGACACATCAGCACCGGCTTCCTGCAATTTGCGCAATACGGCTTCCAACATCGGAGCGCGCGTGTGCGTGCAACGCACTTTGCCACCAGTCATGGCAGCGGCCACCAAATAGGTGCCGGTTTCGATGCGATCCGGTAATACGCTGTAATGCGCACCATGTAGTTTTTCAACGCCGTGCACGGTAATCGTGGAAGTGCCAGCCCCTTCGATTTTGGCTCCCAACGCAATTAAAAAATTCGCCAGATCAACGACTTCAGGTTCGCGCGCCGCGTTATCAATAATGGTCGTTCCCTCGGCGATGGCGGCCGCCATCAAGGTATTTTCGGTGGCTCCGACACTGACCAAATCGAACACAATGTGCGCGCCATGCAAACGACCGTTTAGATTATCTGCGGCCAATCGTGCACGAATAAATCCGCCTTCCACTTCAATATCGGCACCCATTTGTTGCAACGCTTGAATATGCAAATTAACCGGACGTGCGCCGATCGCGCAGCCGCCGGGTAACGACACATCCGCTTGACCAAAACGTGCCAATAAAGGCCCTAAACATAACACCGACGCGCGCATGGTTTTCACCAATTCATAAGGCGCTTCGAACTGCTCGATATGACGCGCATCGATCGCCACGCGGTCACCCTGAATATCGCTTCTGACGCCGAGACGATTTAGCAGCGCGAGGGTGGTGCTGATGTCATTCAAATGCGGAATATTTTCCAGCGTCAGCGGCTCTTCGGCCAAAATCGTGGCGAATAAAATCGGCAATGCGGCATTTTTGGCACCGGAAATACGGACTTCACCGTTTAAAACAGGACCGCCGGTTATTTGTAATTTTTGCATTGAAAACCTTCGAAACTAAAGTCAGAAACCACGTTTAAAAATCGCTCGATTATTTCGCTTCATCCGGTGTCAAACAACGCATCGACAACGCGTGCAGCTCGCCGGAACTCAGCCAGTCATTGACCGCTGCATAAACCAATTGTTGGCGGGCGATCGCACGTTTGCCGACAAATTGTTTACTGACGATCGTCGCTTCAAAATGATACCCGTCACCGCCTATCGTTACCTGTTCATCCGGAAAGGCGCTTTGTATACGAGCCTGCAAACTGTCGTTGGTAATCGTCATAATTTATGCTGCCGAAAAGGGAAGAAAATGTTCAACGCCGGACACGCGTGCCAGTTGCCGCAATTGCGCCGGCGCACCGATTAGCGTCAGCGTGCAGTGTTTTTTTTGCGCCACGGCCAACAAACTAACCAACATCGCCAAACCGGCGCTGTCGGCGCGCGCCAGTTGCGTCAAATCGAGGTGCAAGGCATCGCCCTGTAAATGCGGTTGTACCGCCGCCCACCAACGCGGCACCGACTCGAACGATAAATCACCGTTAACGCTGAAGGTTGTCATGGTTTACCTTATTTGGTTTTGGCTGTTGCTTCGGCCGGCGCAGTATTTTTTGCCGCTAACTGTTCGATTAATTTATCGAGGCCCTGCGCCGTGATCACGCCGCTGTATTCATCGCGTTTGCTTTGCACAAGGCTAATACCTTCGACCACTACGTCGATAATTTTCCACGAGCCGTCGGTTTGCGCCTGCATTTTGTAATTAACTGGGGTATCGGTTCCGCTGTGTCGCACGATGGTCGTTTTCACCGTGGCAATGCCTTTGCTGTCGGTTTCAACCGTGTTGTTAAAATCCACCACTTCGCCGTTGTAGGAGGCAAATGCTTTGGCATAAAAACGCACCATATACGCCGAAAATTCTTCGGTGAATCGTTGCTGCTGCACCGGCGTTGCCGCTTTCCAGTGTCGCGCCAACACACGACGCGATAGCGCGTTGGTATCGAAATACGGCACCACAAGCGATTTCACAATTTCTTCGGTGCGAGCCGGATTGGCTTTGATGGTGCTGTGTTCGGCGATCAGGCGTTCGATCAATACGTTAGACACCATTTTCACCGTGCCATCGGGCGTTCCAGCCCACACGCCGACCACGGCGACACACCACAACACACACATCTTCCATAACGCTTTCATGATCCGGCTCCTCAGCCTTTATTTACTTTGACGGTGCCGTATTCAACGCCGCCAAATCATTGATTAATTTATCCAAGCCTTTGCTCGCGATCAGATCGCTGTATTCATCTTTTTTGCTTTGCACTAAACCGACGCCTTCGATCGCGACATCAATGATTTTCCAGCTTTGGTCATCTTGCTTTTCCATTTTGTAGCTGACCGGCACATTGGTGCCGGTGCCGCGCACGATCTGTGTTTTAACCGTCGCGTCTTTTTCGTTCATATCGACTTTGTCATTGATGCTGATGGTCTCGCCATTATAGTTGGCAAACGCGTTGGCATAGTAACGCACCAAATAGGCGGTAAATTCCACCGTAAAACGATCGATCTGCGCTTCGCTTGCCGTTTTGCGGTGTTTGCCCAGCACCAGCCGCGCCATGCGACGAGCATCAAAATGCGGCACCACTAATTCTTTTACGATGGTTTGTGTCACCGCCGGATTGGCTTTAATGGCGGCTTTTTCAGTTTGTAATTTACTGATTAACGCATCAGAAACTGAACGCACTTTTTCGACCGGCGTTTCGGCGAAGGCGAATTGTCCTAACAACATTAATCCGGCAAATAGCCAGCCCTTACTCATTTTCTGCTCCCGCATTTTTTTCGGCACCACCTTTGCTGCCTTCGCTGAACATATATTTCGACAACACGCCAAGGAATGAAACCGCCGGTTGCGTCATGGCTAATTGATCACCTTCGCCCAGTACATCGTCTTCACCGCCGATCGATAATTGCACAAATTGCTCGCCCAGCAAGCCAGCGGTGTCGATCTTGGCCGAGGTGTCAACCGGCAGCTGATTGTACTTTTTATTGATCGATAATTGGATCACCGGTGTCATCGTTTGTGGTTCGAGGTCGATGGCCGCGACGCGCCCCACGACCACGCCACCGATCTTGACCGGCGAGCGCACTTTCAAACCACCGATGTCTTCAAACTTTGCCATGATGGTATAGGTGCTTTCCCCCGGCAAGGAATTCAAACTGCTGACTTTGAGCGCCAAGGTAATTAGCGCCGCAATACCGGCCACCACAAAAGCACCGACAATCATTTCGATACGACGCATATCCATTAAATATCTCCAAACATTAACGCGGTTAATACAAAATCCAGTCCAAGTACAGCCAGTGACGCATGAACGACAGTTTGCGTGGTGGCGCGCGAAATACCTTCTGATGTTGGCACGCAATCGTAACCACGAAATACCGCGATCCAAGTGGTGACAAACGCGAACACCACACTTTTGATCACGCCATTTAAAATATCGGTGCGAAAATCCACCGACGATTGCATCGCTGACCAGAATTGTCCTTCGTCAACACCTAGCCACGACACGTCAACAAAATAGCCACCATAAATACCGACAATATTAAAAATAAGCGTCAATAGCGGCAGCGAAATCAAGCCAGCCCACAAGCGCGGTGCGATGACGCGATGCAGTGGATCGACGGCCATCATTTCCATACTGGATAATTGTTCAGTCGCTTTCATCAATCCGATCTCGGCGGTCAACGCCGAACCGGCGCGACCGGCAAATAATAGCGCGCCAACGACCGGACCTAATTCGCGCACCAGCGATAACGCGACCATCGGCCCCAGCGCCGATTCGGCCCCGTAACGAACGAGAATGGTGTCGCCCTGTAAACCCAATCCCTTGCCTATAAATAATCCCGCCACGACATTACGGGCGATACTTAAAACGCCGAAAAAATAAATTTGTTTGGCCACTAGGCCAAAACCGCGCTTGAGGTTAAACGACCCGATAAACGCTTGCGCTAACACCATGCTGGCGCGCCCGGCAGTGGCCAACATCGACAACGCGTCGCGGCCCATTTGACGAAACGTGTGTGCAATCATGCAGAAGTCCCCAATAAATCGTCGGCATAAGTGTTGGCCGGAAAATGAAACGGCACCGGACCATCGGGCAATCCTTGCATAAACTGCGTAACGCGTGGATTTTGCACCGAGCGCATTTGCTCGGGTGTGCCTTCGGCGACAATTTGTCCGTTGGATAATAAATAAATGTAATCGGCGATATTGGCCGTTTCCTGAACGTCGTGCGACACGATCACGGAAGTCAATCCGAGTGCATCATTTAATCGACGAATTAATTGCAACAACACCCCCATCGAAATCGGATCTTGTCCGGTAAAGGGTTCGTCATACATGATCATATCGGGATCGAGTGCAATGGCTCGCGCCAGCGCAACACGACGCGCCATACCGCCGGATAATTCCGAAGGCATTAAATCGCGTGCGCCGCGCAAACCCACCGCTTCTAGTTTCATTAACACCAATGCGCGCAATACGTCTTCCGGCATATGCATATGTTCACGCACTGGGAACGCCACGTTTTCGAATACCGAAATATCGGTAAACAACGCGCCACTTTGAAACAACATCCCCATCCTTTTGCGCGCATTGAACAACGATTTGCGATCGAGTTTTTCGATGTGTTGCTGATCAAACACAATGCTGCCGCTATCCGGTTTTAATTGACCACCAATAAGACGTAACAGCGTGGTTTTTCCGGTGCCGGATGGCCCCATGATCGCGGTTACTTGACCGCGCCGAATATTGATGTTGACGCCATCAAAGATCGCGCGATCGCCGCGACGAAAGCTCATGTCGCGTATCTCGACTAAATTTTCTTGTGGGTTTTCCATGGTTTTCCGTGACAAAACGGCCCGAGCGCGAAACAAGTCGGCATTGTAGCGTTTGCGCTCGACGGCGGGGATGCGCAGTGTGCGCGCGACGAATGAATTGCAGCTGAATCATCACAACGCACGCGTGACGCAGCGATAAAATCGTATAATTGACCAACCACATTGTTAAAAATCCCCAAACGCTGATGGAAAAAAAGCCTGATTTTCGTACTTTGGGTCGCGCCGTCATTGACATCGAACTGGCGGCGGTTACCGCATTACGCGATCGCATTGATGAGCGTTTCGCCGCTGCGTGCGAGTTGTTGTTGTCTTGTCGAGGGCGCGTCGTCGTGATCGGCATGGGCAAATCCGGTCATGTCGGCAGCAAAATTGCCGCCACCATGGCGTCCACCGGCACGCCGGCATTTTTTGTACATCCGGGTGAAGCCAGCCACGGCGATCTCGGCATGATCACTACCCAAGACGTCGTGCTGGCCTTGTCTAATTCGGGCGAAACCGACGAGATCTTGATGTTGTTGCCCGTGATCAAACGGCGCGGCGTACCGCTCGTTGCCATGACCGGTCGTCCATTGTCGACCTTGGCCTCCGCCGCCGACGTACACCTTCATGTCGGTGTTGAAAAAGAAGCCTGTCCACTTGGCTTGGCACCAACATCGTCAACCACTGCCGCTTTAGTGATGGGCGACGCACTCGCGGTGGCGATGCTCGAAGCGCGCGGATTTACCGCCGAAGATTTCGCACTGTCGCATCCTGCCGGTGCGTTGGGTCGCAAATTATTATTGTTAGTCGATAACATCATGCACACCGGCAACGACATTCCGGCGGTTAAACCCGATGCCAGCGTGAGTGATGCCTTGCTTGAAATGTCGCGCAAACGTTTGGGCATGACCACCATTGTCGACGAACATCAGCATTTGCTCGGCATCTTTACCGACGGCGATTTGCGCCGCACGTTGGAAAAAATGCCGGACTTTCATCGCACGCCGATCAGTGCCGTGATGACGAAAGGCGGCCGCACCGTAACCAAAGGCATTTTGGCGGCTGAAGTGATGCGCCGCATGGACGAATGGAAAATCAATCAGATCGTTATCGTGGATGACGAGCGTCGTGTCGTTGGCGCGTTGAATATGCACGATTTACTCAAAGCGGGTGTGGTATGACAACCATCAAATTATCTGAACGCGCCCACGCGATTAAATTGCTGTGCCTCGATGTTGATGGCGTATTAACCGACGGCAGTGTGTTTTTGGGCAATAACGGTGAAGAGTTAAAAGCCTTCAATATCAAAGACGGATTCGGTTTACGCGCGCTACAACGATTTGGCATTGAGGTGGCGATCATTACAGGCAGGCAATCGACATTGGTGCAGCGACGCGCTGACGAATTGCAGATCAAACACGTTTATCAAGGCAACGCGGATAAACGCGCGGCGTTCGCTGATCTGTTAAAAAAATTAGCGCTTAATGTTAATCAAGTAGCTTATGTCGGCGATGATTTTCCTGACTTACCATTGCTTAATAAAGTGGGATTAGCCGTTGCCCCCAACGATGCGCACACCGAAATAAAAGCCGCTGCCCACTGGACCACGCAAAACGCCGGCGGTCACGGTGCGGTACGCGAAGTGTGCGATTTATTGTTGCAGGCACAAGGTCATTGGCAGACGTTGCGTAACGAGTACAGCACATGAATTGGCGAGCGCCGGTGTTTATCGTTTTATTAGCGCTGACCGCTTCGGGATTATGGTGGTTATTGTCAGGCGAACAGGCCGGCAAACGGCTGAGTTTTGCCCTGCAAGAACAACAACGCGCGGCGGGCGGCAACGATTATTTTATGGAAGGCGTTCGCAGCGAACAGTTTACGGCGCAAGGTGAATTGCGTCATGTGTTGCAAACACCGCGCATCGAACACGATCCAAAATCGGCGCGCGTACACATGGTGTCACCACACCTGTTCATCCAGCATGAAGACGGGGAACCGTGGCAGTTACGCGCCGACAATGCTTACGCCTTCGATCAACGACACGAAATCGAATTAAGCGGTGCCGTCACCTTGTCGCGTGGCGATCGGTTTAAACCCAGCCTGACCATGAACACCGAATCATTGCATCTGGATCTCGAAAAACAACACGCCAGCACCGAACACGAAGTGCGCTTTAGCGGCCCATCGGGCGACATCCAAGCGATGGGTCTGGAAGCTGATTTGGCCGCACAAGTATTGAGCTTGCAACATCAGGTAAGGGGTCGTTATGTTCAGCCTTAAACGGGTGGCGTTTTGCGCGTTGATGACGTCAGCCTGCGGGGCCGCCGAACAACAAATGCATTCCGATTTCGCGCAAATTGATGGCAAAACCGGCGTCGCCACGTACAAGGGCAACGCACGTTTATTCGACCAAAATGTCGCCATTTATGCCGACGAAATGGTGACCGAATACAACAACGAAGGCGGCATCGAATTTACCCGCTTATCCGGCACGCCCGCGCGCATGGAACACACCGATCCGGTTACCGGCAACAAAGCAGTGGCCGAGGCCAACGAAATTATTTATCGCGCCGCCATCGGTCGCATCGAGTTAAACGGTGCGGTGCTGTTGCAGCAGCAACAACCGCATCAAAAAACGCGGGTGACGGCCGCGTCGCTGGTGCTGCAACAAAGCAATAATCAACTGAGCGCCATGGATGCGGTGGGCCAACCCGCCGTGTTCGAGCGGCAACAACGCGATCAACCGGCTTACCAAGGTCAGGCGCTTTCCATCAGTTACCGCGAGGCGGGCGAATTGTTAAAACTGGAAGGCGAGGCGCGATTGACGCAAGGATCCAGTATTTTGGAACACCAAACCATTCTTCATGATGGTGTTAACCGTCGCACCACCCTGCCCAAGCGCGATGGCCTACAAAATACGTTCCGCATCTTGCGTGACCCAAAGCCCGACAACGAAAAAAAAACGCATGACTAATACGCCCGATGAATTACTCCACTCGCCCTTCCATCACGAAGGCGATGTGCCAGCGGTGTTGACCGCACGCCACCTAGCCAAAGCGTACAAAGGGCGACAAGTGGTCAAAGATGTGTCGATGGAGGTCAAGCAAGGCGAGATCGTTGGCCTGCTCGGCCCTAACGGTGCCGGCAAAACCACTTCCTTTTATATGATTGTGGGACTGGTGCAAGCCGACAGCGGCCAGATCCATATCGACCAGATGGATTTAAGCGGCCAGCCCATGCACATCCGCGCCCGTCATGGCATTGGCTATTTGCCGCAAGAAGCCTCGGTGTTCCGCCGCCTGAGCGTAGCGGACAACATCATGGCGATTCTGCAACTCAACCCCCAGTTGAGCGAAAGCGACCGCGCGCAGAAACTCGACGATCTGCTTGACGAGTTTCATATCAATCATATCCGCGACAGCTTTGGACAAGCCTTGTCGGGCGGCGAGCGACGCCGTGTCGAAATTGCCCGTGCGCTGGCCTCCGACCCGCGTTTCATTCTGCTCGACGAGCCGTTTGCCGGGGTTGACCCGATCTCGGTCATCGAAATTAAGCGCATCGTGCAACATTTGCGTGATCGCGGCCTCGGAGTCCTGATTACCGACCATAATGTAAGAGAGACCTTGGACGTTTGCGAACGGGCCTATATCGTGTCGGAAGGCCGCATGATTGCCGCCGGCACGCCGGAGGAGGTGTTAACCAATCCACACGTGCGCCGCGTTTATCTCGGCGAACACTTCACCTTGTAAACCAGTGGTCGCCACGGCCATTACCACCACACTAACACGAGTAACGTTTTACGCATGAAACCGTCTTTGCAATTACGCTTCAGCCAACAATTGACGATGACGCCGCAATTGCAGCAGGCGATTAAATTATTGCAACTGTCCAGCCTCGAATTGCAAACCGAGATCCAACAAGCACTGGAATCCAATCCGATGCTTGAAATGGCCGAAGACGGCGACGAAAACGATGATTTGAATTTGCAATTTGATGGCGTCGATGGCGATAACGGTAACGGTGCCAGCGAGCACTATGAACGCGAAGAAATCGCTCAGTTATCGGCCGGCAGCGAAATCGAAACCAGCAGCCACGATAACGCCGAATCACACGACAGTGGCGACGATTCAACCCTAGACGCCTCCGATGCCTTATCCCGTGACACCGTTGATCACGACCTGCCGGTAGACGCGCAATGGGAAGACTGGGATTTTCAACCACCCGCCGGTGCCGCGCGCAACGACGACGACGAATTCGATTCGCAAGGCAAGACCAGCGAATCACTGCAAGATTATTTGCGCTGGCAATTAAACTTGACGCCCTTCTCGGATACCGATCGCGCCATCGCCGAAGCCGTCATTGACGCCATCGACGACGATGGTTATTTGCGTTGCAGCAGCACTGAATTGTTAGAAGGTTTTGTCGGAAGCGATGTCGAACTCGATGAAATCGAAGCCGTGATCCACCGCATCCAGTATTTCGATCCCCCCGGTGTCGGCGCGCGCGATCTGGGTGAATGCTTGCTCATTCAACTGCGTTTACAAAATGACCAAAGCGAGCGTTTTGCACACGCCACCTTATTGGTTCGAGAACATTTAACATTGTTGTCGGGCCGCGATTTAAAAACCTTGATGCGTAAATCGCGATTAAGTGAAGAAGCGATTCGCGCCGCCATTGCGCTGGTGCAAACGTTGAACCCGCACCCCGGCAACAGCGTCGTGCGCGACGAATCCGAATACGTGATCCCCGATGTGTTGGTGCGCAAAAAACGCGATCGCTGGGTGGTGGAACTCAACAGCGAAGCCAGCCCGCGCCTGCGGATCAATTCCAGTTATGCCAGCCTCATCCAGCGCACCCGCACGGCATCAGATAACCAGTTTTTACGCAACCATTTGCAAGAGGCGAAATGGTTTATCAAGAGCTTGCAAAGTCGCAATGAAACCCTATTGAAAGTAGCAACGGCGATCGTCGAACAGCAGATCGGTTTTTTCGAACACGGTGAAGAAGCGATGAAGCCCATGGTGTTGGCGCAAATTGCCGAGCTGCTCGGGATGCACGAATCAACCATTTCACGCGTGACCACGCAAAAATTCATGCATACCCCGCGTGGAATTTTTGAACTTAAATACTTTTTCAGCAGTCATTTATCGACCGCCGGCGGTGGTGAAGCCTCCAGTACCGCTATCCGTGCGTTTATCAAGAAACTGGTGGCCAGTGAGGAGTCAGCAAAACCTTTAAGCGACAATCAAATCGCGGAACTGTTGGCGAAGCAAGGGTATAACGTGGCAAGACGCACCGTCGCGAAATACCGTGAAGCGATGAATATCCCGCCTTCCAGTGAACGCAAATCGTTTGTTTGATCCAGTACATACCGACAGCGTTGTGCTGTTGTTTAAATGGCAATGAAAACCGCGCGCGGCGCGCCAAACGAGCGCCCCGCCAACACGGCTTGTACAGAAGGAAAGTGCCATGCAATTAAATCTGACCGGTCATCATGTTGAATTAACCGACGCCCTGCGTGCTTACGTAAACGACAAGTTTCAACGCTTGGCGCGCCATTTCGACCACATCAACAACGTCCATGTCATTTTAAGTGTCGAAAAACTGGTACAAAAGGCCGAAGCAAAATTACACGTCAACGGTGGCGAGCTCTTCGCTGATAGCAGCGATGGCGATATGTATGCCGCGATTGACTTACTGGTCGATAAACTGGACCGGCAAGTGAAAAAGCATAAAGAAAAACTGAAGCAGCTCTAAACGGTACAACAAGGCCGGTTCGCACCGGCCTTTTTTATGCGCCGAAGCGCTACGCTTTAATCTAATTTGCATAAACCTTGCACATTTGATCCGTTACACTAGCGCAACCGACAATATTATTTTTTGTCGGCGCGCCCTTAGGCACGATAAACGTTGTCGCGCTCAAAGGCGTTCCTACTACACCCATTCACTGCTATACCTCTATGTATGCACCACCTTGTTATTACTTCGCGGGATATAAAGGATTATTGCAATGGCCATCGTCATTTTAAGCGGACGTTCGGGATCGGGAAAATCAGTCGCACTACGCGCACTTGAAGATCAAGGTTTTTATTGCGTCGATAATATTCCGGTAAGTTTGTTGCCAGAATTAATTGCCAAAACCATCCATCACCATCCCGATCTGGCTTTCAGTATTGATGCGCGTAACGCCTCGGATGAATTGGCGCGCTTCGAACAGGTCTATCGTCAAATCGAAACGGCCTACCGCAAACCCACGATCATTTATTGCGATGCCGACGATAATACCTTGATCAAACGCTTCTCCGAAACGCGTCGTCGTCACCCGCTGACCGGTATCGGCTTGTCACTAAACGAAGCCATTTTGCGTGAACGTGATTTATTATCCCCCATTGCGATTCATGCCGATTTATTGATCGACACCACCATGCTGGCGGCGAATAAATTGCGCGAAATGGTGCTTGACCGTGTCCTCGGCCGCGAAGGCGCGCAAATGGATCTGTTGTTCGAATCCTTTGGCTATAAAGCCGGCGTGCCGGTCGATGCCGATTATGTTTTTGATGCCCGCTGTTTACCCAATCCCTATTGGGATCTGCAATTACGGCCATTCAGCGGACTCGATAGTCCGGTGGCGGAGTTTTTCGGTCAACACCCGAGAGTCGAAGAATTTATCTGGCAAGTGCGGATCTTTCTCGACACGTGGATACCACGTTTCGAACAAGACAATCGTTCGTATTTAACCATCGCCATCGGCTGCACCGGAGGCCAGCACCGCTCGGTGTATGTCGCCGAACGATTAGCGGCACACTTTCGTGAATCACATCCGCCGACCCAAGTACGTCACCGTGATTTAAAAACCGGAGGTTAAAATGAGCGTGGGCGTTTTATTGTTAACCGAAGACGGCACCGGTGTTGCTTTGCAACACCATGTTCATCGCGCAGGCGGCGATGAAATGTTGAATTTCAACACCTTAACCATTAACAACGAAATGACGCTTGCGGTGCTGTTGCCGCACATCGGGCAACGCATTGATCAATTGGATACCGGTGCCGGCGTGTTGGTATTAACCGACCATTTATCCGACATTTTGTTGCAGGTTTTGCAAACACTGGGCGAGCGGTTTTATTTGCGCGCCGTCACCGGCGTTAATCGCGCCATGCTGTGCGCCGTATTGGAACACAATGACGCCGATCTCGACGCGCTGGCGCGTTACGCATTGAACGGCGCGCGCCAAGCGGTGCAACTCGCGTTCAGCAGCGATGGTGAAAAAAGCGCCCGCTAAAATCTCGCCGTAATCGTTTACACCGCACTGACACCAGCGAGAGGTTCCGCTACCCTAGCGCGGGCGATAATCAAAAACAATTTCACGATGTCGGACATCCTTGTTACTGAAAATATGTCAACCACGATGGCGCGCCTGCACGCGGCGCTGTCGCAGGGAATGTTTGTTCACGCACGGCGATTGATCAACGAAGCGCCAGCCGCCGACGTCGCACACTTGATGTCGTCATCGCCACCGCGCAAACGCGAATTAATTTGGAAATTAGTCGACAGCACGCGCGAAGGTGACGTGCTGCAGCATCTCGACGACGATCTTCGCGGCCAATTCCTCGGTCGTTTGACGCCCAAAGAACTCGCCGAAGCCACGCAACAACTCGACACCGACGACTTAGCCGATTTACTCGGCGATCTGCCCGACGATGTGTACCGCGAAGTGTTGCACTCGATGGACGAGCAAAATCGTCAGCGCGTATTAAAAGCCTTGTCCTATCCAGAAGACACCGCCGGTGGATTGATGAACACCGATACCGTGACGGTGCGTCCCGATGTCAGCGTCGATGTGGTATTGCGTTACTTGCGTGTGCGTGGCGAACTGCCCGACGCCACCGACAGTTTGTTTATTGTCGATCGCGATGATCAATATTTAGGCACCGTGTCTCTCACCACGCTCATCACCAGTCAGCCCGATGAATTAATCGACGATCTCATCGACAGCGATGCACTGCGCATTCCGGTTGATATGAAAGACAGCGACGTTGCGCAATTATTCGAACGACGCGATTTAATCTCGGCCGCCGTCATCGACGATGATAATAAGTTGCTCGGCCGTATCACCATCGACGACGTCGTTGACGTGATTCGCGAAGAAGCCGACAGCTCGTTAAAAAGTATGGCCGGTTTGAACGAACACGAAGACACCTTCGGACAAGTGTTACCGTCGGCACGTCGTCGTTTAGTGTGGCTCAGTATCAATTTATGCACAGCGTTAATTGCCGCCATGGTGAACAACGCGTTTGAAAATACGCTCGAACATTTAGCCACCGTCGCGATTTTATTAACCGTGGTGCCAAGCATGGGCGGCGCCGCCGGCAACCAAGTCGTGACCCTTACGATACGCGGTATTGCACTCGGCCATATCGAACAATCTAACTATCGCTGGTTAATCGTAAAAGAATTGGCCATCGGCGCGTTAATCGGTTTAGCGCTTGCCACCGCACTCGGTGCCATCGTCGCGATGTGGAAAACCACTGCGATCGGATTGGTGATCGGTTGCGCGTTATTTTTTACGCTCTTGATCGCCAGCTTGATGGGCGTCGCCATTCCGCTAATGTTACGCAAATTAGATTTAGATCCGGCATTAAGTGGCAATATGCTCTTAACCACCACCACCGATATTATGGGTTTACTCACTTTCTTAAGTTTAACGACGTTGTTTTTGTTGTAGGTGACAACGACACTTTCTTGCTCATTGGCCACGTTGGTGATGCTTATCACAATTTCGTAGTCGTGGATGTTGATGGCTGGATGGACGCGCGCGGACATGCAACATTGTGGGGAGGCGTGAATTGTGTTGACCATTGTTATCTAGACAAGGCGCACCAACTCTCATTATGGAAAATGCCATCATGAACCAATGCTTGCGTTTGTTTGCTTCTATTATGACGCTATTGTCACTGATCGCTTGTCAACATACGACCGGCGAGGGGCAGAATACTTTACGTGGTTATGCTGCGAGTTATTGCTTGTCGATTGCTTACCCCAATACAGTCATAGCAAACGATGCCCAAGCTGCCGCAGGGGCTTACCTCGAAATGGGTACACACGCCATTGAAGACTATGAACATATTCGTGAGCAAGTCATGCAATGGCGAGCAACCCCCTATTCGAGCAAACAAAATAATAATCTAGCCGTTATGCAATGTTTAGATTTTGCACTAAACCATGTGAAAGATTAGCGTTGAAAATTCCAACCGAACACTATTCTTGCTGACTCGCTACCGTCATTTCACTTAACAACACCGAACCGGTCCACAGTGAACTTTGTTCGTCAATATCGCTACCGATGGCGACGATATTGTTCAGCATTTGATTTAAATTGCCGGCGATGGTGATTTCTTCGACGGGGTGAATGATTTCACCGTTACGCACTAAGAATCCGCTGGCACCGCGTGAATAATCGCCGTTGACGAGGTTCACGCCTTGCCCCATTAAACTGGTGACCACGATGCCGTTATGCAGTTGCTTTAACAGTTGTTCATAGCGGTGGCGTGGGTGGCGGGCGTCGATCTCTACATTGTGTACACCGCCGGCATTGGCGGTCGTTTGCAAACCCAAACGACGTGCCGAATACGCGCTTAAGATGTAATTTTTTACGACGCCATCGCGCACAATATCGTGCTCGTAAGTCGCGACACCGTCATCATCAAAATTGCTGCTGCCCAGTGCTTTTTTCACGCGCGGTTTTTCGATCACACTGAGCCAGTTTGGTAAAACGGCCACGCCCATGGTGTCACGCAAAAAAGTCGCTCCGCGATATTGCGCGCCGCCTTTTAGTGCCGACAGCAAATGGCCCCATAATCCCCGCGCCACCTCCGGCACCATTAAAATCGGATACGTGCCGGTCGCCAATGGTTGCGCACCCAAGCGTTTAGCGGCACGTTCAGCGGCGGTTTGACCGACGGTTTCGGGGCTTAATAAATCGTTGTGATCGCGCGCCACGGTATACCAATAATCGCGTTGCATGCCGTGTTCATTTTCGGCAATCATCGACGCGCTGAGGCTGTGGCGGGTGCTCGGAAACGCGGCGATAAAGCCGTTGCTGTTGCCGTAACAGCGCACCCCGCGATGGCTGTTGAACGACACATTGTCGGTTTTTTTAACGCTCGGTAAAGCGTGCAAGCCCGCGCGCTCGCAACGCAAGGCTAACGCGATGGCGTCTTCTGGTGATAAATCCCACGGGTGGTCTAAATCGAGATCGGGTAAATCACGCGCCATGAGATTGGCATCGGCAAGGCCCGCAAACGGATCGGCAGTGGTGCGTTTGGCGATTTCACAGGCGGCGTGTACGGTGGCTTTTAAGGCGGCGGGCGAGGTATCGGTGGTGCTGGCACTGCCTTTTTGCTGGCCAAAATACACGGTGATGCCAAATCCGCCGTCGCGATTGAATTCCACCGTTTCGACTTCGCCGTCGCGCACTTGCACGCTTAAACCGTTATCGCGACTGACGCCCGCTTCGGCGGCGCTGGCCCCCTGTTGCTGGGCTTCTTGCAACATCGCCTGCATCAGCGATTGCAGACGCGCCGCTTCGGCAGCTACGTCCCAATTCTGTTGCGTCAACGTTGTAGCACTCGCGTTCATTTCTTTACTCCAAACCAACAATGGCGACCCGACCAGCATAACGCATTGACCGCCCCCGCGCTTTCGACTAAAACGCCGGTATCTTTTTTGCGACGCCTCCATCATGCGCTTCGGCACTGCTTCGTTTTTCGTCTGTTTACCGGCTTGTTGGATCGCGCTCGTTGGCAACAACGCGGTGGCCGACGAGGATGTGTTGTTTGACGACATGCCCGTAGTATTGACCACCGCGCGTTTGCGCCAACCACAAGCGCAAGCACCCGCCGCCGTCACCATTATCGATCGCGATACC
>CAZYUS010000023.1:24185-27986 GCA_964650615.1 uncultured Pseudomonadaceae bacterium | reverse complement strand
GGCGATTTAATTTTCTTCGGCGCCGATTCTTACAAAGTGGTGTCCGATGCACTCGGCGCCTTGCGCTTAAAAGTCGCCGCCGATCACGGCATGGTGCGCGAAGGCTGGGCGCCGTTATGGGTGGTTGATTTCCCGATGTTCGAATACGCCGATGGTCGTTATTACGCGATGCACCATCCGTTTACCGCGCCCAAAGTATTATCCGTTGATGAATTAAAACGCGATCCGGAACACGCCGTGTCACGCGGTTACGATATGGTATTAAACGGCTGCGAAGTCGGTGGCGGTTCGGTGCGTATTCACGACCAAGCGTTGCAAGCGGCCGTATTTGAACTGCTCGGTATCGGTAAAGAAGAAGCACAAGAAAAATTTGGTTTCTTGCTTGAAGCGCTCTCATTTGGCGCACCACCACACGGCGGCATCGCGTTTGGTTTAGATCGCTTAGTGATGCTGATGGTCGGCGCCGCGTCGATTCGTGACGTGATCGCTTTCCCGAAAACCACCACGGCAAGCTGCCCGCTAACCAATGCACCAACCGCCATTCCGGCGGAGCAATTGAAAGAAGTGGGTGTGAAAGTTTTCGAATAAAACTTGATTAGGGTAGGAGTGCCTTTAGGCGCGAATAGTTTTTTAGCGAGCGCATCACGTCGCGCCTAAAGACGCTCCTACCCAAAACACGCGCAGTGCTATACGCTAACGCCCGTTAACCAACAACAAGAATCAACGTGGCGCTCATCATTGGAATTGATCCCGGTTTTCGAACCACTGGCTTTGGTGTCGTGCATCTGCGCGGCGCAAAAGCCGAGTACGTTGCGAGCGGCTGTATTCGTGTTGCCGAGTTGCCTTTAGTCGAACGCTTGCGGCTCATTTATGAAGGCGTTTCGGCTGTCATTGCGCAGCATAAGCCCGACGAATTCGCGATCGAGCAAGTGTTCCAAGGCAAGAACGCCGATTCGGCATTAAAGCTTGGTCAAGCGCGCGGTGCGGCGATTGTGGCGGCTTCACAAGCGGCGTTGCCGGTGGCGGAATATTCCGCTCGCCAAGTCAAACAAGCTGTCGTCGGCACTGGGGCGGCCGATAAAGAACAAGTGCAAATGATGGTTTGCCGCTTATTGAAATTAACTGGCTTGCCACAAGCCGATGCCGCCGATGCGTTGGCGGTGGCGTTGTGTCATGGTCACGGCATGACGAGCTTAATGCACACCATCGGTGTCACCCGACGTCGACAAGGGAGAATGCGGTGATAGGCAGATTGCGCGGCGTAGTCATCGAAAAAAAACCGCCGGAATTAATCATCGAATGTGCCGGTGTCGGTTATGAAGTGTTGGCACCTTTGTCGGCTTTTGGCAGCTTGCCCGAAGTGGGACACGAAGTGGTTTTGCACACCCATTTTGTGGTGCGCGAAGACGCACAAATTTTGTTTGGCTTTACCGTTCGCGGCGAGCGCGATCTGTTTCGTGAGCTGATTAAAGTCAGCGGTATCGGTCCCAAAACGGCCTTAGCCGTGCTTTCTGGTATGAGTGTTGACGATTTTCTGCGCGTTATTCACGACGGCAATGTGACTGCGCTGACGCGTGTACCCGGCATCGGCAAAAAAACGGCTGAACGTTTGCTAATCGAAATGCGCGACAAGTTGGGTGGATTTGACGCGCCCGTGCCGACCGCGACGAGCCGTAACGAGGCTCCGAGCCGCACCCGCATCACCTCAGAAGCCGTCAGTGCCTTGGTGGCGCTTGGATATAAACCGGTGGATGCCAGCAAGGCCATTTCGCAAGTGGATGATGGTTCTCGCGGCGCGGAGGAACTGATTCGCCTTAGCTTACGTCAAATGGCAAAATGACAACTGATTCAGCGTGTTTTGTGTAGCAGCGGCTTTCGCCGCGAAGCGTTTTATCTGCACGCAAATGCGCCGCCACGGCGTTGTTCGCGGCTAACGCCGCTCTTACGAAAAAGCATCCGACATGATCGAAAATGATCGCCTCGTCACCGCACGCGGCACGCAACAAGAAGAATTCGTCGATCGTGCGATCCGCCCGACCAAATTAGCTGACTACACCGGTCAAAAAGTCGTGCGCGAACAAATGGACATTTTTTTGGCCGCTGCCAAAAATCGCAATGAAGCGCTGGATCACGTATTAATTTTTGGTCCCCCTGGACTCGGGAAAACCACGCTTGCCAATATTGTTGCCAATGAAATGGCCGTGGGAATCAAACATACGTCGGGACCTGTGCTCGAAAAAGCCGGCGATTTAGCGGCGATACTGACCTCGCTTGAACCGCGTGATGTGTTATTCATTGACGAGATCCATCGTCTGTCGCCGGTCGTTGAAGAAATTCTTTACCCAGCGATGGAAGATTATCAACTCGATATTATGATCGGCGAAGGTCCGGCGGCGCGTTCGATAAAACTGGATCTGCCGCCGTTTACCTTAATCGGCGCGACGACGCGAGCCGGTTCGCTCACCTCACCGTTACGTGATCGGTTTGGCATTGTGCAGCGGCTCGAATTTTATAATGTTGAAGATTTAACCAAAATTGTGGCGCGTTCGGCGCGTCTACTCAAAATTGATATGGACGAAAACGGTGCTGAGGAAATTGCCAAACGCGCGCGCGGCACACCGCGTATCGCCAATCGTTTATTACGCCGTGTGCGCGATTACGCCGAAGTAAAAGCGGGCGGAAATGCCAGTCGCGAAGTGGCGTCACAAGCACTCGATATGTTGGATGTCGATTTACACGGATTTGATGCACAAGACCGCAAGCTGTTATTAACCATTATTGAAAAATTTGACGGTGGTCCAGTTGGTTTGGATTCACTGGCGGCCGCGATAGGTGAAGAGCGCGACACCATCGAGGATGTGTTGGAACCGTTTTTAATTCAGCAGGGGTTTATTCAACGTACCCCGCGTGGACGCATGGCGGCGCGTGCCGCATATCAACATTTCGGATTGGTTCCTCGCTCCGGTAGTGGCGAGTTGTTTACGGAAAACGTGAAATGAAGTCTTTTGTTTTTCCGGTGCGCGTTTATTACGAAGACACCGACATCGCTGGTGTGGTCTATTACGCCAATTACTTAAAATTTTATGAGCGCGGTCGTACCGAAATGGTGCGTGCGATGGGGTTGGATCAAGCGGTATTAATCGAACAAGGTTTGGCCTTCGCCGTCGCGCATGTTGAAGCCCATTATTTTAAACCAGCGCGTTTTAACGATGCGTTGGAGGTGGTGACATCGATCAGCAAAGTGGGGCGCGCCAGTGTGACCTTCGAGCAACATATCCAAATGGCGGGTGATCGGTCACAGATTTTAAATAAGGCGCAAGTCAAAGTGGCTTGTGTCACCGTAACTGACATGAAACCGGCGGCGTTGCCTGCTGCGTTATTGAAGGAGATGCACGCGTGAGCGGCGAAATTACCATACTCAGTTTGTTTCTAAATGCCAGCTTGCTGGTGAAGTTGATCATGGCGTTTTTATTGTTTGTGTCGGTCGCCAGCTGGACCATGATCTTTCAACGCGTGAATGTGATCAAAAAAGCGCGTCTCGATATGGAACAGTTCGAACAGAAATTTTGGTCCGGTATTGATTTGAATAAACTCTACACCGATCTCACCTCACGCACCCTCGCCATCGACGTCGCCGCCATCAACAGCGCGCCGCAGGGCACCGACGCCATCGCGACGATGCTGGAAGACGCCAGCTACACCTTCAGCGCCGCCGACTTCGGTTTCACCGACCCGCAAGACCCAACCCCCAACGCCTTGCTCGGCGTGGTCATCAGCAGCCTGCCCGCCGCAGGCACGCTC
>CAZYUS010000023.1:12839-24175 GCA_964650615.1 uncultured Pseudomonadaceae bacterium | reverse complement strand
GAAGCCTCCGGGTTGGAATTGTTTTTCACCACGGGTTTTCGCGAATTCGGTCGCCTACGTGCGCAGCCGGGGGCTAACGCGAGTGCGGTGATGGAAGGCGCGATTCGTTCGATGAAAGTCGCGCATTCGCGCGAAATTGATAAATTGGAAACCAATGTTTCGTGGTTGGCGACCATAGGTTCGACGTCACCCTATGTTGGCTTGTTTGGCACCGTTTGGGGCATTATGAATTCATTTATAGCCCTCGGCTCGGTCAAACAAGCGACCTTGTCGATGGTGGCACCGGGTATCGCCGAAGCCTTGGTGGCAACAGCAATGGGCTTATTCGCGGCGATTCCGGCGGTGATCGCGTATAACCGTTTTAATAACTCGTTGGCGCGCATCGAATCGCATTACGAAAATTTTATCGAAGAATTTTCGGGCATTTTGCATCGCAAAGCGCACAGCGCGCCGATTTCACCGGCACCACAACACTGAATTTTAACAAGGCAATTACTTCGCTATGGCAAAAAATAAACGCCGTCAGATGGCCGAGATCAACGTCGTACCGTATATCGACGTCATGCTGGTGTTGCTGGTGATTTTCATGATCACGACGCCGATCATTACGCAAGGCGTCAATGTTGATTTACCCGAAGCGTCGGCTGAACCGATGGACACCAACGACGAGCCGCCGATCGTGATCACCGTGACCGCAGACGGTACCTATTCGGTGCGCGATAGCGGCGAAGACGAGGTGTACCAAAAACCGGATCAAGTGGTTGAACGCGTGGAAAACTGGCGCGAAAAAAATCCGAAAACGCCGGTCGTCATTGGTGGTGACAGCAAAACCGATTACGGCAATGTGGTGATTCTCATGGCAAAATTGCAACAAGCAGGGATCACCAATATAGGCTTGCTGACGCAAGATGTCGGCACAAGTAATAAAGATAAGCGCAAGAAAAAATGAGTGGGCGTCAACCAGAAACCCTCGGGCTTCCGCTTGGCATTTCGCTGGCCATACACGCGGCGTTGATTGTCGGCATGGTGGTGCATTTCGAGTTTTCGCGTATTCAACCAGTGCAAGAGTTATCGGGGCAGATTGTGCAAGCCACCGCGATTGATTTGAGTGATTTGCGCAAGATGCAAAAGCGCAAACCCAAGCCGCAACCCGTTGAAGAAAAAGTCGAACCGAAGCCAAACGAGTCGGAACCTGTTGTCGAACCGCAACCGCTTCCGGAGGTGGTGAAACAGCAAGAAGAGCAAGCGCAAAAAGTCGCCGTCGAGCAAGCCGCGCAGCGCGTTCATGAACAAAAATTAAAAGAAGAAGAAGCTAAACTCGCGTTGGCGCAAAAGAAGAAGAAAGAAGAAGCCGAACAAAAAAAGAAAGAAGAGGCCGAGCGCAAAAAGAAAGCCGAAGACGATAAAAAGAAAAAAGAAGCAGCGGAACAACAGCAAAAAGAGGAAGCCGAACAGAAGAAGCGCGAAGAAACCAAACGGTTAGCCGAAGAAAAACGTCAACGTTTGGAGGCTGAAGCCAAGCGTCGTGCCGAAGAAGCGGATTTGGAAGCGCAGATGGAAGAAGATGCCGCATCGAATGCCGCGCGGCAGAAGCAAATAACGGATGAAGTTGAATTGGCGCGATCTCGCATCATGGATAAAATTCGGCGCAACTGGATTAAGGCGAATGAAACCGATTTGTGTACCGTGCGGGTACGTTTAGGGTTTGATGGATCGGTTTTGGAAATACGTGGGGCTGAAGGGCCGGAGTTACAGTGTCGTTCGGCGGTGGCGGCTTTGCATAAAGCCGAACCGTTACCGGTTCCCAAAGATCCGGAAGTGTTTGATAAATTTCGTGACACCCGTTTTCCGTTCGATCCGAACAAGCAGTAACGTTACGACGCTATTTTGTGAATGAATAAAACGTTCGTCATCAAGGTGTGAAGATGAAAAAAATATTAACAACACTTTTTTCCGGTTTCGTGGCGTTCTGCAATATCGCGCACGCTGAAATGGAAATTGTGATCACGGGTGGCTTGGACGACGCGCGTCCAGTGGCCATTGTTCCTTTTACTTTTCGTGGTTTGGCGAACGCGCAAGGGCAAATGTCGAGTGCGCCGCATGATATCGCCGATATCATCGCCAATGATTTGCAGCGTAGCGGAAAATTTCGGCCGCTTGCGATAGAAGAAATGCCAGAAAAACCGGAAAACGCAAACGGTGTGCATCCGTTAGCGTGGCGTTCAAAAGGCGTCGAGGCGGTGGTGACTGGGCGCGTCATTGAAACGTCAGCGGGTCAATATCAAGTTGCGTATGAATTAATCGACGTAGTAAATGATAAACCGGCTAATGCGACGGTTGAATTAAGCGCGTGGAATGCCGGTGTGCTGGAGGCGAAACAACATTTGGTGCAAGCAGCGGGTTATCGTATGCACGCGCATCGCATCGCTGATCGGGTATACGAAAAATTGACCGGCGAACGTGGAGCGTTTGCGACCTACATCAGCTATGTCAATGTAGACCGCAATGATCGCCAACCCTTCAAATTATTTGTCGCCGATTCGGATGATTACAATCCGCGTGTCGTGCTAAGTTCGAAAGAACCGATCATGTCACCGGCATGGGCCAATGATGCCCGTCGTTTAGCGTATGTCAGTTTTGAAAAAAATCGCGCGCAAGTTTTTGTGCAAGATATTTACAGTGGTCAGCGTCAGAGTGTGGCGGAATTTCCCGGTATTAACGGCGCACCGTCGTGGTCTCCGGATGGCAAAAAGCTGGCGTTAACACTGTCCCACGAAGGGCATCCCGAAATTTACGTTTACGATTTGAATACGCGCTCGACCCAGCGCGTCACCAAAACATCGCCCAGCACCATTAACACCGAAGCGTCGTTTTCACCCGATGGACAATGGTTGGTTTACACCTCGGATCGCGGCGGCAAACCGCAGATTTACCGTATGCACTTACCGACTGGGCAGGAAAAACGCTTGACCTTTGAAGGGGATTACAACGCGGGAGCCAGTTACACTCCCGACGGCAAGAAGTTGGTGTTGGTGAATCGGTCGCAGGGTGTGTTTCATATTGCGCTCTACGACATCCAAAGCGGGGTATTACAAGTGTTGACGGATACACAACTTGATCAATCACCTAGTTTAAGCCCGAACGGAAGTATGATAATTTACGCCACGTTGTTCCGTGGACAGCAGGTTTTGGCCGCTGTATCGGCGGATGGGCGATTCAAAGCCCGCTTGCAAGCCCGTAAAGGGGAAGTGCGAGCGCCAGCTTGGTCGCCATTCTTGGATTAAATGACTTCGCGCTGGGGTGCAAACCTCGGCGCGAGGCTTTTTTATTTTGGTAATAAACGCTCATCGTAGGGGTGACACAATGTTAGTAAAACAAATGGGCAAAGCCACCGTTGCAGCCCTGGTAGCCGTCGCATTAGCGGCCTGTTCCACCACCAAATCTGGCAACGACAGCAGCGCTGGTACCGATAAATCGGCACCGGTTATCGCTGAAACGACGCCAGTACAACAAGGTCCGTCGGAAGCCGAATTGGCTGCCCTGCGTGACGTTGAAGCCCGTAAAGCCCGCACCGTGTATTTCGGTTTTGATGACGCTGACATCAAACCAGAATACAAAGATTTGTTGGCGGCTCATGGCGCGTTCTTGGCGAAAAACCCGAACGTTGTGGTGTCGGTTGAAGGCCATTGCGACGAGCGTGGCACGCCAGAGTACAACATCGGTTTGGGCGAGCGTCGTGCTAAGGCTGTGGTTCAAGTATTGATGAGCTATGGCGTGCAAGCATCGCAAATCAAAACTGTTTCGTTCGGCGAAGAAAAGCCGGCCGACGCGGGTCACGATGAATCGGCATGGGTGAAGAACCGCCGTGGCGTTCTGTCGTACAACGGTTAATTTCCGGCAATCAACAATGGCGACTTTAGTAGTCGCCATTGCTTTGTTTATGCCCACCGTTTTTGCGGCGGCACCGGTGGTATCGGTCGAGCAACAGCAAGAGTCGCAGGCCGCCCAAGTGCAGACCACTGCACCCGTGCCGGTAGCCGTGCCGCAACAAAACTCGCGCGACCAAGTTGTCGCTGAACAACAAATTCAAATCACTGCTTTGCAAGAAGATGTGCGTCAACTGCGCGGATTGCTCGAAGAGCAGGACTACAAAATTTCTCAATTGCTTGAACGCCAGCGCGAACTATATCGCGATCTCGATCAGCGTCTGAGCGATCTGTCGACCAAATCTTCTGCTGCGACCGTTCCTGCAGCAACGACGGTAGCGGCGACGACAACGACGCCTGAGCTGCCGGTGTTAACGCCCAGCCAGCCAACACCAGCGATCGCTGAAAAACCGAAGCCTGCGAAAATTGACGCTGCTAAAGCAGCCGCGAAATTAGCCGAAGAAGAGCAAGCGGCTTACGATGCTATTTTCCCGTTGGTACGCAATAAACAATACGTGGAAGCCACCAAGGCCTATCAAGATTTTCTGCAGGCCTACCCAACCGGAAAAAATGCCGCCAACGCGCGTTATTGGTTGGGGCAGATATTTAATGTGCAAAATCAATTAGAAGAAGCCGACACGCAATTTAAATTAGTGGTCACGCAATATCCCGATTCAGCCAAAGCCCATGAGGCGCTGCTCAAATTGGGGGAGATCGCTAAGAAGCGAGGATTGACGGATGCGGCGAAAGGTTTCTTTCAAAAAGTTTTACAGCAATATCCGGATAGCCCTTCGGCGCGCGTGGCGCAGCAGAAATTGCAAGAATTGAAATAGGCTTTTAAGTCAACGAACAAGGCCGTTACTTAATTCAAGTTAACGGCCTTTTGTTTTTTATAGCAGAAAGATTGGCGTAGGGGCGATTCACGGATCGCCCGAAATGAATACACCGCAGCGATGAGTGCAGAATGAGTCGATTACGCTTAACCGAAATTTTTTATTCGCTACAAGGTGAATCGCGCACGGTAGGTTTGCCCACGGTGTTCATTCGCTTGACGGGTTGTCCGTTGCGCTGCGTATATTGCGACAGCGAGTACGCTTTTCATGGTGGTGACTATTGGGAAATGGACAAAATTCTGTCTACCGTTGCCGCCTACAAACCGCGTTATGTTTGTGTAACTGGCGGCGAGCCACTGGCGCAGAAATCGTGTATCGAATTACTGCGCCATTTATGCGATGCCGGTTATCAAGTGTCATTGGAAACCAGCGGCGCGCTCGATATTGCGGAAGTCGATGTACGCGTTTCGCGTGTGGTCGATATCAAGACACCAGGCTCCGGTGAAGTCACTAAAAATCGCTGGGAAAATCTGCCCTTATTAACGCCACATGATCAGTTGAAATTGGTGTTATGTGATCGCAACGATTACGACTGGGCGCGCCTAATACTGGACCAACATCAGTTATGGGGGCGCTGCGAAATTCTGTTTTCACCCAGTCATCAAAAGATTAGCTTAAAAGAACTCGCCGAGTGGATCTTGCACGATAACTTGCCGGTGCGACTGCAAGTGCAGCTGCATAAATTTATTTGGGGTGATGTGCCGGGTCACTAAAACGCGTCAACACGTCAATATACATTCATACGAAAAATTTTTCGGAGTAAATCCATGTCAAAACGCGCCGTTGTTTTGTTGTCTGGCGGATTGGATTCCACCACCTGTTTAGCGATCGCCAAATCGCAGGGTTTCGACTGTTATGCGTTGAGTTTTCGTTATGGCCAACGGTCGGCACAAGAAATAGTGTTTGCGGAACGCATCGCTAAAGTCATGCAGGTTCTCGATCATAAAGTGATCGATTTAAATTTATCGCAGATAGGTGGGTCGTCCTTAACCGATCACTCCATCGCCGTGCCAGAAACGCCAACCACCGGCATTCCATCCACTTACGTACCAGCACGCAATACGATCTTTTTATCGGTGGCATTAGGATGGGCTGAAGTGTTGAATGCGACACACATCTTTACTGGTGTAAACGCCGTGGATTATTCCGGCTATCCGGATTGTCGTCCGAGTTATATCCACGCATTTGAAACGATGGCGAATCTAGCAACCAAAAGTGCCGTAGAGGGACTGCGCTTGCACATCGCCACGCCGCTGATTCAACTGAGTAAAGCGCAGATTATTCAAGCGGGTAGCGCGTTGGGTGTCGATTACGCGCTCACGGTTTCTTGCTATCAAGCCGATGACAGCGGACGTGCTTGTGGTAAATGCGATGCGTGTCGTTTGCGCCAACAAGGGTTTAGTCATGCCGGTATCGCCGATCCAACACGTTATGCTCATGATTAACTCAGTCGCATTTTTGTATTTATTGGCAGTAGCTATTTGGGGATCGACTTGGCTCGTTATTACCTTTCAATTAGGAAGCGTAGCGCCGGAGGCGTCGGTCATTTATCGTTTTGCGTTAGCGTCACTGTTTTTATTTTTATATGCGAAATTTAAACGTCTTAATTTGAAATTCGACCGTCAGACGCATGGTTTGCTGGCGTCGCAAGGTCTATTTTTGTTCTGTATTAATTACGTGCTTTTTTATCGTGCAGAGCAATACATCTCATCGGGATTAGTCGCGCTGATTTGTTCGGCGCTCGCCTTTATCAACATCATCGGAATGAGAGTGGTTTATGCGCAGCCTTTTGCGCCACGTGTGATTGTCGGCTCGATCTGTGGTGTTGTTGGCATCGTGCTGGTGTTCTGGCCGGAGGTCGCGCATTTCGATTCTTCGGCGCTGGGGTGGAGCGGTATCGTGATGTCCTGCATCGCCACTTTGTCAGCTTCGTGCGGAAATCTACTCAGTGTGGCGCAGCGGCGCGCCAACATTCCGCTCATTCCTTCCATGGCGTGGGCGATGGGTTATGGCGTGTTGTTCACGTTTATTTACGCCGTGATTGCCGACGTCAATTTCACCTTTGAGATGAACACTCGTTACATCGTCTCGCTGCTGTACTTAGTGGTGTTCGGCTCGATTGTCGCGTTTTTTAGTTATCTCACGCTCATCAATCGCCTCGGTGCCGACAAAGCGGCTTACGTCAACGTTGCCGTACCGATCATGGCTTTGATCCTGTCAGCGTTTGCCGAAGGGTTTGATTGGCAAACGCTCACCTTTATCGGTGTTGGATTGAGTTTGTTGGGCAATATTATCGTGATCACCAAACCGCGAAACTGAATTTATTCTGCGGTATAAACTACTTGCACCGCGCGGGCGAATTGCCCGCGTTGTTGTTTAATCAGTTGTTGCAGCTGCGACCATTGGGGCGAATCAAACTCGATAAGCGACTGATTAAACAGTGTGCGTATGCCTTCATTGTTTTTATTGTCGGGATCAAACGCGAATAACACCACTTGTTCGACGCCATAGGGTGGTGTGACGTCGATATTGTCGAATAATGTTAACGATTGCGCAGCCATTATAGGCTGTTGTTCTTCGTCGGTTAGCGGATAAAGCAAGCTGGTTTGTCCTTGCGCATTAATGCTAATTACCGCGATGCGTGCGCGGCGTTCAGTCCATACCGTCATGCCGAGTTTTTGCGTACTGCGTACGGTGGAGCCGACACCGTTGCCTTTTAACGAGATCGTTAGCGTGAACGGCAGATCCTCTGTTAACCGCGTTGCTAATTGTTTTTTCCATTGCTCTAAGCGCACGCGTTTCTGAATCACTTCGGCTTCTAATGACGTGTTCGTTAACGGTGTTGACGAGGTGTCGTACCACGTTAATTGTTCACCGGTTTGTGCGACATGCAGATCATAGGATTGTTCGGTGAGCACAACATCCGGTATTGCTTGAAGTACTTGCAACGGGGCCGTCGAAAGTGCGGTAGTGTTGATGCGCAGCCGGACGTCGCTGTTAGCGGTGACATTTAAATCAATTTTTCCAACGATTGACGTTGCGGATTCAGCCAACAACGGTTGCTGGAACAGTCGCGTAAAAGCGGGTCCTTCGGAGGGTAATTTTTGCGGTGTTTGAGGAAAGCCTTTTTCACGTAAATAATCACGTGCGGCATTAAAGAGTTCAACTAAATCAGCTTTACCGTCACGATTACGATCCGCTTTTTGTGGTTGTTGCAAATGCAACAACAAAGCATTAGTGAACGCACCATGTGGCTTGTTATCGTAAGTGGGGTAAAAAAATAAATCTTCAGTGCGAATATCTTTGGCGGTTTCGTTCATGCCGGCAGCGGCAAAATAAACTAGGTTCTGATACGGGTATACGGTCGAACCAAATTGCTTTTCTTCAATACCAACGACGCCTACTCCACGTTGCTTTCGATCGCTGACGGCATCGTCCATGGTCAAATTCGGCAGCGAAATAAGACGATCACTTAATCGTGTTGGCGCGTTAACCGAACGCACGCTGCCGGCGGAATAACACGCATCAAAAATAACGGTAACGAATTTGCCACTGTCATCCATGGCTTTAAGTCGGGGGCGCAAATCGAACGCGCCGATAATTAAACTTCTGGCAATGGTTTTTAAATCGCCTTTGACGGTGGCATCATAAGGAATAATGGCACCGGAGGTATCCGGTAGCGCGAGTACCGCACCCATAGCGTTATCGCGTGCTGAAGTGCCGTGTCCGGAATAATAAATCAGAATTTTGTCGTCTTTTTGGCTGCGTGCGTTCAGCCGTTCTAGCTCGTTTAAAATGGAAGCGCGAGTGGCTTTTTCATTTAGCAAACGATGTATATGCGTTGCGTTAACGCCTTGTGTTTGCAGCAATGTGGCGAAGGCGTCGATATCGTATTGCGGACCCTCAAGATTTTTAATACAACTTTCTTGCATCGGAGAAGATGGATCGCATCCTTCTTTATGCTTTGATACACCGATAAGCAAGGCGTGCGTGGTGGCGGTTGATGAACATGATAGCGCCGTCATTAACGTCGCGATAAACCAGAACAATCGCCGCCTAGTCGTCATGATACGCTCGCTAGTAATAATTTTTTTAACACTAAAATGCGTCATATTAGAAATCGAGAGCGGCCTCGGTGACCGCTACTCGCGTTGCACAAAATAAAGGTGATGGTTATTCGTTCACGATTAACGTGAGCTGGCCGGCATAAAACCCTTTTGGTTCTTTGGCGACAACTCGTATGGCGCGTTCGCTGACGGCGGAAAGTGGTGCCAGTGCTTGTGCAAAATGTCCCGTGATGTCGCGTGAGTCCGGATTCATGGTGTAAATATTCAGCGGTTTATCGGAAACGAATACGGCGATTAAGGTATCTCCGAACGGTGCTTGCGCTTGCAACGAAAAATTCACCGCATTATCTGGAAAGGCGAACACACCTTTTTTGACTTGGTTTTCAGCGTTATATTGATTGGGAAATAAAACCGTCGCCTGATCGTTGCTATCGATCGAGATAATATTCAAATACCCGTCCATGGGAATATCGACACTGAATTTAAGTTCATCACCGTTTTTCAACGTGCTTTGTTCGGTTTTTATTTCAATTCGGCTACCGCGTGTGCTTAATCCGGCGACGCGTTCCCACGTTACGCCATGGCGTGGTAAAGCGGCCGGTGCCGGTGTGGTGCCGACGTTGGCAAACAACGGTTTCGTGAACAGCGATTCATCACCGCCTAAATTGGGATGATGCACTTGGCTGGCGTCGATTTTGGTCGCGATATACTCGGAGGCTTGTTTCAATAACTCGCTCGGTGTAATGGTTTTGTTGCTGCCTACGGCATCATTGATGGCGCGATGTAAACCTAATGTAAAGAGACTGCCCATGTCGGACGCTTTGGCGTACTCGGTGTCTTGCGCTGCGGATAAGCTGACATAATTGGGTTGGTTGATGGCCTCTGCCATTTGTGCTTCGCGTTTGACGACGCGTATGCCTCGGTCTGCACCTGGGTAGCTGTAAAATTTGCTAAATAATTTGGCTTGGTTGCCGAGCGCAGAACGATTCAACGTGACCGATCGTGTTGCCGTTCCACTGTGGCAAGAATCAACAAAGACCAACACATTTTTACTCGGAATTTTTTTAATCAATTGTTCAAATGTGTCATCAATTACCACACCTTTGAGTGTTGATTTATTGTCGACCGTCACCTGTGTGGCATCGTGCGCCACCAGCACTTCATCCATGCCATCGGATTCATCGCCACTGCTGTCGGGAACGCGTGTGCCGTGGCCGCTAAAATAAAATAACACGCGGTCATTTTCGCTGACGCCATTAATTAATTGTTCGGTGATGGCGTTTTCAATACCTGCTTGCGTCGCGTCTTTGTCGCGCACGATCTTGACGGCTTCGGGAGCAAAGCCCAATTGACGGGCGACTTGCTCCATATTCGCTATATCCAAATCAATGCCCGGTAAATTCGCGCGACTGTCTGCGTATTGACCAATACCGATTAACAATGCGCGATCGGCGGCGTGCGCGCTTAACGTCATGGCACTGAGCAACAGCGTCAGGGGGGATAATTTTTTAATCATTTTTCGCTCCGGTACAAAGTTAAGGCTATTAGACGGTTAAACACATTTTTTCTGACAAAACATTGTTGTCACATCAGTTCTTGGGGGTATTGCAAAAAACTGCGCTTCGCTTGATCGCACACCGACGTCGCGGTCGGCTCTAGCGAGCGGTCGGCGCGCTGGCCTTGCGCATTCTGCCACAGTGCTTGAAAGGCGCTCGCTTGCGTGGTCCAGAACGCGGGCGCAACCCTGTCAGGGTGTATGCAGGCGATTAAACTAAGTGCCACCCATTCGCCATAGTGTTGCGCAAACACACGGCGCTCGTCGCAATCGGGGCCTTCACATTTTGCGTTCACTTGCGATGGATTGTGCAGACGATCGAGAGCGATTTGCATACCGCGAAGAAACGCATCGTCGCGATTATTTTTTAATGGCGTAAGCGACGTCGCGCGTGTTGCCGATGTCATCAAGGCTTGCACCTGTGTTGCGCCGTCAGCGTTACCGATATGTGCATAACTGCTGGCCATTTGCTGATCGAAGGTCGGCGGCGTGGTGGTTTTGAAAAACAGCAATAGCATGATGCTGGCCATCGCCGCGAGCGAAAGACCGAGCCACGGAAGGAAACGCTGGCGTTGGGCCGTGGAGAATTGTCGTGGCAATGGTTGCACTTCCTGTTCTTCACGCAGATCTCGCCACAGCGCGAAACACGACGGGCAACGTGCCAGATGAGTGAGCATAGCCGAGCGATCGCGGGCCTTCAGTTGCTCGTCAATTAATGCGGCGATTTGCTCGTTATCGGGGCAGGGCTCGTCGGTTTGTTGTTGCTGCGTTGTTAACCATAACAACGCGCTTAAGCGTTCATTCGGCGTCATCATGTTGCTGACTCCGTTTGCCAATTGAATTGATGTTGTGCCAGCACCTCGGCGATCGATTTCAGCACCGTGTTTAATTGTCG
>CAZYUS010000023.1:0-12829 GCA_964650615.1 uncultured Pseudomonadaceae bacterium | reverse complement strand
GTGTGCTCGGCGAGTCCAATGGCTTTGGCCGCCTTCGGTAAGGTGTAGTTTTCTTGGTAAATCAAACGCATGATCAATCGAATCTCATCACTGGCAGCTATGCGCGACAATGCCGTCATCATGGCTTTATCGCTGGCCGGATGTTTGCCGTCTAACCATGTGCTCAAAGCGTGCAATACATCGTCGTGAAATGACTGCGATAAAATATCTGCCGGATTATCGGCGTTGTTGTTGGCGATTCGTTCGATGAGCGTGCCGCCCTCAGTGTCACCCGCATCGAGTGACACGGTGCTTAATTGCGCGCCACAATTTGGTAACTTGGCGCGCAAGATGCGCGCAATTTTCAGCACCTCTGCCTCGTTCATTTCGGAGGTGGTGATCGATGGTGCAAACCATTTTGCTTCACGACGCTCGCAGCACTGATACTTGTGTATACGTTCCCACCATGCGCCCAATTGCTGCACCCACGTTGGCGCTCGACATTTTCCAAACCGTGCAATGGCGAAATCTTCCAATGCATTACGGAATAAACAAATTAAAAAAGTCGCTGGGCTGGAGCGGCCTTGAAACGACGACAAGCGCTGCCAGTTATTAGCGCTTAATTTAGCCAGACACTCTTCAAATGCCTGATCGGCTAATTGGCGATCGTGAAACCGTTTTAACGCCATTTGCTCCAACCGTTTTATCCAGTGGGACTCGGGTGTAAAAATAAACGTCTGCCAATCCATCGTGATCCCTATTGTTATTATTTTTTTACGGCGTTACCGGCCATGGCCAGCATTTATTTACCCACTTTGATGACGCTTCGTTATTCTCGCTGGCCGTCGGGCAGGGGGCTTTAACGCTGACGTACTCTTTTACCAACGGGTAGATCGCGCTCATGGTGATGCCTTCGTTTTTTTGCGCGCCACCAGCGTGATGAATGGCGATTAAGCTCGCGCCATCGGGCGTTAACACCGGCGAGCCGGCGGCTCCAATCATGGTGTCGGCGGTGTAATGCAATAACGGTTCGCTGTGATTAATAATCGCGTTATCTTGACGCGCGATGCGTTTCGCTTTGTCGTTGGCGTGTTGAATGACGACCACTGCTTTAGCGTTTTTGGTAGCGTCCAGATCAAGCTGCAAAAATCCACGGGTTTTTCCGATTGGTTCGCTTAATTGCAGCAAGGCAAAGTCGAGCGTTTTATCAGCCACCAGAATTTTTTCGACACGCGGACCAAGCTCCCCTTTTTCGTCGTCTTGTACATAATCAAACCATGTTTTCATGTCGCGGCTGGCGGCTAAATGTTTGTCATTTATTGCCACGCAATGCCAGTTGGTCATGGCTTTATCTTCAGCGACCAAAAACAACGTGCAACCGACGTGCAATTCGTTGAGTTTGGTGACGCGCAAATAACCCACTGCACCGGCTGGACCGCGCATGACATCATGCGCTGATAAGGTGCTGATCAAGACCATCGAATCCGCACCGATGATCTGTTTGGAGGTTAATGGCGTGGCGTTAAAATGTTCGCCAACGGTGCTGTCTTGTCCGGTTTGTGCGTAACCATCAGCACTAAAAACGCTGGTTGTGATGAACAGTAAAGTCGACAATGAACGTATCATAGATGAAAGGCCTCGCGATCTTATTGATGGCTGATTTGTATGATTTGCGTCAGGCTGGGCAGTTGTTGCTGCGCCATGTCGAGCACATAAAATGAACCGTCTTTGGTTTCACGGCGATTGATTTTTCCGGGCAGTTGACTTTCGTCGGTAACGCGAGGGTCTCGCGCCGTTAACACCAGATTTTCTAAGCCAGTATTGAGATCAAATTCGAATTCATCGTTGCCAAGCGGTAAAAAAACCTCTTGTCCGGCTTTAACAAACACCGCCAGTTTTTCATCTTCAGGGTAAATGCGTTGAAATTGTTTTGACGTCTCTAGGCTGTCGATATTGACGATGGCTTTGTAGGTCGATATCAAACGCAATTTGAATCGTTCACCGGACTTGAAGCTGTCACTTAATTTACGCACTTCAATGGCTTTGCCCTCTTTGTCCAGCATCACAAATGAGACGAATACGCCTTGGTATTGATGGTCATTTATTTTGCTTTCGATCGTAGTATCGTCGTTGATGTTTAGCGGCACAGCCTTGGCAAAATAATTGGCCACGGCAAAATTGGCGGTGTGGATGAGTGCGGCGCGTGCGCCACCCCACAACACTTCATTAACCGGGCTCGGTGCGGTGATTGCGATGGCGGGTACGGTGGGTTTATCCGCCACCACTTCTTGTTTAACCTCGGTTTTTTTCGGAGAACGGATTTTCTCCATGATCCAATCAATTAAGGTAGGAAAGATCCGTTCTGCCGCCGCCGACGCCAGAATGGGCAGCAGCGCCACTTTATCTTGTGTTGCGATGGCGGTTTCGGTGGGCGCAGGAGGCGCTTCGCTGGCATTTGACGACGAGCCGATTACCGCCATCAAGGTCATGGCAAAAAGCGTGTGGGAGAACGTCGATTTCATGGGATGGTTCCTATTTTTAGTGTTCGGTTTTGGTCATGGAAGGTGCGGGAGTGTCACTTTCGTCAATCAGATTCAAAAGATCACTGTCTTCGCCGATGGGCAGCACTTTATTGCTGCGTCGCCAGGTGCTTAAAAATTGTTGTCGTTGCGCGCTTTCGTGTTGCAGCGCTGCTGCAAAGGTGTTCGACGTAGTCCACTGTGCATCGCTAAAGCGAGCGAATTGTGGCGTGTCAGCGCGTGCTAGCTCAAACGGTTTCTGCTGTTGTTGCAGCGTAATACGTCCGGCGTAAATGCCGAAGGTGGGCGCGCTGTCACGTGATACCACATCGAAATGGGTGCCGCGAATACCGATGGAAACATCGCGCGCTTTCAAGCTGAAACCGGATGGATTCGAATGACTGATGTAGCCGCTAATCGCTCTTAAACCGCCTTGCAACAGCTCGGTGCTTAATTGCATCGGCGCATCAGAACCTAAGCGTGTATTCGCCATGATGGTGAGCGTTGAAGACGGCGAAAGTGAAAACACGGTGCCGTCCAAAAAACGAATTTGCGCACCGCCGTTTGATGGTGTGTTGATGATGGCTCCCGCGTGCAATGGTGATTTGCGCGTGACCGCGCGCGGCAGCTCACCCGGCGGCGTTTCGGTAGTGCCGGTGGCGGCGATTATCACCGTGGCAACCGGCACATCAGCGCGAGCGGTGGCGGCAATCACCACGCTGCAAAACAACAGCGCTAACCACGCCTGACCTGTGCGAAGAGTCGATTTGGGCGAATACACTTTAAAAGCTCCCCTCGTGTGGCGGCCATTGCGTTAACGACCGCTAGTGGGTTAGACGGACGTGCGTGAAATATCTGACACCGATATCGGATGTTGGCTAAAAATGGTAGCAGTTTTAGTCGTGCATCCGGCAGTCACAACATCGACGGTGTCAGAAAAATCGGCGGTGTCCGTCTAAAGGTTGTGACCAAGAAATAATGCGGATTGATTTATGCCAATCGCCGCGCCAACAAACGTAGGCAATTGCGTCGGCTTGCATTATTCTTGGTCAGGTCGAGGCGTGTTAATGTTGCACTGCAGCACGTTTCGAATCTGTCAGTCTTGAAACGGTTTTAAGGTTCACAAGACTTCCTATTATGGCCTTCAGGAGCAACTCAGATATGTTAAAAAAAATCACGCTCGCCACGACTCTGGCGCTCGCATCAGTTGGCGCAATGGCTGAATCGCAACGCGGTTCTTCAGCCGTCGATTTCTTTGCTCGCTACACGACGTCCGATTCCAGTGACATGATCATGGCCGGTGTCGGTTGGAGCCATTATTTCACGTCAAAATTTGCGCTGGGCGTAAAAGTTTTCGAAATGTATACCGAAAGCGGCTACGGTACCACTTATAACGAAATGACCGCGATTGGTGTTGGTCCGAAAGCGACGTTCAGTTTTGCGCCAAATAGCCCTGTTTCACCCTATGTGTTTGCTGGTGTCAACGTGTTTTCATCGGAAACGTATTCTGGCGCGACCAGCTCCACTTCTGATTCGTCGTCTACGCAATATGATATCGGTGCCGGCGTCGAGTTTTTCATTGGCGAAAACGCCTCGACTTATGTCGAGCTTGAGCAACTGGATACCATTTCCGGTGACGAAATGGGTTCGCAAACCAATGTCAACGGCGGTATTAAAGTCTATTTCTAATCGCGAAGCCGGTTTGATAAACACAAAAAATGCCAGTGTTTTGCACTGGCATTTTTCTACCGATGCAGTGACGGCAATTAATTCAATCGTTCGATGAAACAAAAGAAAGGTTGTGTAGCGATGGCGCTAAAAAATGATGGTGTGGTGGCTCGGTACTCACGTGGTTTGGGCTGGCTTGGGATCGTGATGTTGCTTACGTCAATAACGGTTGCTGCGCGAGACTGCGATTATTTACCCGCAACGCCGCAACCGCCGTGGGTGGTATCGCCAGTTCAGCGCGACGATGTTGAAGTGGCAAGCGGCAGTGCTGAAATCACCGCGTCGATAACGTTTACACAAGCGCTCGATATCGCGCGATTGAACGCATTAAAGACATTAAGCGAAAGTCTGTCAGTATCAGTGCAAAGTCAAAGTCAGTTGCAAACGGCGGCGAATTTGTCTGAAGACAATCAACCTTCATCGCAGTTTTATCAAAGCATGGTACAAACCGTCGCCACTCGAACGCTCGAAGGGGCCAGCATTGTGGAGCGTTGGCTCGATCGTCGTCACTGTACGGTGTGGACTTTAGTCGGTGTTCCCAAAGCACAGTTGAAGCACGAGGCGGATAAAGCGGCGGCGCAAGGTTATTACGCGATTTTGCAAGCGATGCAAAAGGGCGAGACACAAAAATTATTCAATTTCAATCAGGCCAAATCGCATTTGGCCAAAGCGATGCGCGCCTTGCAGGCGCTTGATGGCGCATTATTGGATTCGTTTGAAGGCGAATCGTTTTGGCAACAAGCGTTAGCGCAATGGCAGCAAGACGTGCAGCAACAGGACGTCAGTGAAGCGGCGGCGTTACAGAGTTTGGCGCAATTTCGTCGCGATTATGAACGCTGGAAATCGGCACCGGTTAGCGAGCGTGCGGCGCAAGCGGCGGCGTTAGAAAAATTGGGACATGATTTTTTAGTGCGTTATCCGGTGGGTGAACGCTTTAGTGACAGCGGCGAGCAAATGACCTTATTGCTGGCGGAATTGACGGCTACCGCTGGCGATCCGTGTGCGGCAAAAAAACGATTGCAGCGCGCGTTGGATCAATCGCCCAATCAATCTATCCACGCCGCGATCGCGCAAAAGGCCAACGGTTTGTCGTGTGGTAAAGACGGCGCGTTGGTGGCGGCTTTAGTGCAACAATTTGCACGAACGGAGCCAATTACGATTTCGTGTTCGGTTTCGGTGAGTGGCGTGCAAGCCGCATGGTTGAAAGCGTGCGCTGAAGTGGCAAAGCAATTACAAATTGCCGGTTTTGATGTCGCCAGCAATGCCGAGGTGGCGGAAGCGGTGCGTGCGATTGGTGTTGTTCCGCTGGCGGCTTCCGCTAACGCCGCTTCTCGTCAAGCCATTTCATTCGAGGCGGTCGGCAGTGTCGAGTCGCGTGATAACGCCGACAATCCCATGGGGAAAGATTTTCGTTTTAAAGGCGCGATCACGACTACGCACCGAGTCGGGCAGAAGGTGATCTTTAGCGATGCGTACAACGGTATGGGAGGGTGGAACCCGGTATCGGAAGAGATGGCAAAAGATGTGCTGGCCTTGATTGTGGTAAAAAAATGGAAAGAAAAACAGGCGAAAATGGTGGAGGCGCAAAAATGAAGACAATAGCAATTTTACTGTGCGCAGTATTCTCGATGCCGGTGTGGTGCGCTGAGTATAAAAAAGTGGCCGTGCTGATTTTTCCGCAAAATGAAACCGCCAAGACGGTAGTAAAAGCAGCGCAAAGTCGCATGGAAGCGTTGCTGATGGATAACGCACTCGATGTGTTGGATCAGGATGTTGCTGAAAAGATGAAACTCACTTGGCGTCAGTTAGAAGACCCAGAGTATTTCGTTACCGCTGAAGATTTTGTGTCGAATACATCGTCGCAACAAGTTGATGCAGTATTTCGCGTTTATTTGTCGGCGGAACTGGTGCCAACATTCGGTGGATTTTTTTCCGCCACCGCGCAAGCCGATATTCGTATCGTCGATGCTGAAGAAAATGTAAAAGCCAGCTCGCAACTAGCCATGGGAAGTGTCGGCATTCCGCCATCCGATGGCTTAACCAAACAATCAGCGTTACATAATGCGACATTGCGCGCAACGGATCATGCGATGGAGTCCATGCGGTTCGAGGTGGCGGCATTGACAACCCCCAACGCGATTGATTTTGCACTCGAAGGGCCGCTGCCACTCAACGAAGCGGCGACGTGGTTTATGGATCGTAATCCCCAAGCCGAAAAACTAATGAAAGTGCCAGAGGATGAATTAATTAGCGAAACGGCGGTGTGCTCTACCATTGATCCGAGCAAGAGTTTGGCTGCCGTTGGCGGTTACATCGCCAACACCACATTGGGTAATCGAGTGACGGGAAGTTTCGGATTTGATTCGGCGCGCGGTGGTCGCGGCATGGGTGGGTCGCGCAATGAACAATCGCGTCGTGAATTCGGCTCGCGCCTACACGTGATCGATCTGAAAGAACACAAAGATCTGAAAACCTTTACCATGAAAGAAGTGGGGCCGCCGGTATCGGGCGAAGAGGGCGATTCCAAACCGTTTGGATGTGCTTTTTTGAATAACTGGCGGTATTTGGCCGCATTCACCGGGAATTATTTATTTTTATGGGATGTTGAGCGTGCCGTAGAATTTTCTCGTGTACGCCTGCCTTTTGTTGCCAACGAGGGAAAGCTTGGCGTGGTGAACTCGCCAAATGGAACCTATTTAGTGGTGGCCCGTGGCAGTGAATCAGCGGCATACAAAGTGCAGCGGAAAAAATAACGTGATGGGCTCGTCAGTGCTAAAAAATACGTTCCGATTTGGATTAATGGTGTTAGCGCTAATCCTGTTAGCACGCACGGCATATGGTGATAATTGGCGATTTCAGGCGCTTGATCATTCGCCGTCCGTCAGCGCATTTGTTACGGCGCGAGAAGCGAATGACGAATCGATCTGGTCCGCATTGGCACCGTCAGCAGAAGGCGAAGCGATAACGTGTTCTGCGCTTAATAAAAAAAATGCGCAGTGGTTGATCGGTACATATAAAGTTGAATCCAATATAGACGCCTTAGGTAGCGGCGCGCGTTGGCGATTTGGTACGCAGTTGTATTGGATAGACGGAAAAAGCAAAAACCAGCTAAAGCGGTTAACCACGCGCGCCTCCACCGTGCAAGGCAAAGGCGATCGGCATACGTCAAAATTATTGGCTTGCCAATGGCTGCCGCGATCCGGATTAGTCTTCGTCGTCACCGGTGGTCGCATGATGTTAATTGATATCGTGCGATCCATTTTTGTTGTCGACGAAATCAATGAACAATTAAATGAGGACGTGGCTCTGTATGTTTACGGTGACAAAACCGGCGATCATATTGTGATCAAGGGTGAACAATCGACAATGCATTATGTGGTGAAAAAAGCCACTGGAGCGAAACAATGAAAATCAAATCAAGTTTGGCTTGTTTGAGCGCCGCTATGATGGCGATCAGCTGCATAACGTATGCTGATGATTTACCTGATTGGATGATCATGCCGCCGCAAAACGGTGGATTTTCCGGTAGCGGCTGTGCGCCGCTGGCGGGTAACGTCATGATGGCGCGCGATGTCGCGACGCTACAAGCGCGCTCCAGTATTGCGAGTCAAGTAAAAACCGGTGTCGAAAATGTTGCGCGTATGCAAAGCGCGACTGACGGGCGCAAAAGCAGTACGCAATATGAAGCGTTTACCGAGCAAACCGCAAATGAAGTGTTGCGCAATTCACGGGTCACCAAGTTTCAACAAATTAAAATGGACGGAAAAAAACAATTATGCGTACTGGTTGAAGTCAGTGAAACGGATGCCGCTATCGCGTTTGATTCGTTGATGGTGGCCAGCAACGACACACCAGCGGACAAGAAAGCGTTGCTAAGAGCGTTTACCGGTAGCACACAATAGAAACCATCTCATTTTTTATTTCGCATGATGCAAAAAGCTGCCGTCCCAGTCCGGTGACGGCGGATGTTGTTGACAGTTTATAATGCGTTCGATCATCAAGCGACTGACCGTGTCGTGATGAGTCAGTTGCAGTTGTTGATATTGCGCCAAAGCGGTTTGCCATTGTCGTGATTGATAGCATTTAAACGCCGCTGCGTAGTTTTCTACGGCAACAATTTGTTCGGCGTTGCAGCTCGCACGCAAGGCCACCGGCTCGAACAATGAAACCGACCGCGCTTTGCCTTTTACCTTTACGCAATCAATGAATCGGAACAACACCGCGTCGTTGTTTTGCGTGACGTATTCGCTCACTAAAATTTCAACGCCGTAAAATTTAGTGAGCCCTTCGATGCGCGACGCGAGATTGACGGCATCACCGAGAACCGTGTACGCGCGGCGATAACTCGAACCCATGTCGCCCACATTCATTTCGCCACTGTTTAACCCGATGCCGATAAAGGGGACGGGCCAACCGCGTTGTGCAAAGGATTGTCGCAACGCGGCACATTCGCGTTGCATGGTCATGGCGGCGCGCAAGGCATTTTGCCGATGAGAAGGATCGTCCAATGGTGCGCCCCAAAATGCCATGATCATGTCGCCGACATATTTGTCGATGGTGCCGTTGTGTTCGAAAATAATTCGTGTCATTGGTGTAAAAAACGCGTTGAGAAATTGTTTTAACTCATTGGCTGACAACGATTCCGAGGTCGAAGTGAAGTCACGGATATCGCAAAACAAAACCGTCATGTCTCGCGTTTCGCCGTCAAACCCGAATTGACCTGAGTCAGATGCCATGCGCTCAACGTGGGCCGGTGGTACGTATTGACCGAACATGTGTTGCAAGCGACGTTTATCGCCAGCGATAAAAAAATGCCCATAAATAACGTTGCAAATCGTGATGATGGTGACCAACATCAACGGCGTAGCCAGTGACAATATCCATCCGTATTGCAGCCATAAATAAGCATTAAACAACACCACGATTCCCATACTCGCTGACCAAAACACCAACGCCGTCACCGGGCCTCGTTGGGGTAACCATAAACTCAGGACAGTGCCAAAAAATAATATAATCAGAAAATTGGCGGCATCGTTCCAATCCGGTTTAATTAAATATCGTTGGTCCAATATCGCGGCAACAATATTGGCGTGCACCTCAACGCCGGGAAAGGTCGCGCGCAGCGGTGTAGCGCGTAAATCATTCAAACCTAATGCCGATGTGCCGATGATAACAATGGCATTTTGCAATGCGTCGTTTGCGATACGATGATGCAAAATATCTGTAGCGGAAAAATAGGGGAAAGCGTGTTCGCCACCAATATAAGGAATAAACAAACGACCATCACGTGTTAACGGAATGATGTGTTGTGGTGCCAGAGCAACTCCGGTCAAGCGTTGCGTGTTACCGGCATATTCGCTCTCTAGCGTTACCTGATTGGCTAACAAAAACGCGCGCGCCATTTCCAAGGCAAGTGATGGATATAGCGAGTCTTGATAACGTTGTAATAAAGCGGCGCTGCGTAAAACGCCATCGCCATCGGGGGTAATATTAAAAAATCCGAATCGCGTTGAGTCGTTTACCACGGAGGGAATATGGTTGGTGTAGGCCGCCATATTCGATAAGGGAAAATCGCGTAATTGTTCGGGCGTTAATGGTGTTAAAGCCGAAGGTGGCGCGCCGCGCGATGGCGTGTTGTGATGAAACACAAAGCCCAGCACATTTTCGCTTGTCGACAGTGCGGCGGCGAGCTCGCGATCGCCGTCCAGTTGTTCTGTTGCCCATTCTTTTTGTGTGGCGGATAACGGTGAGTGCGATGCCAGTGCGCGAGCCACGGCGTCAACCGGATTTCGTTGCGGTTCTGAAAACAATAAATCAAACCCGATGATGGCGACGTTGTGTTGCTGCAATGCGCGAACTAATTGTGCAACGGTTTCACGCGGCCACGGAAACTGTCCCACTTCATTGAGGCTTTTTTCATCAATGTCGATGATGATAACGGGTTGTGCATTGGCAGGGCGTTGACTCGGTAAGGTTCGCAATCGAATATCGTAAAAAAGATTTTCGACGCGTTGCAATCCGCTCGCGCTGTGATCGTCGGTTTCAAGTTCGAGCTTTATCAATCCGAGCGTTAACAGTATCCCGATGAGATAAGGCGAGTAACGCCAATAACGCCGCCAACGAGCCATGAATTATTCCCTTGCGATAGGATCTTAATGAGCGAGGAATTACGGCAGCTCTCTTATCAAACGAAAACCGAAATTTGTTGCCGGTGCATCAATTGCACCTTTGGCTCGGACGCTGACACGCAAACCTTTTGGACTGTTCATGAAACTCCCACCACGCGCCACGATGGCGTTACATTTAGCGGTAAGATAAGCGCTGCCATCACGCGGTGTTTCGTCGTAATTAGGGCTATAACAATCGAGCGTCAATTCCCAGACGTTGCCTAACATATCGTGCAATCGTCCGTGCGCCGATCGTTGTGCGACCATGTCGGTGTATTTCGTGTTATCTTGGCACGACGTGATGTCAAATTTCTGCGCATCGCCATTGGCGAAATTGCACAGATCAGCCACGCTATTACTCGCACCATAGGCCTGTGTGCCGCCCGCACGTGCCGCGAATTCCCATTCTGCTTCGCTTGGCAAACGATAGCGTGCTCCGGTTTTTTTACTCAGCCATTGTGCGAAGGCGTTAGCATCGGTTTGCGTGACGCAAACGACTGGATGTGCTCCGGTTTGCGCAAAGCCGGGATTTTTCCAATTCACATTTTCTTGTATTTTTTCACCCGCCAAACACGCGCCGATTTTCTCGGCCACGGTAACGTAATGACTGTCGTCAACGAAACGCGCAAATTGCTCGCGGGTGATTTCGGTTTGCCCGATTGCGAAGGGCAAACGTATCGCAACGCTGTGTACTGGTTGTTCGTCGCTGTTGCCATCAATCGCGCCCATCGAAAATAACCCCGCTTTAAACGGCATCATCGCCGGACCATCGTTCTGCGCAAAAATCGAATCGCGAATAGGATCAAGATTAATCGGTTGATCGATGATGGTCGGCAACGGACGTTCGCCGGGAATAAACTGAAAACCGCCGGTCAATGAGCCTTCTTGCCAGACAATTTGTTTTTGTGACGTCCGCTGTGCCACATCGGCTGTTACGTGCGAGATCATTTCCGAGATCGGCTGGCCTTTAATCGCCATGTGTTGCAACAACGCCGAGGTAAATACTCCGTTACGTCCGCTACCATCGGAGGCCACGCTGCCGGGTTTAGTGGCGTAAACAATTTGCGTACCGAGTGAAATCACATCTTGCATCGAACCCCAACCGCCGCCGCCACTGCTGCGCGAGGATTGCGCGAACGGGTTATTGCGACACGCGTCAAGGAAAATCAAGTTGATGCCTTTACCGCGTTTCTCCATCGCGTTTAACACATCGGTCAATGGTAACGTGAGTCGTTTGATGTCATCTTCGTGGGTAATTTCGGCGTCTACCGGCACCATGTAATTTATGCCTGCTGACTGTAATCCGTGACCTGCGTAAAACAATAAAGCCACAGCCCCCGGTTTTAATCGCTGCTCAAATTCGCGCACTGCTTTAACCATTCCGTTTAACGGTTGATTGTTCAGTACGATGACGTCGAAGCCCAACTTTTCGGCGAGTACCGTGGCCACATCGCTAGCATCGTTTTCGGGATTTTTTAACGGACCGAATTGATAACGCGAATTACCAATCACTAACGCTACTCGATCGGGTTGGTTGGCTGACAACACGGTTTTTCGCGTTAAGGTGCGATAGCCGACCGCATCAGGGTTTGCCGCGTTGATCGTTAGTGATAACACTGCTGTTACGAGTAAAAAAATAAACGAGCGATACATTTTTATCATGGCTCTTCTATTAATAATTGTAATTCTTCCGCTGCCAATGGCGGAAACGCTTTGCTGGATTGCGCGCGGGTTTCGGCAACAAATCGCGCACGGGCCTGACGCGCATGGTGCAGGGCGTCAGGTTCGTTGTCTAATAATTCGATTTTATTCATCGCAAAAAAATCTTTACTTTGATGCGCCGCGAGGCGCGCAAAACGGGGACCTTGTTGGTCGCTTACACGGGTTTCGGTTTGCCCTAATGACAAAACGATCTCGCCTTGTGTTAACCCAACCGTCGTCGCATTTGCCAATGCCACATCGAAATTGGTGCCGCGAATACCAATCGTGATTTGTCCCGCCCGCAAGGCATAGCCTTGCGGATGCTGTTTTGAAATGGCTCCGCTGACCGACCGCAAACTGCCTTGCACGAGTTCCGCCACTAACGATTTCGATTGGTCGGCGACGCCGCTCAACTGCGCGGCAACAATGCGATAGCGACTGCCATTCCCCAGCGCAATTCCAGTGCCATCTTGAAAACGTAACTGTGCCGCACCATTGGGTGTGGTAATGATGGTGTCCCCCTCAAAAAGCGACGAACGACGCTGCAAGGAAGCGTTATTTCCGTGCGCATCGACTCGCACGGTATCTGGAGTGCACACGACAATTTGCGCGACGGGTTCGGAATCGGCGGCGGCTTGATTCGTATACGTGAACCACAAAAAGATAAACCATCGGATAACTTTCCAATCGATATTATTACTGCGACTTGGGTTGTTAATCATGGTGAATCTCGTG
>CAZYUS010000022.1:0-28050 GCA_964650615.1 uncultured Pseudomonadaceae bacterium | reverse complement strand
TCAGGGTTAGAGATTACTCTCTTAGCTGGGTGTCCGGAATTTCAGGGCAAGATCACTTCGAACCGCTGAATTCGATAACTGGCTTAAGGCTCTTCGTAACCCCATTGGTAAAGCGCGAATTGTTAGCCGCATTCGCCGGCAATTTCAGCGATTGCGAGCCCGTGGGGAATGGCATTTTTGAAATGCGTATTCACTGTGGCCCAGGTTACAGGATTTATTACACTCGGAAGGCTGGAGTTGTTTATTTGCTGCTATGCGCCGGTGATAAATCGTCGCAGGCTAAAGACATTAAACGTGCCAAGGCGCTATTGAGTAGCTTGGAGAGTTGAATCATGAAACAAATTTCACATTTTGACGCCGCAGATTATCTTGAAAGCGAAGAGGTCATTGCCGAATACCTGAACGCTGCACTCGAAGATCCCAATCCTGACGTCTTTCTTGTTGCCGTTAGCGATGTTGCAAAAGCACGCGGAATTTCTCAGTTAGCAAAAGATACGGGACTTGGACGTGAGAGCTTATACAAAGCGTTAACGCCAGGTGCTAAACCTCGCTATGACACTGTCCTCAAGTTAATTCACGCACTTGGTGTTCAGTTGCACGCTGCGCCAATCGCAGTTAGTCCTTCAGTTCTAACTACTCGTTCCAGCGGACGCGCTAAAGCGCGCCGCTGAATTCAAACGTTATATTTCAAGGAGCATTCTTGGCTGAAGTGCAAAACGAAATTGTTTATGTTCTGACAAATCCAGCTATGCCGGGTCTCGTAAAAATTGGTAGAACAACACAAAAAGACATTGGAGATCGACTACGTCAACTTTATACCACCGGCGTACCATTGCCGTTTGAGTGCGTTTACGCGTGCAGAGTCAGTGACTGTGCCAAGGTCGAAGCTGCGTTTCATTTTGCTTTTGGCAAATCTCGCATCAACGAAAGTCGTGAGTTCTTCCAAATCGAACCAGAAAGAGTTATTGCGGTATTAAAACTTTTAGCGATTTCCGACGCAACGCCAGAAGTTGAAAGTGTGCTTTTAGAGAATGTGACGCCAGAAGAAAAGTCAGCGTCTATTAAAATCAAGGCTAGTCGTAGGCCCTCCATGAACTTCGTGCAAATGGGTATACCTATTGGTGAGCGGTTGGTATTTAAAGATGGGATCACTTTCGCCACCGTAGTCGGTGAAAAGAAAGTTGAATACAAAGGCGATACATGCTCGCTCACCGCTGCCACCCGCGATGCACTGGGCGTTGATTTTGATGTACAACCTTCACCACACTGGTTCTACAACGGAAAAATGCTTAAAGAAATTTATGAAAACACTTACTCGTCTGAAGAAAATGAAATCTAACAATTCAATCGAGTTTGCTGCCTTTGGCGGCCGTACGTCGCTACGCGACGCCGCTGAATTCGGCGTTGAACATCATTAAATAAAATTCAGACGTAACGCGATTTTAGCTGTTTTGGTTTATACGTTTTTCGTTGGGCGCGCCCAGCCTCGCACGCGCGTGTGCAAATAGACGGTTACGATCTCATGTCACGGCGCCATCAATCGAACGCCAAAAAGTCTGGCGTTTTGCTACTCTTCTCTGCACCGCGAAGCAGGTTATACCCAACGTCAGACGCCGAGAACAAATGATGAAACTGTCACTATCCGAAGAACAACAATATGAAATGCGTCACGCCTATTTTGACGGCGCCCCCGGAATACTTGTATCCGGTTTTGTTTGGATTTCATCCTCACTTGTTTGCTATCTGCTCGGGTTAAACAACGCCGTTTGGACGCTGCTTATAGGTGGCGCGTTTATTTATCCGATGAGTGTGATTGTCACAAAAATGTTAGGCCGCTCGGCAAAGACCAATAAAACCAATGCGCTTAACCAACTTGTTATGGCTTCAACAATTTGGCTTATTCTTGGCTGCGCAATGGCGTATGGTCTTTTTCTACTAATGCCAAAACTATTTTTTCCTGCCATGATGGCGACCATTGGATGCCGCTATTTGGTCTTTGCCAGTGTATTTGGACGACTGGTGTTCTGGATTATGGGCGCTAGTCTCATTGCTACTGGATACCTCATGTTAATATTATCGGTGGAGCCTTTTATTTCTGCGGGGTTTGGCGGGCTTATTGAAGTTCTGTTTTCTTTTTTTGTGTTTTCAAACGCGGACAAGAAGCCGGACCAAACGCTAACTTGAATAATCAACCGTCGCTGGCATTGCCATTAAGGGAGTTTATTTATATGGCTCGTTTACAAAAACTGGCTGGCATCGCCGCTGTTGCTAATGGGTTAATATATCTCATCGCTTTTGTCTATTTCGGAGCATTTTTATCATTCCCTGTGAATGGCACTCCGATTGAGCAAATGGCTTATCTGGCGCAAATCCAGCTTCCTTTTTCAGTCATTTACTTCATGATGTACGTTTTATTTGGCGTGTTTCTGGCCGTGATTGTGGTGGGTTTACATGAAAAACTGAAACGCACAAACAATCCGGCCGTGGCAATCGGAGCGTTATTGGGTGGCATTTGGGTTGGGCTAGTCATTGCGAGTGGCATGATCGCGACTATCGGTCTTGATCACGCCATCAAACTGATGGATAAAAGTCCTGAACGTGCTTTTGAACTATGGACAACCTTGTCCGTCATTACCGAAAGTTTGGGCGGTGGTAACGAGTTGCTTGGTGGACCGTGGATCTTGTTGATGAGTGTCGCCGCCATGAAAATAAGCTGGCTACCGCGCGCACTTAACGGTCTTGGTTGCTTTGTTGGTCTATCGGGCATTGCGACGTTATATCCGGACGATTTCTTTACCGAATTATTTGGTGTGACTCAGATGGTTTGGTTTATTTGGCTGGGGGGGTATTTATTCTTCACCCACAGTACGCACACACAGGGGAGCCAACATGACATGGCTTGATCATAAAATTCCGCCGCCACTGGTCGCCTTGCTGTGTGCTGCCGTGATGACTTTTCTTGCCGAGCATTCACTCGCTCACTATGCCGCGATCGCGTCGCAATCGCCGCTTAAAGTGGCCGTGATGTTCGCCTTAGTTGCGCTGGCAATCGCCATTGTTTTCGCTGGTGTTCGCGCCTTTAAAAAAGCGCGGACCACGGTGAATCCGCTCAAGCCGCAAACCGCGTCTTCGCTGGTGGTCCACGGCGTTTATCGGTACACGCGCAATCCCATGTATGTGGGTATCGCGTTGTTGTTAACGGCATGGGCGATTTTTTTACAAGGTGGTGTGATGTTTATCGGTGTGCTGGGTTTTGTGTTGTATATTGATCGTTTTCAAATTGTGCCGGAAGAACACGCCATGCACGCGTTGTTCGGCGACGAATTCGAGCGCTATAAAAGATCCGTGCGACGTTGGTTATAAGTTTTTTCGTTGCTATTTTTTAGGAGTCATGTGGTGGCCGTTCATCCTTCGCATCGTATTGAATTCGCCGCCGCGATGTTGATCGCAGGACGACGTCAGCAGCATCCGTTTGCCGACGCGGCAACCACGATCCCGCAACAGTGGGCAGCGTTCAAATCGGAAGACATCAAGGTCTATCAGCAGCCCGTCACGTACGGTGTGGTATGCGGTGTTAGCGACAGTGCGATGGATTATTTGTGTGGCGTCGCGGTGTCATCGTTCGAGGAGGCACCAAACAACGCCGGGCGCGTGATCATCCCAGCACAAAAATACGCCGTGTTTGTTCATCATGGGCCAATCGCGCAGATCGGCGAATCGTGGCAAACCATTTATCATCAGTTGATGCCGCAACGCGGATTAGAAGACGCTCACACGCCGTGTTTCGAGCGTTACGACGAGCGTTACGACGAGCGTTATGACGCGCCGCGCGGTGACGGCATTGTCGAGATCTGGTGTCCAGTTAAATAGCGCCGCTTTCATGGCAAATCATCCCCTGCGTCGCACTTATTTTCATCTTCCTTTTTCTGCTTGATTCTCCCCTCATCCTTTCGGATTAGTCCGTCCAGACGATGTTGCGCGTGGCTAAAGGCGCATTAAATAGCGCGGCTCCCGAAGTCCATAACAAAGGGGGAGCAACCCCACACACCTAGAAACAGGAAACTGCAATGAAAATGCGAGCAATAACTGCCTCTGTGGCATCTGTACTCGCGCTGTCGTCCGCTGCGTACGCAGCCGAGCGTGTTGACCTTCATAAAAATCAGCAATCGTTTTTGTCCAAAGGCATTACGGCGAGCAGTGATCTGCGCGCTTCACTGGCGGCCGGCAGCAACGACGAATTCAAATTAGTGCGTCAAAGCAAAGGCAATGGCAAAACTTATGAGCGTTGGCAACAATCGTGGCGCGGCGTGCCGGTTTGGGGCGAGCAAGTGGTGATGGTGCGCGACGCACAATTACGCGCCAAAGATATGCACGGCATGATGGTGCGCGGCATTGACAGCGATCTGAACGATGTCACGCCAACATTGACGGCCGATCAAGCCGAACGGTTGGCCGCGCCGCGCAACACCAGTTTGGTGGCCGGCGAGAAGATCATCAAAACCAATCAAAAACGTGAATTGAATATTTACGTGCACGAAGGCCAAGCGCGTTTGGTGTGGTTTGTGTCGTATAACGCCGACACCGCCAAAGGCGGCCACCCGTCACGTCCGCACGCGTTGATCGATGCGCGCACGGGTGAAGTGCTGAAAGCTTGGGATGCGTTGTCGCACGCTGATGCGACCGGCCCTGGCGGTAATCAAAAAACCGGCCAATACGAATACGGCACCAACTACGGTTATTTGAACGTGACGCAATCGGGCAGTACTTGCACGATGAACAACACCAATGTGAAAACCGTTAATTTGAACGGCGGCACATCGGGTTCGACCGCGTTTTCGTTTACGTGTCCGCGCAACACGGTGAAAACCATTAACGGCGCTTATTCGCCGTTGAACGACGCGCACTATTTTGGCGGCGTGATTTTCAATATGTATAACCAATGGATCGGCGTAAATCCGCTGACGTTCCAGTTGGTGATGAAAGTGCACTATTCCAGCAATTACGAAAATGCTTATTGGGATGGTTCGGCGATGACCTTCGGTGACGGCGCATCGACGTTCTATCCTTTGGTATCGTTGGATGTGGCCAGCCACGAAGTGTCACACGGCTACACCGAACAAAATTCCAATTTGACCTATTCCGGTCAATCGGGCGGCATCAACGAAGCGTATTCCGATATCGCTGGTGAAGCGGCCGAAAACTTTATGCGCGGCAGCAACGACTGGTTAGTCGGTGCCGATATTTTCAAAGGTACCGGCGCGCTGCGTTATATGGACGATCCGACCCGCGACGGTCGCTCGATTGGCCACGCCAGCAACTACACCAGCGGCATGGATGTGCACCACTCCAGCGGCGTGTACAACAAAGCGTTTTACATTCTGGCGCACAAAGCCGGTTGGACTACCCGCAAGGCGTTTGAAGTCTTCGCGTTGGCCAATAAAAACTATTGGACAGCCAATATGGATTACAACCAAGCATCGTGTGGCGTAGTCAGTTCCGCCACCGACAAGGGCTACACCGCCGCCGATGTTACCGATGCGTTCTCGCAAGTGGGCGTCACCTGCGGTACTACGCCGCCGCCAGCTGACACCGCCTTGAGCAACGGCACCGCCATCACCGGCATCAGCGGCGCAGCGGGTTCGCAACGCTTCTTCTACCTCGATGTTGCCGCCGGCGCGAGCGCATTGAAATTCGTCACCAGCGGTGGCAGCGGTGATGCCGACATTTATGTCAAATTCGGCAGCAAACCCAGCACCAGTGCTTACGATTGCAAATCAGAAGGTTCCACTACGGCAGAAACCTGCAGCATCGCCACTGCGCAAACCGGTCGTTATTATGTCTTGGTAAATGGTTATTCCGCCTTCAGCGGTATGTCATTGACTGGCAGCTACAGCACCGGCGGTGGTGGCGGTTTATCGTATGAAAACACCGCTGATTACAGCATTCCGGATAACAACACCACGGGTATTAAATCGCCGATCAACGTTACCGGCACCGGCAACGCCGGCACTGTCAGCGTTAATGTGAACGTGGTGCATACCTATATCGGTGATTTGATTGTCGATGTGATCGCGCCGGATGGCACGGTTTACAACGTCCACAATCGCACCGGCGGCTCGGCTGACAATATCGTCAAAACCTACAGCGTGAATGTGGGGGCCAAATCGCGTACCGGTACGTGGAATCTGCGCGTACGTGACCGTGCGTCGGCCGACACCGGTTACATCAACAGCTGGAAAATCACGTTTGCCAACTAAGGTGAACGGCGTTCTGCTTTAAGGTTGTCATGACCACTCCGTCGTTCTGACGGAGTGGTTTTTCCCTTCTATTTTAATCACCGTAAACAATGTTTACGTTGGCCCCTTCATATCTGTTGTTTCGCAGTTGGACGCGCAGGATGCGCACGGTTTACATCGCTTATGAAAAGCTCATCCAGAAAGATTATGTGCGGCCATTTTTTGGAGACAGCAAATGAATTGGCGTTCACTTTTATGCTTGGGCATCGGGATAAGTTCTGCCGTTGCTGATGATCATATTATTTCCATCAATGCTCACGATTGGCAGCTGGCGCGTGAGCAAGCCAGTTTAAGTGTGACCTTACCGCGCACACTCAAGAGCCAAAACGGCATCACGCTGTTGCGCGTCAACGACGAGCAATTAGAACAGCTCACGCGATTTTTTCATGAACAACAAAATCGCTGTGCCGGATTTTTTGCGCACGACAGTTACGAGCAAGGACTCCTTGCGTTACAAACGCCCGTGGCACGCACCGCGATGTTGGCCAGTTACAGTATCGATCAACAAAATGTGGTTAATCCACTGCTCGGTCAAATGAGCGAGCCAGCGATCCGTGGCACCATCACGACCTTATCGAATTATCAAAATCGTTGGTACAACTCCAGCTACGGTAAATCGTCTTCGGAATGGATCAAAAATACTTGGGCGCAAATGGCGGCGTCGCGCACTGATATTACGGTGACGCTTAAATCGTGCAGCAATTGCGGCATGCAGCAAAATGTCGTGCTCACCATTCCGGGCAGCGATTTAAATGCGGAAGTGGTGGTGATTGGCGCGCACGCCGATTCCATTGTCAGCGGCAGCATGAGTGCCTCCACGCGCGCGCCCGGTGCCGATGACGATGCGTCCGGCGTCGCGGTATTGACCGATATTTTGCGCGTGGCATTAGCCAATAATTTTCGTCCGCGTCGCACCGTCGAATTCATGGCTTACGCCGGTGAAGAAGTCGGCTTGCGTGGATCGCAAGCACTCGCTAATGAATATAAAAACGCGGGCAAAACGGTGTATGCGGTCAATCAATTCGATATGACGAATTATGCCGGTACCGGTGCCGATGTTTGGGTGATGACCGATAACGGCAATAGCGAGATGATCCAATTTTTGCGCGATTTATTCGACACGTATTTAGCGCCTACTGGTTTGACGCGGGCCGACACCCGTTGCGGATATGCCTGTTCGGATCACGCATCGTGGACGCAAGCCGGTTTCCCGGCAGCGATGTACTCAGAAGCCGCCATGAGTCAAATTAATCCGAATTTACATTCGGCCAACGACACCTTGGCGGCCAGCAATAGCAGCGCCGCACATTCGGTTCATTTCGCTAAATTGGGCCTTGCCTTTATTTACGAAACCGGCAAAACCGGCACCGTGACACCACCGAGCGAAAGCGAATTATTCAACAACGTTCCGATTAGCAATTTAAGTGGCGCAGCCAATTCACAAAAATATTTTGTCGTGCGAATTCCCACTGACACCGCGATCAGCAATTTGAAGATCACCACCTCCGGTGGTAGCGGTGATGCCGATCTGTACGTCAAATACGGCAGCAAACCCAGCACGTCGACGTATGACTGCAAATCGGACGGCTCATCGTCAGCCGAGAGCTGCACCATCAGCAGCGTGCAAGCGGGTAATTACTATGTGTTATTGAATGCGTACTCGGCGTATAGCGGTGTCACCATTACGGCGTCGTACACCATCACGACGCCCGGCAATAGTTACGAAAACAGCAACGACTACGCCATTCCCGATAACAACACCACCGGCATTTCGTCGCCTATTACTGTCACCGGTTCGGGGGCAGCCGGTACGGTGGGCGTAGATGTCAATGTCGTGCATCCGTATATCGGCGATTTGATCGTCGATGTGATCGCGCCGGATGGCACCGTATACAACGTTCATAATCGCAGCGGTGGCTCGGCCGATAATATTGTCAAAACCTACAACGTAAATGTCGGCACAAAATCGCGCAACGGTACGTGGAAATTGCGCGTTCGTGACCGCGCCGCCAGTGATACCGGTTACATCAACAGCTGGAAAATGACGTTCGCCAACTGATTTTCGTGCAACGGCAAAGGGCGATGTCGCTAACGCGTTCGAACGCATCGCCCTTCACAAACGAACCGCGATACTGCACCATCGCCGCGTTATTAATGAGGTGGCGATATGTCGCGTGCAGTGCAATCGGTGTTATGGGTAATGGCGGCCTTAGTGTGCGGGGCGGCCTTCGGTTTAGTGGTCAGTGATGGCTTGAATCACTGGACGTTTATTTCAAAATTAATTATCCAACTGATCAAAATGGCAGCCACTCCGCTGGTTTTTTTTGCCGTGGTAGAAGCGGTGGTTCGCCATCAGGTTGCCGGTAGTGATTTTTTAAAATTACTCGCCGTGGTGTCCTGCAACGCGTTGATCGCCATTGCCATTGGATTATTGGTCGCGCATTTTTTTCAACCGGGTCACTATTTAACATTTTTAGCCAGCTCCGAAGCGACCCTTAAAAACATCAATCAAACCGATTTGATGAGTGCGCTACAAAAGCAAATTCCCACCAGTGTCGTGCAACCATTCGCCGACAACGACGTAATGGCCACCGTGATCATCGCACTGCTTTTTGCGTTTGCGTGGCGCGCCATAAAGGTTCGCCACCACAACGAGCCTACGTTTTTTACGCAGGTTGAAACCGCACTTAGTTTAGCGCGCGAATTGTGCGAGCAAGTGCTGATCTGGATCGTCAAATTGGTACCAATCGCCGTTTTTTTAGCCGCCGCTAAAGTCACGCACGATCACGGATTGAAACCGTTTGAAGGATTGGGGCGTTACGTTGCTTTATGTCTGCTCGGCATGACCATTCATTTGTTGTTCACTTATTCACTGTGGCTAATTGCTGTGGCACGACTCAGCGTAAAAGTGTTCTGGCGTCACGCCGCCGAACCGATGTTATGCGCGTTCGGTGTCAACAGCAGTTTGGTGGCACTGCCACTCACGTTAAACGCATTGGACAAGTTGGGGATCTCGCGCCGCGCCGCAACCTTAACCGCTTGCATTGGCACCAACTTAAATAATGACGGCATTATTTTGTACGAAGGCTTCACGTTAATCGCGATCGCGCAAGCGTTTGGCATCGACATGAGTGTGAGTATGCAAATTTTCGCGGCGGTTTATTGCATCGTCGCCGCAATGGGCGTAGCCGGTGTTCCCGAAGCCGGAGTCGTGGCGATGACCTTGGTGATGAGTGCCTTCGGTCTGCCGCTGGAAGCATTAGCGTTGTTGTTATCGGTCGATTGGATCATCGCCCGCAGCCGCTCGGTATTAAACGTCGGATCAGATATGGTCGGTGCCACCGTGTTGCAACGGTGGATAAAAACGTCATGATTAACGTGATGTCAGTAGAGCGGGCTTTAAGTCCGCCCTACGATTCAAAAAATTCACTCACGGATTGGCATTACCACTGTGTCGCGTCTTTTTTACCGTCGTCGATCAAATAATTTACGTCTCTGGTTTTATTCTCTGATTGCGGATGTGACCAGATTAATTGCGGCTGCGTGCCGACATCGGCCGGCTTAGGACAACGGCCATCGCCTTTCCCGCTGATGCCACCCGCCGGATGACACAAGAGCTTGCCGTTTTGATCCAGCAAAGGATTAAATTGATCACAACACGGCGACTGCAAAAAATACGCGGATTGTCCGCGATGTGAAATTTTCCAGATCGCCTGTGTGGCGGTAGTTAACGGTTGTTGACTTTCCTGTTTGATTTTCGTTTGCAGCCAAGTCGGCATCGCCGCGTGATTTTCGCTCGTTTCCTGATTGGCACAGGCCGCAAGAAGCCCCGATAACGCAACGACAATAAAACGCTTCATGTTCGCATTCCTTGTAAAAACATTCAAAACCCGCGATCACCCAACTCAATCGCCGTGATCTCACCATTTTCGATGATGACTTTTTTCAAAAACGTGCTGGGACCAAAATTATACGTCCATCGTTCACCGTACGCGTTGCGATAATGATTGCCATGATGATCCACTTCATCGCGCACCAGCGGTTCACGCAAATACGGTTCGCCACATTTAGCTAACAACACCACTGACGATTGTGACACCACCACCAGATCGCTACCACAACGCAACGAATCGGATTTTGCATCCGGCGTGAAATAAATCGCCATCAACACCACCAATATCGCGCGCAAAAACATGGAACTTATCCTTATTCAAATCGCAGGTGGCGATGCTACCAACGATAGCATCGCGCGGCCACTCTCTTGCCTACAACAAGCGGTTATAAATTCGCTCGCAAGAATTGCCACATCGCGTTGTATCGCGACCACGTCATTGCATCACCACGCGGACCATGGTTTTCACCGGGGTATAATTGCAAGGCGTATTCTTTATTATTGGCGATGAGTTCGTTGATCAACATAATGGAATTTTGTGGGTGCACATTGTCGTCCATGGTACCGTGCATAATTAATATTTTGCCGCTTAAATTTTTTGCCGCTTTCAATACGCTGCCTGCGTCATAACCTTCACCATTGGTTTGCGGCAGGCCCATATAGCGTTCGGTGTAAATCGAATCATATAAGCGATAGTCCGTCACCGGCGCACCAACAAAACCCACTTTCCACGCATTGCTGTGCGTCATCGCATAGCTGGTCATATAACCGCCGTAGCTCCATCCTTCGAGCGCCACACGATCCATATCGGCCCAGCCTTGTTCACGCAAATACGCTAAACCGTCGAGCTGGTCTTGCAATTCCAACTGCCCCAATTTTTTGTGAATGGGCCACGCGCTGGCAATGCCTTTATTGCTGGCACTGCGATTATCCATGATCCACACCACGTATCCTTGCTGCGCTAAAAAGTGATACCACAAGGCATTGTTCCAACGGTCCACTACTTGCGGTGCCATTGGACCGGCATACAAATGTTGGAACACGGGGTATTTCTTTTTTGGATCAAAGGTCGGTGGTAAATACAGCAATCCATCCATCATAAAACCGTCGCGCGCTTTTACCTTAACTTGCTTCACGGTGGCGCGTACCAGCTTTTTATAATTGTCGGACATGCCCGCGTCATCGACATTTAAGGTCACGTTACCACGACCATCAAACACCGCTTGTTTCGGTGTTTGCGTTACGCTGCTCCAGATATCGACAAAATGCGTCCATGATTTATTCCAGCGCACATAATGACTGCCCGATTCATTGGTTAGTCGCGTCCATTCACTGCCATCAAATTTCACCACATAGGCGTCATTACCGATCGCATTGCGCTCGGTGGCGGTAACAAATAAACGCTGACCGGCTTCATCAATACCATGCACCGTGCGCACATCCCATTCGCCTTTGGTCACCGCATTCACCAATTCATAGTGGGCGTTATAACGATAAACATGATGAAAACCGGTGCGATCAGATTCCCATAAGAATCCGCCGTCGTGCAAAAACGTCGGCAGCGGTAATCGTTCTACCCATGCCGGACTGCTTTCATGAACCATCACTTTGCTGTTTAATTTTTTATCGTATAAACGCAAGTCCAACCACGTTTGCACGCGATCTTGCCACGACGCCAACAGCGCGTTATCTGGCGTCCATCCCACTTGCACAATTAAACTTTCTTGACCGGGATACGGATCGGCGGTCCACGTAATGTTCCCCTTCAAATCGACCACACCTAATTGCGCCGTCGGATTCGGATCGCCGGCTTTTGGGTAGCGCGTCAAATTCGGTTGAATCGGTTGCGCGAAATCACCGCTTAAGGTGTAGACCGGAACCTTGCTTTCATCGAGACGGATAAACGCGATTTTTTGGGAATCCGGTGACCACCAAAACGCGCGGAATTCGCCGCGTCCATATAACTCTTCTTGATACACCCAATCGAGTCGGCCATTAAAAACGGTGTCGCTGCCGTCACGCGTTAACCGTGTTGTTTTTTTGCTGGCGATATCGCTGAGATAAAGATCGTTGCCGTTCAAATAAGCGATCTTGCTTAAGTCGGGGCTTAACTCGGCTTCGTCTTCACTGACCTGTGGTGTTTGGGTAATTTGGCTCACCCGACCGTTTAAGTAGTCCAGCACCCACAAATCGTTTTGATACGAAAACGCATAGCGATTTTTTTCGGCCACAATTTGACTGCCCAATTCGTCGGCAATGCGAGTGGCATTTTTGTCGTCGATGCCAGCTTTTTTAAGCACCGCAATTAAATTGCCATCGGCGGGGAGCAGCGTTTTTTCGCCGGTAGCGAGATTGATGGCAAACAGCTGTACGTTGCCTTCCTTAATGATTTTTTCGACCAAGCGATTTTGATTATCCCACGACAATTTGCGCAGCGGCGGCGCATCGAATTTAATTTTTTGTTGGGGATGAAAGATCTGTTCCAGTGTCAGCCATTCGCCACCATCGGCAACGGCAACGGCCGATGCCAATAAACCTAAACCGAGAGATCGAAAACGCATCGCTTACTCCGCACGTGTAAAAAAAAGTGGGTTACTGTAACGGCCTTAGTCTGCGGAAGCTAGCATCAATTCGCTGTCAACGACACCACGGTGATACGAATCGTGGCTATTTAACGCGCTATGCAAACACGATTGCGGCCGTTTTGTTTGGCTTCATAAAGCGCTTGATCCGCACGCTTTAATAATTGTAAAAATTCGTGATGATCCGGATCGCTCACCGCCACACCGATGCTCACCGTGCAGGTGACGTCAGCGCGGTAACGGGCCACCGCTTCGCGTAAGCGTTCGGCAACGACGTGTGCCGAGGTGGCACTTTCGTGCGGTAATAAAATGGCAAATTCTTCACCGCCAATGCGGGCGGCGAAATCGTTGGCCCGTAACTGTGCCAACATTTGTGTGGCGACACGTTGTAACACCGCATCGCCTTTGGCATGACCATATTGGTCGTTTAAGGTTTTGAATTTATCAATATCGATCATCAACACTGCGAGCGATTGATGATGGCGCTGCACTTCTTGCCATTCGCGTTCGGACGCATCAAAAAACGCACGGCGATTGGCTAATCCCGTTAACGAATCGGTTGCCGCTTCGAGCGCCAAACGTTGTTCTAGTTTGAGCGCGTAGACAAACTGCTGGCGCATTTGTAGTCCGATATAAAGCCCCGCCGCCATCGACGTCGCAAGAATGTAATTAAAAAATAAAACGTCGCGCGCATTGGGCAGAATGACGATGATCGCGACACCGGGCAGCAACCACGTAAGCAGCATCGAGGTGACAAACACCGTGAGGTGTCCGTTTAATGACATGACCGCGATCGACATCAAAAGTAACGAGCCAATGCCGGCCCACGGTGCCTGCAAGATGGCGAAAAATATCAACGTTAAAAGCGCACAAGACAGCACCGACAATGCGATCGTGATGGCGCTAAAGTAACGCACATAATACGGCGTGTAACTGAGTCCAAACACGAGTAAAAAAACACTGCTGGTCGCGAACCGAAGCGGCAGCGTTTGGCGCAACGAGGCCGGATCAATTAACCAATCGACGGTGCCGTAAAGCAAAAACATGACCGCGCCCATGATTAACAGCGCGCGGCAAATCGGCAGTGAGCGTTGCAACCATTGGTGGTTACACGCGGAGATGGTCAACGGCAATGTGGTTGACACCGGTTGCGGCGACAAAGGGCGGGATCCAGTGGCCATGGGCAGTTGAGTATAGTCAACGCCACGCCTACCAATCGCTGCTTTGCGTCGGCATAAAAAAAGCCGTTTTGCAACGGCCTTTTTTATGCTCGGACGGACGAAAAATTACATCAAGTCTTTGCAGGTATCGCGTTCGTCTTGCAATTCTTTTTCCGACTCTTTCATTTTGCCTTGGATGAAAGCGCCGACGGCAAGATTTTGGACGATCGACCATTCGCCGTTTTTGCACGTCACCGGATACGAATAAATCAGACCTTTTTCGACGCCATAGCTGCCATCGGACGACACCGCCATTGAGGTCCATTCGCCATCGGCCGTACCCAGCGCCCAGTCACGCATATGATCAACCACCGCATTAGCGGCCGATGCGGCGCTCGATGCGCCACGTGCGGCGATCACTGCCGCGCCACGTTTGGCCACCGTCGGCATAAAGAAATCTTTCACCCACGCTTCGTCGTTGATCACGGCCGGAGCCGCTTTACCGGCGATGGTGGTGTAGGTGATATCGGCCACTTGGGTGGTCGAGTGATTGCCCCAAATCAGCGCTTTTTTCACGTCGCTGATCTGTGTGCCGGTTTTGAGCGCCAATTGGTGCATGGCGCGGTTGTGATCTAAACGCGTCAATGCCGTGATGTTGCGCGGATTAATCGACGGTGCGTTCTTGCTCAAGATCAGCGCGTTGGTGTTGGCGGGGTTCCCGACCACCACGATCTTGATATTTTTACTCGCCACTTTATCGACGATTTTGCCCAAGCTGCTGAAGATCTTGCCGTTGTCTTTCAGCAGATCGGCGCGCTCCATGCCCGGACCGCGCGGCTTGGCACCGACCAATAAACCGTAATCCGCATCTTTGAAAGCGGTTTCGGCGCTGTCGGTGCAGACCACACCATGCAACAACGGAAACGCGCAATCGTTTAATTCCATCGCGACCGCTTCCAGCACTTTCAAGGCCGGTGTGATTTCCAATAATTGCAATATGACCGGTTGGTCTTTGCCGAACATTTCGCCATTGGCGACACGGAACAATAACGAATAACAAATTTGACCAGCGGCACCAGTCACCGCGACGCGAACGGGTTGTTTCATGGGATTTCCCTCGAGGCTAGAACATTGATCGGGCGCGAATACGCCCATGGAAAAAAGGCGTGGCATTCTAGCATAGACGGGTTTGGTGTTTTGACCGGAAAAAAGACGTATAGACGCAATGTTAAGCGTTAATCCCGCCTATTTTTTGCGGAATGACCGACGCCCCCACCGCTCGCAGCGAAGGGAAATGACCGCAACGCACCACGCGGGTTCAGGAGGCACTCATCATCTCGGCGGTTTGATTCACTTGCGTCAAACCGTGTCGCCACGTTTGCACAACGGCACGCAATACCGCTTCGTCGGTTTGCCACCCTTCAGCCAATTGATGCACAAAATAATCGACATGCAGCTGCTCTTGTTTGTCTTCAGTTAAACCAAATCCGGTATGCGTTTTCAGACGCCAGAATTCACCGACAAAGTAAATCACCTGGTACACCAAATTCACCACCGCATCGTCACTGCCAAGTGCCGCATCCGATAACGCACGTATGCGCCGACACAGATCCGGCGGTAAGCGCCAATGCGTTAACAGCACCGCCGCCGCGATGTAGCGATTGATCCCCATGCCACGCATTTCCAAGGCCGGCCATTCGCTTTCACCACTGACGGCATCGCTTTGCGCTAAGACCAGATCCATATCGTGCGGTCGCGTATACGCCAGTAATAACGCACCCAAGTTATGCATCAAGCCCAGCAGTTGCACGGCATCGACCGAAATCGCGGCATTGTGCGTTTGAGTTTTGGCCAGCGCCTGCGCCAGTTGTGCCACCGAAAACGCCATCACCCAATGCTGTGTGCGATTAAACAAGCGCGCTTTGACCGCCTTAAATGGTTCACTGCACATCGACACCAACACTAGATTGCGCACCGTATCGACACCTAACACGCGTTGCACAGCATCGCTTAATGTGGTGACGCGACCGGCACCGTAATACGCCGAATTCGCCAGTCCCAACAGGCGCGCCGATAACACCGGCTCTTTTTGTAACAACGCCACTAATTGCCGCATATCGAAATCGTCTTGCTGCATCAGGGCGATAATTTCTTGCGCAATTTTCGGTAGCGGTGGCAATTTATCGAGCGCGTGACCACCCGGTTGCGATTGCAACTTGCATTGCACCGTTTCAAAACGAAATTGCGCCGGCGTAATGGTGAACCACTGACGAAACGCGCGCTCGAATGCCGAGCGTTCTGAAAACCCCAACACCCGCGCAATGTAGTCAATTTTATTGCTTTCGTCGGCCAGTAAACGCAAGGTTTCACAACGCCGAAAACTGTTTAATACTTCGGTAAACGAGGTTTTTTCTTCGGCTAAACGACGCTTCAAACTGCTTTCGCTGATGCCAAGGTCGTCGGCAAAAAGTCCTTGCGTCGCGCGCGACGGCTCCGGTAACGACAACAACCAATCGAGTAATTTTTGTTGCGTGGTGGCTTCGGTGCGCGCTTGATTAAGTGCTTGTTCAATTTCCGGTCGCAACGCTTTACGCACCACCGCGTTGCTATTACGCAAAGGCAGATCCAGTAACGCCACCGGATACGAAATCGAAAAATGGTCGCACCCGTAAACGATCGTCGGCCCCATGAATTGCGTGTGTTCGGCAATCGCTTGCGCGGCCGAAATCGGCGTTTCGGTTTTGGTCGGTAACAGTGCGTTATCGTGCATCAATAATTGGATATAACGCACCAGCATCGTGGCGAGAGCTTGCAAGCGAATCAATTCACCGTCATCGCGCAAATTGAAATCCGGCACACACAACGTAAACACGTCATTTTGCAATTCAAGCTGCACCGCGACATCGCGCGCCATCAGCGGACAGATGCGGATAAATTCGACCAACGCTTCGCGCAATGTCGGCGAACTGTGCAAATAGTAATCGACAAAACCGAAGGTACCGACATCAATCGACCAGCCGAAACGATAACCGATATCGGGCAGTCCTTGACCGCGCAAATACAACAACAAACTTTTGAAATTGGCGAGCGACAGTGAGGCGTGATAATTATTGAGGGAAAAATGAAAACGTTGCTGAATGGTATCGAGTAAAGCGGGGCGATCACTTAACACATCACGCAGGGGCTGCAACGATCGTATCGTTACACTGGCATCCGATAAATTCATCTGCGTCCGCAAGACGTAGCGAAAAAGGTGAATTGAGTATGAAACCAGAACGCCGCCCCAGCAAGTCATGCGGCGACGACGACAAGCGGACGGTTGGGCCGCGCAAGAACACCTTGCCGATCGCCGTTACTGTGTTTAATATCCTAAACACTTTAATAAACACCCATCCACTACTCCCCCGTTTGAAGGAAAGACCATGACCACCAATGCCCAACTCTGGCAACGCCGCCTCGAAGCCGTGCCGCGCGGCGTCGGCAATGCGACTCAACTGTTTGCCGACCACGCGCAGAATGCCGAAGTCTGGGATGTGGAAGGCAAGCGTTACATCGACTTTGGTGGCGGCATCGGCGTGCTGAACACCGGACATCGTCACCCCAAAGTCATGGCCGCGATAACCTCGCAGCTACAACGGGTGATTCATTCCTGCTTTCAAGTCATGCCGTATGAGCCGTATATCGAGCTGGCCGAAAAACTGAACGCGCTGGCCCCAATCGACGGACCGGCCAAAACCCTATTTCTGTCTACCGGTGCCGAAGCGGTGGAAAACGCCATCAAAATTGCGCGCGCTCACACCAAGCGTCCCGGCGTGATTGCTTTTAGCGGCGGATTTCACGGTCGCACCATGATGGGTATGGCCCTCACCGGCAAAGTAGCGCCCTATAAAATCGGTTTCGGGCCGTTTCCCGCCGATATTTATCACGCCCGTTTTCCGCACCCGTATCACGGCGTGAGCGTGGCGGATGCGCTGGCCGACATCGCTCATTTGTTCAAGTGCGACATCGAAGCGTCACGCGTCGCGGCCATCATTATCGAACCGGTGCAGGGCGAGGGCGGCTTCACCGTGGCACCGCCAGAATTTATGCGCGCCTTACGTGCGCTGTGCGACGAACACGGCATCGTGTTGATCGCTGACGAAGTGCAGTCCGGTTTTGCCCGTACCGGCAAATACTTTGCGATGGAGCATTACGACGTTCACGCCGATTTGATCACCACCGCCAAATCAATCGGCGGAGGTTTACCGCTGTCTGGCGTTATCGGCAAAGCCGCCATCATGGATGCGCCGGCCGCCGGCGGTTTGGGTGGCACGTATGGGGGCAATCCGGTGGCCTGCGCCGCTGCCTGCGCGGTGATTGATGTGATCAAGGAAGAGCATATTTTGGCGCGCGCCGACAAACTCGGCAGTGACTTTAAAACTTATTTGAACGAGCTGGCGGCCGACACCCACAACGGCATCGGCGAAATTCGCGGCTTGGGTGCCATGGTGGCGTTTGAGCTAGTCAAACCCGGCACGCATACACCCGATCCGGACCGCACCAAAGCGATCACCGCCAAAGCCGCACAACTCGGTTTAATCTTGTTAAGTTGCGGTGTGTATTTCAATACCATTCGCGTATTGGTACCGATAACGGTTGACGACGCCGTTTTTCGCGAAGGATTGAATTTATTGAAACAAGCGATACTCGAAACCCGCCCCCCGTGTCAGGGCTAGACATCTGGCTAAAAATGAGCGCTTAAATTTAGATCATCTGAATGTCTTATCGCACTTAAGTAGGAGCGGCTTTAACCGCGAATCGGCATCATTCGCGAACAAAGTTGGCCCTACAGCGTGTGACAACTTGACGATCTTTTGTTTAGCCAGCTGATTTGTTGTCGGGATTGTTAGTATTACATTCGTCAGGAGCGGGCTTTAAGCCCGCTTTTTTATTTTTGCGCCATACTTCGGTATCACCATCCGGAGTGTTGCCATGCGAATATTCAACTTTTTATGGTCAGCGGTTTTATGCAGTTGGATTAGCGTCAGCTTTGCCGCCGAAAAAAACATTAAATTAAGTTCTCTTGATTGGCCACCCTACACCGGCACGACACTGAGCGATAAAGGCGCGAGTGCTGCCGTGGTGAAAGCGGCATTCGAAGCCGCCGGTTATAAAGTTCAGATCGATTTTTTTCCGTGGGAACGTGCGGTAGCCATGGCCAAAGACAGCAACAGTGGTTACGCCGGTTATTTCCCAGAATATTATTCCGCTGATAACGCCAAAGAATTTCTCTATTCCGACGCGATCGGAAATGGCCCTTTAGGTCTCGCGCAAAATCTTTCCGCACCGATTCAATTTGCCACGCTGGATGATTTGTCCAAATTAAAAATCGGCGTGGTGCAAGGGTATTTAAACACCGAAGCCTTCGACCAGCGCGTCGCGAATGGGCGGATTAAAGTCGAAGAGGTAGTGGCTGACGTTCAAAACGTGAAAAAACTCGAAGCCAAACGCATCGCCGCTGCGGTCATCGACAGCAATGTGTTGCACTACTTACTGAAAACCGATGCCGCCTCGGCCAAGGGAAAAGTCGATATGCACAGCACGTTGCTGGAAGATAAGAAATTATTTATTTGCTTTCGCAAAGGACCGCAAGGCGATGAATATGCCAAGGCGCTGGCGGAAGGTCTGAAGAAAATCGACGTCAATGCCATCATGGCGGCACATCTCAAATAATGCGCCACGCGATCCGTTCGTTTTTGATCGCAACGCGGTGCTCGATGTTTACGTTGGCGCTGGTGGCTTCATCACTACTGGCCTTCGCACGTAATACGGACGCGAGTGAAACGTTAATCAAACTCACCTCGCTCGAATGGCCACCGTACACCAGCGCTAAATTGCCCGAACAGGGCTACACCACAGCGCTTCTGCGCGCCGCCTTTGCGCAAGTGGGCTACCGCGTCGAAGTCGAGTTTTACCCGTGGAGCCGCGCCGTATTATTAGCCAAACAAGGCGGGGAATACGCGGGGTATTTTCCCGAATATTTCAGTCACGCCATCGCCGCCAACTGCATTTTGTCAGACTCCTTAGGTGACAGTCCCTTAGGGCTTGCGTTTCATCCGGCGCAGCCATTTGAGTGGCGCACTTACGATGATTTGAAGTTACATACCATCGGAGTAGTACAAGATTACGTCAACACCGAACCGTTTGATCGCAATGTCGCAAACGGCAGTCAAGCGGTGGAAATGGTCAGTACCGATTGGCAAAACATTAAAAAACTCGGCGCACATCATTTGCGCGCCGCCATTATCGACGCCAATGTCTTGCGTTTTTTAGTGCATAACCAAGCGCCGCAGTATCAAGCGATCAAAATGCACCCACAATTATTGGAAAACAAAAAATTATACGTTTGCTTTAGCAAAAACGCCGCCAACGAACACCACAATCAATTACTGCACGATGGGCTACAAAAAATCGATCGCAACGCGCTGTTAAAATCGTTTCCATTTTTTAGAGCGCCCACCACCATACCGTGAGGCAGCAGACAGCGAACCCCGGCGAGCGTGTCTTGACGAAATCGCGCGCGTGTACTGTTATTGTTTGAGGATATTTTGGGTGAACCACTACCGTGTTTGAACAACTTCTCGACGCGATCTACGAAGCACCGATACGCAGTCATCGCTGGGCTGAGGTTCTGGCCGCCACCAAACGCTTTTTTCAAGATCAGCAGATGACGCTGTTCACGGTCAACGAGCGTCAATTACCGGAATGGTTTTTGCCACAAGTCGAACCGTGGTTTAAACAAGCCTGTCTTGACCATCAACGAACGGTGCAGCATTGGAACAACAGCGAGTTTGCGCAAGGTTGCCCGCTCGTCTTGCAACTGGAACCACTCGAAAAACGCAGCACTGCGGCAACAAGATCCTATGAACTGAAAGTGACGCGCTTAAGTGCACAACGCTTTATTTATTTAAGTTGTCACGCCAGCGATGGTCTGACACCGGCAACGGTGTTGTGTTTTTATGCCGATCACGATGCGTTAAATGATGAAGTGGAGGCGGCGATACAATCGTTGCACCAACATTTGCACCGCGCAACGCGTTTGGTGTGGCATTGGCAGCAACAATGGTATGCCCAGCAGATTTATATCAATGCCTTGGAGGTACTCAGTTCGGCGGTGTTGTTACTGGATGCGCAATTGCATGTTGTCTATGCCAATCGCGCGGCCAATGATGTATTGCAGCAACGCGATGGCCTCAGCGTGCAAAACCGCCAGCTGACGGTCGCCAGTGCCAGCACCCGCCAAGCGCTGCAACTGGTGTTCGCGCGCGCGCTGAATACCCAGCACAGCGGTATGCTGGGCCTCGTGCGTCCATCGGGTAAACACCCTTATCAACTCACGGTGCAAGCACTGCCGGCGCACGGCGAGCTACGCAACAATATGCCGAGTGCGCGGTTGATGTTAGTCATTGTGGACCCTCAATCGCTGCTAGAAACCGATATTGAGGAATTAACACTGATACACGGTTTGACACCGGCCGAAGCCAAGGTCTGCGTGCAACTACTGGCGGGAAATAATTTGAAGCGGTGTGCGATCTCGCTCGATATCAGTTACGAAACCGTGCGTAGTCACATTAAATCGGTGTATCGCAAACTTAACGTCCACACGCAAGCCGAACTACTCAACATTCTGCGCGCGGGACGTTAAGCCTGCGTCCTAATCCATCAATCAAGTCAGTGATGTGACGATCACATAAACCAGCGTCAGCGAGACACCGGCGCTCATCAACATCAAAAACGCGCCTAAACGCGTCATTCCGTACTTGATAGCTAACTCTTCCCTGTCGGCCGTACTAGCAAAGTCCTTCTCCTTGAAGGACTCCATCCGCGAGTGCGACATAACGAACTCCGATAGGAGGTTGGGGTTGCAAAACAAGCTTAGTAGATTAGTTTTCCTGACGCCAGACGCATTTGAGGTAGGCGGTTGCCCCATCACACTTGTACGTAGAGTGAACGCATGCTCACCCAGCGACGCAGCAACGGTGCGACACGACCATCGTTGGCCTGCATCAGGTCGTGTGATAGTTGCTGGGCCGGTGCCACCATGCGTTGATCGCGCGCAAGATCGGTGATGCGAAATTGCATCACACCGGTTTGCCGCGTGCCTAACAGCTCACCCGGCCCACGTAGGCTCAAGTCTTTTTCGGCGATCACAAAACCATCGCCGGATTCGCGCATGACGCTTAGGCGTTCTTTGGCGAAATTCGATAGCGGCGCTTGATACATCAACACGCAATGACTGTGTGCGCTGCCTCGCCCGACACGGCCGCGTAATTGATGTAATTGCGATAAACCCAGGCGCTCACTGTTTTCGATAATCATCAAACTGGCGTTCGGCACGTCGACACCGACTTCAATCACGGTGGTGGCCACTAACACGTCGATGTCACCGCGTTTAAATGCGGCCATTACCGCTTGTTTGTCTGCCGATTTTAATCGCCCATGCACCAAGCCAATGCGCACCTCACGCAGTTGTTGTTGCAATAATTCAAACGCCGATTGTGCGGCTTGCGCCTGCAGTACATCCGTTTCGTCAATCAGCGTGCACACCCAATACACTTGCCGCTGCTGCTGCACGGCTCGCTGCACGCGTTCGATCACTTCATCGCGACGCGCATTGGACACGACCACGGTGGTTACCGGCGTGCGTCCGGGCGGCAATTCATCGATCGCTGAATTATCCAGATCAGCATAGGCGGTCATTGCCAAAGTGCGCGGGATCGGTGTCGCCGTCATCACCAATTGATGGGGCATCGTATGATTTTTGCCCTTCTCCCATAATTGCAATCGTTGCTGCACACCGAAGCGATGTTGCTCATCAATGATGACCAAGGCCAAATCATGAAACGTCACCTCGCTTTGAAATAACGCGTGCGTACCGATCACGATGGCGGCGCGTCCATCGGCAATCGACGCATAGGTTTCTTGGCGCGATTTTCCTTTGGTTTTTCCCGCTAAAAACCGACACTCGATGCCGAGTGGCGAAAACCAACGCAAAAAATTCGCATAATGTTGTTCTGCCAATAACTCGGTGGGGGCCATCATCGCGACTTGTTTGCCATTAGCGACAGCGGCCAACGCGGCGAGCGCCGCCACCACGGTTTTTCCCGAACCAACATCCCCTTGCACCAAGCGCAACATCGCCTGCGTTTGCGCCAGATCGTGTTCGATTTCGGCCACCACGCGTTGTTGTGCTGCGGTTAATTGAAAACCGAGCGCGCTGAGAAAGGATGACTTTAATGCCGAGTGCGTCACCAAGGCTTGCGCGATATGTTGACGAGCGTGTACGCGCGCTTGCATAAAACACAGTTGTGTCGCGGTTAATTCTTCGAGCACCAATCGTTGCAAAGCGGGATGACGACCATCCAACAATGATGCGGTATCAATGCCGACTGGCGGTGCGTGCAAAAGCCGTAACGCCGTTTTCAGATCCGGTAATGAATCAAGCAGCGGGTGTGGCGTCGGTAACAGATCCGGCAACAACGCTTGCGGTAATCGCGTTAACACCTGCGCGATTAATTTACGTAAAGTGATTTGACTTAAACCTTCGGTGACGGGATAAACCGGTGTCAGTTGTTGGGGCAGTGAAGGTGATTCACTGCCGCTTAACCAGCGCAATTCGGCGTGTACCATTTCAAATCCGGTGCGGCCAAAACGCACTTCGCCAAACACACGCACGCGGCCGCCGATCTGCAATCGTTCTTGCTGACCACGATTAAAATAAAAAAAACGTAAGAGTATTTCGTCGCCGTGGTGATCACGCAAGGTGGCGACCAGTGCGCGTCGCCGTCCGAATTGAAGTTGTGCGCCAACCACTTCACCGTCGATTTGCGCAAGTTGACGCGCGTGTAGCGCTGCGATCGGCGTCACGGTAGTGCGATCTTCATAACGCAGCGGCAAATGAAACAGTAAATCGGCGCAGGTTTGCACCGGCAAACGCGCCAATTTTTGCGCCAGCGCCGGGCCAACGCCATGAAGCTGCGTGATCGGGATCGCGTCGAGAGCAAGCGGATGATTCACGTCATCGGCCTAACGAGATGGCAAGGTTGCCGCAGTATGAACGAGCGTTAACCAAAGGAAAAGTCAGACGCAACTTCCCTTTTTCGAGTTAGTTATTTATTGTAATCGCCTTCGCATTTAGTGGATCACCACCATGACCGCCCCCAGCCCGAATAAATCGCCCTGCCCCGGCGACCGCTGCCCGATCGACAGCTTGTTGCGTCTGCTCATGGGGCCGTGGACCACGTTGATCTTGTGGACCTTGCACACGCGCGGCGAACACCGTTTTGGCGAGTTGCGCAAAGCCATCACCGGCATTTCGGCACGCGTATTGACCGAGCGTCTGCGTATGCTGGAAGAACACGGCATTGTTTACCGTAAACACGTGGCGGTGATCCCGCCCCAAGTCAGTTATGGATTGACGACTCGCGGATTGGAACTGCGCAGCGTGCTGCAACCGGTGGCGGAAATCGCGCTGCGCTGGCAGCAAGAAGATCGGGCGATGGCCGATCGCGTTGCTTAAATCAGGGACTGTGGCCTTCATTCTTGCGCGCGACGAAATTCACCATCGGACGACCATCGTCGAGACGGCTGATCTCGTCAATCACGGTGGGCCAGCCACGATAAACCTCGTTCAATTCGCCACTGCGTAGCAGATACGCACTGCTGCGCGGTTTGCCGTAGGCAGCGGCATCAACGTGAAATTGTTGATACACCAAATAACCGCCACGCTTTAACCATTGCGCCAAATACGGCAACAGTGGCCGATGTAAATAACGCACCACCACAATTAAATCGAAACTTTCGCGCGCCAAATTGGGCGTATCACGTTCGATATTTTGACAAATCGTGTCGATGCTTAAACTCGCGCGCTCGGCGCTTAAACGCAATCGCTGCAAAGCATCGTGTTGAATATCGACGGCCGTCACTTGCCAGCCGCGCTGCGCCAAATAAAGCGAATCACGCCCGCTGCCGCACGCCAGATCAAGCGCGCAGCGCGTGGCGACATGGTTTTCGATCTCGTTTATAACGCGCGGCAACAACGCATTGGGTTGCCACAACTGGCGTGACCGTGCGCCGGATTCCAGCGCCACGAGTGAGCCAAGATCGGTGACATCATCCGCCGTCATCGGCAACACATCCAAAACGTCGTAACCCCAATCGCGCAGCATCGCTTCGGCATCGCTGCTATCGCCATCATGACAAACGAAAAGCGCGCCGCCCCGATCAGGCAACTCGTGACGTCGCAGACGAAGTTCATGAAATGGCAGCGACGTCGCACCAACGACATGAGCGCGCACGAAGTCTGCATTCGAACGCAGATCAATTAACGGTTGTTGTGTGTTATGCCAACGCAACCAGCGTTGCTGAACTTCACGATCCATCATGACGTTACCTCACAAACACCACGGTTCACCACGAACACGTTTGTGAATGTCTTATGACTACTGTACGACGCAGAATGCGTGCCAGATGAATAAATTCAAGCGCGAATCGTGATCAAATTAATTACTGCAATGTTAACAACACGTTAACGGCTTATGAAATTAATACATACCGTCTTCAGGAGGCAATTCAACGGCACTTTCGCCTGGCTTGTGCGTCAATTCACCGTCGTTATCAACCGGCGGATAAGGCAGTGCGTGATCGCGACAATATTTCGCCACTTGCGGGTGTAACCATTCCACCAATAACTGTTGATAGTGCGCGTCGTTTAAACGCGTGTGCTGATAATGACCCGCGTTACGTTTTTGCCGCTCGGCTTCATACAACACAATCGCGGTGGCAACACTCACGTTCAGCGATTGCACCATACCGTCCATGGGAATGATCACGTGATGATCGGCCAGCTCTGCTGCTTCGGCACTGACACCGAATTTTTCGGCACCCACAATAATGCACGTCGGACGGGTGTAATCAATTTGCCGAAAATCTTGCGCGCGTGAGGACAATTGCGTAGCAACGACTTGCATTCCGTTGGCTTTAATCAGGCGAATCGCGCTGCTTACATCTTGATGCGTGTCAATGTGTACCCACCGTGTGGAACCACTGGCGGTGTGATCACCAATTTTAACGCGCTTGGTCGGCGCGACTGCATGAATAGCCCCCACTCCCACCGCATCGCACGTGCGCACGATCGCCGCCAAGTTATGCGGTTTGTTGACTTCATCCATCAACACGGTGAGATCGGGTTGCCGTTTATTCAATACCGCGACAACGCGCGCTAATCGTTCCGGAGTCATGTTGTTTTTCTAATCAATAACCAACACCGCTTCGATTTCGACGCGGCAGCCGCGCGGCAATTCTTTGACCCCCACCGCCGCACGCGCGGGATACGGTTCGACAAAATACTGCGCCATTACTTCGTTGACTTGAGCAAAGAATGACAGATCGGTTAAATAAATATTGACCTTCACCGCGTGATTCAAATTTCCGCCGGCGGCTTCGGCCACCGCACGTAAATTTTTGAACACGCGATGCACTTCGTCGGTGAATTCGCCGCTCACCATTTGCATGGTGGCCGGATCAAGCGGAATTTGTCCGCTGCAATAAACCGTATTGCCAACTTTAACCGCTTGCGAATAGGTACCGATCGCTTTGGGCGCTAAATCAGTGTGAATTATTTGACGAGTCATGATGATTCCTAAACTTAAATAGTGATCTACCGTTTAAACCGATGGTTACTTAGTCAATGCCACACCGCGACCGGCACCACGATGATGACGCATGATGCGATTCACCTCGGTCATGGCACGCAATCGCCGCATGATATTGGCTAAGTGCAAACGACCGCGCACTTGCACCATAAAATCAATGGTGTTGTAACTGCCATCACGCGGATCGATTTCGACATTGGTAATGTTGGCTTCTTCATCCGCAATGGTGGCGGTTAACTTGGCCAATACGCCGCGCTGATTCACCACATCCACTTCCAGCTCGACGGCAAACTCGCCTTTGACCTCTTTATCCCATGTCAGCGGCACGCTGCGATCGGCTTGCTTCATGAATTCGGCGGTATTGGGGCAGCTGTGTACGTGCACGGCGATGCCACGACCGGCTTGCAAAATGCCGACAATAGGATCGCCGGGGATCGGACAACAACATTTCGAATAACTCACCAACAAGCCTTCGGTGCCGCGTATCGCCATCGGTTTGTCGCCGTCGCTTTCTTCTTTTTTGATGACGCGGCGATCCGGATCTAAACGATGCACGACCGTCACCGCCGCCATCGCGCCGATGCCGATATCGGCGAGCAGATCGTCAAAACTTTTGTGTTTGGTTTCGTGCGCGACACGACGCAATTCAGCGTCACTAAAATCGGCAATTTTTTTACTGCCCAAGGATTTTTCGAGCAACCGTTTACCCATCGCCAGCGAATCATCACGACGCTGATTTTTCAGAAAATGACGGATGTTGGCGCGCGCCTTACCACTGACCACAAAATTCAGCCACGTTGGATTCGGACGCGCCCCCGGTGCGGTGATGATTTCAACCGTTTGCCCGTTGCGCAGCGGCGTCGAAAGGGGCGCTAACTGGCGATCAATTTTCGACGCGATACAGGCATTACCAACATCGGTGTGAATGGCGTAGGCAAAATCCACCGGCGTCGCCCACGCCGGCAATTCCATGATATTGCCGTTTGGCGTAAACACATACACTTCATCGGGAAACAAATCGAATTTGACGTTTTCGACAAACTCCAGCGAATCGCCGGCACTTTGTTGAAATTCGATCACTGAGCGCAACCATTCTTTGGCGCGGGTTTCAATCGGATTGGGCGTATTGGTTTTATAACGCCAATGCGCCGCAACACCATGATTAGCGATCGAATCCATTGTCTCGGTGCGAATTTGCACTTCGATGTGTAAGCCGTGCGGCCCTTTGAGTACGGTGTGCAGCGATTGATAACCGTTGGTTTTCGGGATCGCAATATAGTCTTTGAAGCGACCCGGTACCGGTTTGTATAACGTGTGGATCTGGCCCAAGGTGCGATAACAATTATCGTCGTTATCGGTAACGATACGAAAACCGTAAATATCCATGACTTCAGCAAAGCTGCCGACACGCGTGCGCATTTTTTCGTA
>CAZYUS010000021.1:0-28081 GCA_964650615.1 uncultured Pseudomonadaceae bacterium | reverse complement strand
GCCATTTAATCGCGATGGGCAAACACAAGGGGCCGCTCACGATCCTATCGGCGACATCGGGTGATACTGGCGCGGCGGTGGCACACGCTTTTCATCGCCTACCCAATGTGCAAATGGTGATCCTGTATCCGCGCGGGCGGATCTCGCCGTTGCAAGAAAAAATGTTTTGCACGCTCGGCGATAATATTCATACCTTGGCGGTCGATAGCGATTTCGATACCTGTCAATCTTTGGTTAAGGCTGCGTTTTCTGATGACGAATTGGTCAATCATTACGGATTAAATTCGGCCAATTCGATCAATATGAGTCGCTTGTTTGCACAAGTGTGTTATTACGTCGAAGCATGGGCCATGCGCGCCGATCGCGACGTTGTATTCAGTGTGCCGAGCGGCAATTTCGGCAACATCACAGCGGGATTAATCGCCAAACGCATCGGTATTCCGATCAAAGCGTTTATCGCTGCCACGAATGCGAATGATACCGTGCCGCGTTATCTCCAAAACGGCGCATGGCAGGTCAATAACACCGTGGCGACGTTATCTAATGCGATGGACGTTTCGTCACCGAGTAATTGGCCGCGCGCCGAATTGCTGCACCAACAGCGTTTGCGTGCGATAGCGGTTTCAGAATCCGAAACGGTAGCAGCGATGAAATCTCTGTACGCGCAACATTATCTTGCCGATCCGCACACAGCGGTGGCCTATCACGGTTTACAGCAGCGGCGAGAAGCGAACGAACACGGCATCTTTTTAAGCACCGCTCATCCGGCAAAATTTAAAGAAGTGGTGGAACGCGAATTGTGTACAACCATCGCATTGCCAGCCGAATTAGCGGCCGTGGTTAATCGCCCATTGTTGTCATCGACCATCACGGCGGATCTGGCGTTGGTGAAACGCGCGATTCAGTCGGCGTGGAATTAAACGCCACTTAACACAGAAGAAATACGCCTAAGGTACACGAAGAACGTCGCTATTTACGTGATGTCGAATCACATAAAAAGGTTCGACTTTGCTTCGTGTACCTCATTCGCATTTCGTTTTGACGGTTGCTTTTATTGATGACGCGAAAAGCGCATCACAACAGCTGCAACTCGTTGTTATCGTCAACGCGGAACGATTTGGTTTTGGCGTTGGCGATAATCGCGGGCGCGACGGCGTAGGAATTGGTCATCGCGCTGTTTTCGTCCCATTCGTAATAGGTCACGTCGGCGTGTGTCGCGGTGGCGGTGACCACGCTAAAGCCGTGCGAATTCGAACGCGAATATTTGATCTGCGCGTTACCGGCTTTCAAAAAACTGTCCAGTGAGGCAATCAACATTCCAACGTTGGGGATCGAACTTAAGGTGGGATCCGATGCGGCGGTGCTGCGCAACATTTCGGCGGAAGTCGCAGACGATACCGATGTGCCGGTGAATTCATAAATACCGTCGCCGTGATCGGTGACAAAGCTGGCGTGAATGTCGCCGGAGATCACCAGCGAGCCGGCCGGCAGCAACGCTTTAATGGCGTCACGTTGTTGTGGGAAGCCATCCCAATGGTCGACGTTGAGATAAAACTTCTGATTAAACGGTGCCGGAATACCAAGCGAAGGTGACGAGAGATCGAGCACCAAACTGGTCATCGACACCGAGCTACCCAAAATTTTCCAGCGCGCGGTCGAGCCACTTAATGCTAATTGCAACCACTGCATTTGTTCGGCACCGTAAGCATTTTGCGCGTCACCACCACTGATGGCATGACGATAACCGGCGTACATATCGTAAGTGGGTTTCACCACAAAATAACGCGAGCCCAATTCGCTAAATACCGATGATTTACCCATCAACGAAAAATCAATGCCGCGCTCCAGCGACGGAAATATCGCCGGATCAATCGGTGCTACCGGCGTGACGCCCGGCGTCGCGTTGTATTGATCCACTAACGATTTGGCGATCTCGGCATTGATTTTGGCACTCGCTAACGATGTGGCCAGTTCGGCGGCGGTCGCGGGGGCGGCTCCTTTGCTCACGTAATACGCGGTTAATACGCCTTGAATGACCGGCGCATAAGCGCTCCACGGTTCACTGCCAAAATCCAGGTAAGGTTTGAAATTGGCTTTCACTGCGTCATACGCACCGGCGCTGCCTAACACCATGATGCAGGCGGTTTTATCGAGTGCGATATGGCCGGGAAACGCCTGTTCCGGAATTAAATGGTCAGGGCGATAACTGCGAAAATCCGCCATCATTAAATGCACATTGCTGCCGAATTGAAAATCGCGATAAATGCGCGCATTGGGATAAAAATCGGCGCTCGTTTGTTCCAGTGCCGTTTGCGTGCCGCCGTTGCTGATGTCGATCGGCATGTAATCGAAGTAGGCCTGTTCGGCATTGCGTTTGCGCGTTTCGTTGCTCTCGCTTTGCGCGCCATTTAAATACGTTGCGGTGGCACCGAAGGAATCATCAGAAAATTCGTGGTCATCCCAGATGCAAATAAACGGAAACGATTCGTGCATGGCTTGTAACGCGCTGTCGCTGCGATAGTGTTGATACAGCTCGCGATAATTGCTCAACGATTGTGCCGCGTAAAAACGATGGTCTTCATCGCCGAGGGCAATCGCTCCCTCGGTGTCGGAAAACACCACTTTGCGCGTGGAGGTCGGTGATTGGAATTGCGGATCGCCACTGGTTTCGTAAATGTAATCACCGAGATGCACAATGAAATCGACATCCATGGCCAACAACGCCATGTACGGATTGTAATAACGGCCAATAAAATCCTGACAACTGACGTACGCAAATTTCACCGTGCGATCGCTGGCGACGGCGGGTGCCGTGCGGGTGCGACCGCTGCGGCTAGCGTAGTGTTTGCCGTTTACGCTCACGATAAAACGGTAGTAATAAAACGTGTCGGCGTTAAGACTGTTGACGCGGACTTTCAAGCAGTGATCGTTGGCGGCTTTGGCCGTAAATGATTGATCCACGATCACCGAGTTGAACAAACGGTCAGTGGCGACTTGCAAACGCAATTCGCGATCGAGCGTATCACCTTCGCTGAATTGAACGCGCGTCCACACGACCACCGACGCGCTACGCGGATCACCAGAGGCCACTGATTGCGGAAACCATTCGGGTGCCAAAATGGCGTAATCATGGCCGTCTTCATCATGATAACAGCCGCTTAACGCCACGGCGCTGGCGCTGACGGATAACACTTCGAGAAAACGGCGACGGGTAAATGAGGTCATGAAAATCTCCTTGTTCGAATCGTGATTTTATTGACTGCTTTAATACGAATAGACGACGCGCACACCAAACTGAAGCGCGTCGCTTTAGCGGGCAACGTTACCGGAACAATATGACAATCGAATAGTCGTGCCGTGGGGTTTTGGCGCAATAAAACGCTTATCGCCGTCAGATTGGCGGCTTGGCACAAATGGGTGGCGCTAAAAAACAAACGGGCGAAGTGTTGTGCTTCGCCCGTTGTTGATCGCAGAGTAAAAAAACTTATTCTGCTAATCCGACATAAACGTTTTGCACGTCGTCGTCTTCGTCGATGGCTTCGATAAACGCAATGACTTCCGCTTTCGCGGCATCATCGGCAATGGTCACTGGGTTTTTGGCTTTATAACCCAACTTCGCGCTAGTGACAGTAAACCCTAATTCGGTCAATGCCTTGCTCACCGCGTCGAGATCGGTGGTTTCGGTGTAAAAAATCGTACTGCCTTCGTCACCGGCTTCTAGATCTTGTGCGCCGGCTTCAATCGCCGCTTCTTCTGCATCGAGACCGGGCTTGTTGGCGCTGGCTTCGATAATGCCCAAGTGCGCAAAATCCCACGAAACCGATCCCGCGCTACCTAATTGGCCTTTGCGAAAAGCGACCCGCATACTGGAGATGGTGCGGTTTTTATTATCGGTTAAGCATTCGACAATGATCGGCACGCGATGCGGAGTAAAGCCTTCGTAGGTGACCATTTCATAGTTCACCGTTTCGTTTAACAATCCGGCCCCTTTTTTAACGGCACGTTCCAGCGTGTCACGCGGCATCGAGGCTTTTTTAGCCGCTTCAATCGCGATGCGCAAACGCGAGTTCATGTCCGGATCAGGGCCACTGCGCGCCGCGACCATAATTTCGCGAACCAGTTTGGTGAAGATTTTGCCCTTGGCGGCCGCTGTTTCCAGCTTGCCTTTGGTTTTCCACTGTGCACCCATGACTGTACTCTTTGTTTGGCAGAAATTTTGCGCGCATAGGATACCCATTTAAGTGGCTAAAAGCAGCGTGTGAACGGGGCGCGGGGCGACTATCCTTAAACCGAGTTGAGCAAGAGCAAGGAAGTGCGAGATGGCTCTGTGCGTTAGGTGGTGGCAGTGGGTGGTGCTTGGCCTGTTCGTGTGTCTGCGTGAAACCACCGGTGTGGCCGATGAATTGAGCATTGTGGTGCCGCAGGATGTGTTGCACGACTATGAACAGTTGCGTGATCGGCGCGCGGTGGCCACGATCGATGATTATTCGGGGTTGGGTTCGCGTCGCGATACGGTCGAGATCATTTTGCTGCAGCAAGCGTTTTTACGCGCCGGTGTCGATGAGCCGGTGCGCTTTATCACCGCCGATTCTTACAGCCGCATTTTGCGTTTGTTGCAAAGCGGCGAGGCGCTCGCGGGCGGCACCAGTGTATGGGCGATTAATGTCGCATCGGTGCAAGATGCGGTGGCGTTAAGTGACGAACTCATCCCCGACGGAAAATTTGAAGCGGGTTTTTACACCACCGCCAACAATGCCACGGCGCTGCGCGCGTCTACGCTAAACGATATTCAAGCGTTGCATATTGTGGCCAATCCGGCGTGGACGGTGGATTGGCAAACCTTGAATCAATTGGGGATCCGTCACCTTGAAGCTACGCCACAATGGAACAGCATGGTGCGCATGGTGTTGGCTCATCGCGTCGATGCGTTATTAGCGCCGTTTCAGAATCGCGTGGATTTAAGTTTGCGCACCGAGTTTGGCGTTTTATATCCGATACCGGGCATTAAAATCGCGTTGAAAGGCGCGCGATTTTTACCGGTTTCGCTTAAACATCCGCGCGGTATGGTGATGTTAAGTGCGCTCAATCAAGGACTCAAAAAATTGCGTGATGAAGGCCGTATCGAGCGCGCTTATCGTCAATCTGGTTTTTATAATCAACAGGTTAAAAACTGGCGACGCTTAAATTGAAGCGCACACTGGACAGGCTTTATCACGTTTAATTTTTAAGCGGCGAAATTCGCCGCGCCACGCATCATAAAGAGTTAACACCGATTCGCTATCGCCGCTTTGCGTTAACACTTTAATGGCTTCCACGGCTTGCAAACAGCCGATCACACCGACGACCGGTGCCAACACGCCCGCGTGCGCGCAGGTTTCACTTTCTTCGTTTTGTTCCGGATAAACACAGGCGTAACACGGTGCGATGCCGTCATTACGGAACACCGCCAGTTGTCCTTCACCACGGATGGCTGCGCCTGAAACCACGGTTTTTTTATGCTTGACGGCACCGCGATTAATTAAAAAACGGGTGGCGAAATTATCACAACAATCGACGATGATATCGTGTGCTGCGATCACGTCTTCACTGTTGTCGTCGTTCAACCATTCGATCACCGCCGTCACACTAATCAGTGGATTGATCGCACGCATACGCCTCGCTAATGATTGCGCTTTGTACTGTCCGATGTCATCGCTGTGATGTGCTACCTGGCGTTGCAAATTCGATAACTCGATTTTGTCGCCATCGACGACGGTGCATCGCCCGACGCCGGCGGCGGCTAAATACAATCCGACTGGGCAACCCAATCCGCCCGCGCCTACCACCAACACCGAGCTATCGCGCAAGCGTTGTTGGCCCGCAACATCCAGTTGCGGTAATAAAATTTGGCGGCTGTAACGCAGCAATTCGTCATCGGTAAAATCAGTCATCATCCTGTTCCAAAAAAAACCAAAGCGGCACTACGATTTCGCGTTGGCGCACCTTCAGGCGCGAAAAACAGTGGTCGTATTAGAGTAGCTTTTTGCCCATCGTGACGCGCGGTAATTGCGCCAGATCGGTTAGCGTTTGTACTTGGCAAAAATCGTTCGCCATTAACGCGCGCACGGATTCGCCCTGATCGAATCCATGTTCGACCAGCAACCAACCGCCGGAAAATAAATGCAGCGGCGCTTGTGCCACGATGACACGAATATCGCTCAAGCCATCTGGTCCACTGCACAGCGCCGAATCCGGCTCGAAGCGAACATCGCCTTGCGACAAATGCGGATCATTGTCGGCAACATAAGGCGGGTTAGACACGATTAAATCGAAACGCCGATCAGCAAGTGGCGAGAACCATGAGCCAAATGTGAATTCGATGGCTAACTTTAAGCGTCGCGCATTTTTTTCTGCCATACGCAAGGCCGCGATCGACGCATCGGTGGCCGTCACCGTCCATTTCGGTCGTTCTTTCGCGATCGCGAGCGCGATCGCGCCGCTGCCAGTACCTAAATCCAACGCCGAAATGGTGTGATCGGCGGCGAACAGTTCGAGTGCGGCGGCCACCAAAATTTCGGTTTCTGGGCGCGGAATTAACGTGTTGTTATCAACCAACAATGGCAACGACCAGAATTCGCGTTCGCCAATTAAATAGGCCACCGGTACACCTTCGGCGCGACGCGCCAATAGCGTATAAAACGTTTCCAAAACGTCTTCATCGACGATCTGTTCGGGGTAGGTGCGTAAATAACTTAAATTCTTTTTTAATACGTGGCAGAGTAATATTTCTGCATCACGACGGGCGCTGTCGCTGTGAGCTAATTGCGCCGTTGCATCATTCAAGGCGTTGAGTAGCGAGGTCACGATGGCTCCGCTCCGTAGTAAACAACGATGGTTTAATTGTCAGCTGACAACGCCGCTAATTGATCGGTTTGATATTCGGTGACCAATGGATCGATCACCTGGTCGAGATCGCCTTCGACAATGTTCGCTAACGAATACAGCGTTAAATTAACGCGGTGATCGGTCAACCGACCTTGCGGAAAATTATACGTGCGTATGCGTTCAGAGCGATCACCCGTGCCAACTTGCAAGCGGCGGGCTTCGGCCTGTGCCGATTGTTGTTTTTCGACTTCTTGCGCTTTTAATTTTGCGGCCAGCAACGACATCGCTTTGGCGCGATTTTTGTGTTGCGATCGTTCATCCTGACACTCGACCACGATGCCGGTGGGAATGTGCGTGATCCGGATCGCGGAATCGGTTTTATTAACGTGCTGCCCACCGGCACCGGATGATCGATAGGTATCGGTTTTCAAATCCGCAGGATTGATGTCGATGTCGGTGACTTCATCCACTTCGGGCAAAATGGCCACCGTGGCAGCCGAAGTGTGTACGCGACCTTGTGCTTCGGTTTCTGGTACGCGTTGTACGCGGTGCGCGCCCGATTCGAATTTCAATCGCGAATACACACCCAGACCGATGATCCGCGCAATCACTTCGCGATAGCCGCCGTGTTCGCCAGCTGACTCGGACACAATTTCTACTTGCCAACGATGGCGATCGGCGTATTTGGAATACATGCGGAATAAATCGCCGGCAAAAATTGCCGCTTCGTCGCCGCCGGTACCGGCGCGGATCTCAAGGTAAACATTGCGCTCGTCGTTGGGATCGGTGGGCAGTAATAATTTTTGCAAACTCAATTCCAGATCGGCGACGCTTTGTTTGGCATCGGGTAGTTCTTCGCGTGCCATATCGCGCATCGAAGGATCGCTGTCGGTGAGCATTTCCTCGGTCATCGCCAAATTGTCGAGCGCGGTTTTCCAGCGATTGAATTCGCTCACCACCGGTTCCAGTTGCGCGTATTCTTTCGAGCAATCGCGAAAACGATTGCTGTCGGCGATCACCGCATTGTCAGACAATAACGCCGCCAATTCCTGATGACGCTCGTGCAACACTTCTAATTTACGTACTAAAGATGCTTTCATGCTTAACTCGGTCGGCGGCAATGCCGCAAATAGTTTAAACGTCACGAGCGGACGATTCGTGAATCGTCCCTACGGTGAAACCAAAATGACGCGGCGTTACCGTAGCGGCGGTGCGTGAAACGCGCCGACGAAACTCAATTATCTAAATCAAATAAGCGCCGCACCGTATTCAACGTGTCCTGTTGCCCCTCTGCCGCTGCGTTGCGTAAATATTCGCTCGGCGAATGCAAAAATTTATTGCCCAAGCGATGCACTAATTGTTTGATCACGTCCTCGGCATGGTCACCGGCACGTAATCGCGCGATGGAGCGGTTGGTTTCTTCGTCTTGCACTTGTTGCCAGTGCGCGCGCAGATCGCGAATGGTGCCGACCGCGTCACGCGAGCGTTGCCACGCTAAAAATTGTTCGACTTGAAGCGCGATAATTTCTTCGGCTTGTATCGCCGCTTCTTGCCGCGCTTTTAAATTTTCTTGCACGACGCCGTTTAAGTCATCAACGCTGTATAAAAACACATCGTCGAGTTCGGCGACCTCGGGTTCGATATCGCGCGGCACGGCCAAATCCACCATAAACATCAATTTGTGTTTGCGTTGTTTAATGGCGCGTTCGACCGCGCCTTTGCCCAATAAGGGCAGTTGGCTGGCAGTGGATGAGATCACGATATCGGCGCGCGCCAAATGCTGGGGCAGATCGAACAACGCAATGGCTTCGCCGCCGTATTGCAAGGCCAATTCTTGCGCGCGCGCCACCGTGCGATTGGCCACGATCATTTTGGTCACGCCTTGATTCGCTAAATGTTGCGCGCACAATGCAATGGTTTCACCGGCACCGATAAACAACACGGTGGTTTGCGACATATCGGCGAAGATGCGTTTGGCTAATTGCACAGCGGCATAGGCTACCGACACCGCGCTGGCACCGATCGCGGTTTCGGTGCGCACTTGTTTGGCGACCGTGAATGTTTGCTGAAATAAACGCGATAGCTGCGAGCCTATCGTGCCGGCGTCTTTGGCGGTGGCAAAGGCATCTTTCATTTGACCGAGAATTTGCGGCTCGCCGAGCACCATCGAATCGAGGCCAGTGGCGACCCGCATAAGGTGACGCACGGCAGCGGCATCAGCGTACGTGTATAAACACGATTGCAGATCGTTACCGTGGATGTTCCGGTGTTGCGCCAACCACGCCACCATCGTGTCGAGATCGACATCACCGGCAGCGTAAATTTCGACGCGATTGCAGGTGGATAAAATCGCAGCTTCGGGCAATCCGGCGTGTTGGCATAAATCGCGTAGCGCCGCGTGAATGGCATCCGGCGAAAATGCCAGACGGTCACGCACGGCGATTGGCGCAGTAACGTGATTCAAGCCCAGCGCGAGAACCGTCATGATGGGGTAGCGTTTAAGTAGTCGAAAAATGAGGCGCGCATTGTAGCACTGGCCTCCGCCAAGCTTGCGCATTCCGCTATAGTGTGGCGCGGACAGGGTGGTGGATTTTTCGTCACCGTGTTCGCAGTTGGGCTATTGTGCCGGTCAATTGATGGATGGAAGTTGTTCATGCGTTTTGTACGAAGTGTCGTTGCGGTGTTAACGACCGCTGTTCTGTCGGCTTGTGCGTCCCACGCGGTAAAACCAACGCCAGAGGCGAGCGTCAGCGCGCAAACCAGTCACAGTTATTATCAGGTGATGCAAGCGCAGTTGGCGGCGCAAAAAGGCGATTGGGCCGCCGCGATTGCCCATTATTTAACCGCCGCCGAAGAAACCGGCGATGCGCAACTGGCCAAGCAAGCGTTCATGTTGGCGCATAAACAAAAACGCTTTGAAGATAGCTATAAAGCGGTGAAGTTGTGGACGCAACTGGCGCCTAAAGACGGCGAAGCCTTAACCTTTCTAACGCTGACTGCGATGAACGCGGGCGATGAAGATCAAGCGATTCAATCGGTGAAAGCGTTGGCCGCGCTCGGTGCCTCGTCAGCGGAAGCGCAGCACCAACAGTTGTTGCGGGTATTGCAGTTAGGTGGCTACGCGACGCAAGGCTTGTTCCAATACATCGCCAATGACATTGCCTTTCCGGAAGCGGCGTTTCTGGCCGCCGCGATGGCGGCCAACGCGCGCAAAGATATGGCGTTTGCCCACATCATGACCGACCGAGCGATCGCGCGGAATGAACATTTTTTACGGGCGGTAATATTTAAAGCTGATTTGTTGGTCAACGGCGGCGCACACGATGAAGCGTTGACGTTGCTGCGCGACGCCAAAGCGCGTCATCCATCCGATCGTCAGCTGATGATGACGATCGGACGAATTGATTACAGTCAGGGGCAATTTCGTGACGCCGCTAACGCGTTCAACGAATTAATGCAAAACGATCCCAGCGATCCTGAAGCGCGTTATTTTTATGCCACCAGTTTGTACATGGCGGCGGATTATGTGGCCGCGTTGCCGTTCTTGAAGCAGTCGATTGCCGAAAATTATCAAACCGCCAACGCCGCGTGGTTATGTGGTGCCGCTTACGAACGCCAACGTCAACTGGCACAAGCCATCGCCTGTTATCGACAAGTGCCGCTTGGCAATCATTTTGTAAACGCGCAACGCGCGATGGCGCGGTTGATTGAACAACAAGGTGATGTCGATGGTGCGTTAAACCTATTGCAAGACGCGTATCAAAAACAGAATAAAGATCGTGATGGCGTCGCACTGATACAGGCGCACGCCGAAACCTTAATTCGCGCCAAACGATTGAATGATGCGCAAGCGTTTCTCGATCGCATTGATGCCGATTTAAAAAGCGATACCAGCTTGTATTTGCTGCGTTTACGCATCGACGAAGCCGGTAAAGCTGACAAGCAACGTCAAGCCATTGTACGGTTTGCGGCGGCGGCCAAAGACGAAAACGACAGTCGCGAACGACTACTCGCCGGTGCCAGCAGTTTGAATGCTCAGGCATTCGATGCGGCGGCGTTCGATTTGTTAAATCACGCGGTCAAACAGCAACCGAATGATGTCGAGCTGCGTTACGCGCGCGCACTGCAAGCCGAGTTGTTGAGTAAAACCGATTTAGCCATCGCCGATTTGCGCGAAGTGATCGCGCAATCGCCCAATCATATTGACGCGTTGAACGCGCTCGGCTTTACCTTGGCCGATCATCATTTGAAACTCGATGAAGCGCGTGATTTGATCAGCAGGGCTTATGCCCAGCGCCCGACCAGTGCAGCCATTATCGACAGTTTGGGGTGGGTCAATTTTCGCATGGGTGATAAGCAAGCCGCGTTGGATTATTTGCGCCGCGCTTACGCGCTCGATCAAGAGCCGGAAATCGCCGCGCATTATGGTGAAATATTGTGGTCATTAGGTGAAAAGAATAAAGCGCGCGAGGTATGGAGCGAGGCGCTGACATTGGATCCGGCTAACAAACACATCAAAGCGCGATTAAGTCAATTTAAAAACGAATAATCGTAGCGAAAAAAAGCGGCTTTGAAAGCCGCTTTTTTATTAACTTATTCCAGCATAAACCGATCAAGATAGGTGACGTATTCGCGCACATAACGAGCGCGCAGATGCGAGTCGTCCATAAAGATCGGCAATCCATCCTCGGCCATCACCGCACACGTGTCAGCGCCACAAAAATAATCAAACGGGTCGAGCCATTCGGCACCGGCGTTTTTTACCGCGAGGGCGATGCGGGCGTCGACATCGGTTACCACTTGTTTTAATGACGCACGTGAACGCGGCGCAAGCACTGGGTCGTGCCATTGCCACCATTGGCGCGGGATCAATTTTTGCGGTTCGACTAACGCACCGCGCGGGCTGCTTGATAACACCACCACTTTTTTACCTTGTTTAACCAACATCGCCAGTTGAATTTGCCACGCATCCAACAACCATTGCGTTTCATCGGTTAAGGGAGCGATGATGTTTTGCTGAGGATCGCCCACGCGATAATAATCGCCGCGTTGCGTAAATCCTTTCCACGATGCCGCGATAACAATCGTTTTGACTTCCGGCGCTAGCATGGCATCGTAGGCGCGTGCCATAAAATCTGCGCACGCAAGATGACGTCGTTCAATTCCCGTGAAGGGAGTGCAACCGCTGGTCGCGATGATCTCAGTTGAAATCGCATTCGCTTGTTGTGTGCTCATTACGTGTTCAATACGCGGCGCGTAATGCTGCATATGGCTATCGCCGACAAATAAAACTTTGCCCGCTTTTTGTCCCGACCAGTGCGACGTTTTTACCTCGCTCCAATCTTGTTGAGCGGCGTCGATTTGGCGCACCAACGGCGATTGTGCAGCATTCGCTGGCAGCACATTTTTCCACGCGAGCAAACCGAGTGCGCCGATCGCTAACAGCATTAACCACAACACACCGGCATCGCGTGCCGCTTTCGCATCACGAGATCGATCGCGAATGGGGGCTTCAACGAAGTGGTACGTCAACGTTGCGCCGATCACCGCCAGTGTCAACATCGCCAAGCGCCACGCTAACGGTAAATCGGCGTCACCAAACGCGATACGCGGTAAGGCTAACGCGGGCCAATGCCATAAATACAAGGGATAACTGATTAAACCGATGGCGACCATTAACCGATTCGACAACACTTTACGATTCACGATAGCGTGCGGCCCGGCGGCAATCGCCAGCGCTGCGCCGATCACCGGCATCGCGGCAACAAAACCCGGAAATGCCATTTGCGCATCGAACCCGACAATTGCGAGCAGCAGCAAAATGAGCGCGATAACGCTGATGGTATCGGCCCATTGTTGTGCGCGAGAACTTAATGATTCGGCAGCAAGAGAAAGCGAACGATAGCGCGAATGAAAAATGGCGAGGCCGCTGCCGATTAGTAATTCCCAAAAACGCGTGACCGGAAAATAAAACGCGACGGTAGGATTGCGTTCGGTCATTACCACACAAATGGCTAGACTCACCACGCCTATTGAAACCGCCGCAACGGTGAGTGCTTTTTGCCCCCATCGGCTGGCGAAATAAATCACCATGGGCCAGACCAAATAATATTGTTCTTCGACTGCCAAAGACCATAAATGCAGCAACGGTTTGAATTCGGAGCTGCTGTCGAAATAGCCGGATTCTAACCACAACGTAAAATTGGAAACAAATAACGCACCCGACGCAGTGTGAGCGCCGAGTTTTCGCCATTCGCTAGGAAAGAAAAAAAACCAGGCAAGCAAAAACGTCAGCAGCAACACCACTAACAAGGCGGGGAAAATCCGTCGCGCGCGGCGGATGTAAAAACGCAAAATCGAAAAACGGCCCTCTTGTGTTTCACGGATTAAAATCGAGCTAATTAAAAATCCGGAAATAACAAAGAAAATATCAACGCCGACGTAACCACCAGTAATGGCGTGGGGAAAAGCATGAAACAACAGAACCGACACCACGGCGACGGCGCGCAGTCCGTCCACGTCGGGGCGGTAACCATACGAATAAGTGGTCATTTAACGGGCCGCCCCATGGTGGGGATGGGATTTGTCGTGCAACACGATTCGCTCCTTGAAAAAACAATCCGTTGGTTTGTTGCGATAGGTGAGATGAATAGCCGTGAAATAATAACTACAGCGCCGCAAAACTACGTTCGGCGGCTGCAATCGTGGCGGCCAGATCCGCTTCGCTGTGCGCGGCACTCATAAAGCCAGCCTCGAATGCGCTCGGTGCTAAATAAACGCCTTCATTCAACATTAAATGGAAAAAGGTTTTGAACGCCGGAATATCGCACTGCGTCGCTTGTTGATAGCGTGTTACTTTATCTTTGGTGAAATAAAAACCGAACATGCCGCCGACGTAATCGGTGGTCAGTGGCACGTTGGCTTGTTTGGCGGCTCGCTCAAAACCGGCCATCAACTGTTGTGATTTCTGCGATAACGCATGGTAAAAACCGGGCGCGCTAATTTCGTCTAACGTGACGATGCCGGCGGCCATCGCCACCGGATTACCACTTAAGGTGCCGGCCTGATAAATCGGTCCTAAGGGAGCCATTTTTTCCATGATGGCGCGCTTGCCGCCGAATGCACCCACCGGCATACCGCCGCCAATCACTTTGCCCATTGTCGTTAAGTCAGGGGTGATACCGTATAACGCTTGTGCGCCATTTAATTGCACACGAAAACCGGTCATCACTTCGTCAAAAATCAACAAGGCCCCGTGTTTATCGCACAGCGCACGCAGGCCGTGATGAAACGATTTTTCCGGCGCAATTAAATTCATATTGCCGGCTACCGGTTCGACGATCACACACGCGATATCCTCGCCGTGTTCGGCAAATAATTGTTCGACCGATGACAAATTATTGTATTCGGCCACTAAGGTGTGTTTAGCAAAATCGGTCGGCACGCCGGGCGAGGTCGGTTCGCCTAAGGTCAACATGCCGGAACCCGCTTTAACCAATAACGAATCGGCGTGACCGTGATAGCATCCTTCGAATTTAATGAGTTTATTTTTGCCGGTGTAACCGCGTGCTAAACGAATCGCACTCATCGTTGCTTCGGTGCCGGAGCTGACCATGCGCACTAATTCAACGGCGGGCATCAAGGCTTTGACTTTCTCCGCCAGAATAATTTCGGCTTCGCACGGCGCACCAAATGACAAACCGCTTTTAGCCGCAGAACACACGGCGTCGATCACTTTCGGATGCGCGTGTCCCAAGATCGCCGGTCCCCACGAGCCAACGTAATCAATGTATTTTTTGCCGTCCACGTCCCAGAGATAAGCGCCTTCGCCCTTGGCAAAAAATACCGGCGTGCCACCGACTTGACGAAAAGCGCGTACCGGTGAATTGACGCCGCCGGGAATGGATTGTTGCGCACGTTCAAAAAGTTGTTGCGATGTGGTCATGGTATTTACCTTTTACTTGGTCGGTCGTTCCCGTTAAAACGGCAGAACCGCGTCGTTAATTTTTTAGCAACGGTTGCTATCACGTCACTGGATTTCCGCTTGCGCAGGAAGGACGGGGATTATTATTTTCGCGCGTTCTTCCAACTGATTGGGCGACTGTATTTGTCGAGATCTTTTTGTACGCCTAAACACAACGCGAACAAGGCCATACGCACTAATACGCCGTTATCGGTTTGGCGGAAAATCGCGAGGTTGGGGTTGTCGTTCATATCGTTGTCGAGTTCGTTAGCATCGGGACGCGAATCGCGCGGCAATGGGTGCATGATCACGGTGCTGGGTTGGCAAAATTGCGAGTAAGCGAATTGGTTAATGCGAAAGCGGCCTCGGTATTTATTGGCTTCGTCTTTGCTGGCGAAGCGCTCTTCTTGAATACGGGTTTGATAAACAATATCGACGTTTTTCAAGCCTTGCGCCATGTCTTCGGTTTCGACGATGGTGTGTCCGGCTTCGAGTAATTTTTCACACACGTATTCTGGCATCGCGAGCGCTTTGGGCGCGACAAAAACAAAACTGATGTTGTCGAACAAGGACAATAATTGCGATAACGAATGCACGGTGCGTCCGTGTTTTAAATCGCCCACCATCGCAATGCGCAAATGATCAATCGAGCGTCCTTGCGCGGCCATTTCGGAGCGCATGGTGTACAGATCCAGCAACGCTTGCGTTGGGTGTTCATTCGCACCGTCGCCGCCATTGATTACCGGAACGCGTGATGCGCTGGCAAATTCGGCCACCGATCCTGCTTGTGGGTGGCGCATACAGATAATGTCGGAGTAGCCCGATAACACGCGCGCGGTGTCAAACAACGATTCGCCTTTGGTCAGCGACGAGGTTTCCATGCCGACGGTTTCGCGCACGAATCCGCCTAACAAATTAAACGCGCAACCAAAGCTCACTCGCGTGCGCGTGGACGGTTCGAAAAACAAATTGCCAAGGATGGCACCTTGCAAAACCGTGGTCATTTTTTCGCGTCGCGCGTAGGGTTTCATGTGATCGGCAACGTTGAAAACGGTTTCGATATCGGCGCGTTCGAAGGGGGTAACGGAGAGAATGTGAGCACCGGAAAAGTTCATGAGTTACTCCGCATGAAAGAGTTGGGTGTAGCGGCGCGCAGCGGCTTCGATATCGTCTGCGCCAAACACGCCGCTGATGGCGGCGATCATATCGGCACCAGCGGCAATCAAGGGCGCGCCATTGTCGGGAGTCACTCCGCCAATCGCAAGCAAGGGGCGTTCAAATCGTTGTCGCGCCGCCTGTAACGTTGCCAACGAACACGGAGGCGCATTCGGTTTGGTGGGCGACGCAAAGAAGCGTCCAAACGCCAGATAATGCGCGCCATGGGCAACCGCTGCGTCGGCCAGCGCGAGATCACCGTGGCAGGTCGTGCCGATAATGAGCGCGCGTGTAGGTGTGCGCTTGGCCTCATCGCTCTGCCCGCGATGCACGCCATCGGCACCGATCTGTTCGGCAAGCGTTAGGTCATCGTTGATAAAAAACAGGGCGTCGAAGCGGCGACAAAGCGTCAGCAGCTGTTGTGCGCGTTCATGCTTTTGTGTCGGCGTGGCGGTTTTGTCACGGTATTGAATGCAGCGTGCGCCGCCGCGCAGCGCCGCCGCCACGCCGGTGTAAAGGCGCTCGCCAGGTAACAACAGCGGATCGGTGATGGCATAAAGGCCGCGTAAACGCGTCATCGGAATTCGTTAAGGTGGCGGGCAGGCCCGCAGTATAACGGGCCGTCCGCGCTTAACGTATTGACCTGAGTGAGCGGGATTACAGCAAACCGGCGCGACGGGCGGCACTCACGCAGGCCGTGCGGTTTTTTACGTCCAACTTATCGAATAATGAGCGTAGATGCGTTTTGATGGTGGGCTCGGCCATCGCCAACCGTTCGCTGATCTGTTTATTGCTCAAGCCTTCATGCAAGCTCAACAAGATCTGCGATTCTCGCGTGGTTAAATTGAGTGGTGTCACCGCACGATCCAGTTCGAACACGGTATCGCCAGTCGTTATGCGCAGCAGCGCTTGCATAAAAGCGTGCGGTTCAATACGCCAATGCAACAGCGCGCAGGCTCCGGCTTGACGCGCACCGGCCGCCAACGCCGCCGTGCGTGTGGGGGCCAAAACGACAGCGCGTGTCAGCGGGCGAATGGCCGTTTGCGCGCGCACCAAATCGAACGCGTGCATATCCGGCAAAACTAATTCGCTAAGCAAAATGTCCACGTGTTGCTGTTGTAAACAACGCAACGCATCGACGCCACGATTGGCATAAAACATTCGTGTATGTGGTAAATGACGACGAAGGGTAAATTGCAAACCTTCGCGCCAGATCGGCTGGTTGTCGACCAGTAATAACGTTATTTCGCACGACATGCCCGAGTCCCTCGCTTCCCGGATATGACGGCAGCTCTCGTTGGTTTTGTATCGTTTTGTAGCGTCTTCTAACGAGACGCTTGATTCGGATCAACTGTAGGCGCAGTTGATTTTTTGATCAACAGTGTTGTTCACAAAATTTTTAATTTGTTTAATCAAATGGATTGATTCACTGTTGCCTTTGTTGAAATAAAAAGGTTTGCTCGTAGGTAATCTCTTACGTCGCTACGTTAACTTTGCCTTTACGAAGTCAAAAAAATGACGTAACGTCACGCTATTTAATTGGACTTGTTCTTGCTCAGACTCATTCTTCCGAATCATCAAAAGGTGATGCGTCTTCATCGTCGTTGCTGGCGTCGAGATCGCGTCCGTGCGCCCAAAATAAGCGATTGGGTAACCATTGCCCCTGCCCGAGGGCATAGCCTTCTTTCAAGGCGTTATACGTAAACTCCTGCGCTTCGTTGCAGGCTTCGAATACATTTAAACCTTGCGCCATTAAACCGGCGCAACTCGCCGCCAAAGTGCAGCCCGAGCCGTGATACATCGCCGGTAAGCGTTCCCAATGAAACGTTTCGGTTTCGTATTCGACACTGTACAAGGTGTTCATCACGATGGCCGTCGGCTCGTCGGCACCGGTCACTAAAACATGATCGAGACCTAGCTCCAATAAGGCTTCAGCGGCGTCGTCGACGTTATCGTGCTCAGGACATAAACGACGAACTTCGTTGGCATTCGGCGTGATTAAGGTGGCGAGCGGCAACAATTCTTTTTTCAAGGTTTTGATAAACGGATCGTTAGCCATATCGGTACCGCCGCCAGCGGACAACACCGGGTCGATCACCACCGGAATATCGGGATGTTGGCGCAAGATCTCGGCAATGGTGGTGGCGACGGCAGGATCGGCCAACATGCCGATTTTGATCACCGATACCGGCAGATCGCGCAGTACCGCCTCGGCTTGCGCGCGGATCAGATCGGGATCGACGATTTCGTAGTTGATCACATTAGTGGTGTCTTGCACCGTGAGTACCGTGACCACTGGGCAGCAATGGCACCCAAGGCTGGCCAATGCTTCGATATCGGCCGCAATGCCTGCACCGCCTGACGGATCGTTACCAGAAAAACACAACACGACAGGGGGATGGACAGCAGACATGGTGGCACTCGACAACACAACAGACCGCCAGTTTACTTGATGCTCGGTTAAAAAGAACGGCAACTCCAGCAAAACCGATGTCTTTGTCGTCTGCGGTTGAAGTTATCGAAATCACCTCAATATCGCCGTTTGCTGGTGCAATCACGAAAAAAATCACGATGAATTCTTCAACGTCAAAATCCTCGCTGGATGTTCTATTGCAGTTACTGCCCTTGCTGCGCCCGTATCGTCGTCAAATGATGTGGGCGGCGCTGGCTTTGTTGATCGCCGCCAGCACGGTGATGGTTTTGGGCCAAGGACTGCGTCACGTCATCGATCAGGGATTAAGCAATGGCGATCCGACGAGTTTAAATCGCACCATGACCGGATTTATCGCGGTCGTGATCGTGATGGCGGTAGCCACCTTTACACGATTTTATTTTGTGTCGTGGCTAGGCGAACGCGTTATTGCCGACCTGCGACTGAAAGTGTTTTCGCAGCTTTTAACGCTATCACCGCAGTTCTATGACGCGAACCGCACTGGCGATATTGTGTCGCGTTTAACCAACGATACCACGCTGTTGGAAACGGTGATCGGCAGCAGTTTGTCGATGGCGCTGCGCAACAGTTTGATGTTGATGGGTGGCTTATTTATGTTGTTTTACACCAGCGTCAAACTCAGCATTATTGTTTTGGTTGGCGTACCGTTTGTGGTGGGGCCGATTTTATTATTTGGTCGTCGTGTGCGCCAATTATCAAAAGATTCGCAACAACGCTTGGGTGATGTGAGCGCTCAACTGGACGAATCCCTGCACGAAATGCGCACCGTGCAAGCCTATGCGCAAGAGCCGCACACCGAACACTTATTTCGGCAACGGATTGATGCGGTCATTATCACGGCGAAAAAACGTATTCAAATGCGTGCAACACTGATAGCGACGGTGATCGTATTGGCGTTTGGTGCCATCGGATTTATTTTGTGGACCGGTGGTCACGATGTGCTGGCCGGTCGCATCAGCGCCGGCGAATTATCCGCGTTTGTTTTTTACGCCGTGATAGTGGCCAGTGCCGTTGGCACCATTTCAGAAGTGTTCGGCGATCTGCAACGCGCGGCGGGTGCGACAGAACGGTTGATGGAATTGCTGCGCACTGAAGCCGTGATACGTGCGCCGCAAATACCTCGTGAACTCGTCAAACCGGTACGCGGCAAACTGCGTTTCGAGGACATCGACTTTCATTACCCCACGCGTCCCGAGCATCGCGCCCTTGCGCCATTTCGGTTGACCATCGAACCGGGTGAAACGGTGGCCTTAGTGGGGCCAAGCGGTGCCGGTAAATCCACTCTATTTCAACTCTTGTTGCGTTTTTATGATCCGCAACACGGCACCATAACCATGGACGACATTGACATACGCCAATTACCTCCGCGCGTGCTGCGTGAACACATGGCCTTGGTGTCACAAGACGCGGTTATTTTTTCGGGAACCTTGCGAGATAACGTGCGTTACGCCAAACCCGATGCCACGGATGAGGAGGTTAAGGCCGCTTGTGATGCGGCGTTTGTGAGCGAATTTTTGCCCAAATTACCGCAAGGATTGGACAGTTTGTTGGGCGAGCGCGGCGTGCGCTTATCCGGTGGGCAAAAACAACGCATCGCGATCGCTCGCGCCATTCTTGCCGATCGTCCAATTTTATTATTGGACGAAGCGACCAGCGCACTCGATGCCGAAAGTGAACGCGTGGTGCAAATGGCGCTCGAACGGTTGATGAAAAATCGCACCTGTATCGTGATCGCGCATCGACTTTCGACCGTGCGCCATGCCGATCGCATTGCGGTGATGGAAAATGGTAGCCTGCAAGCCATTGGCAGCCATGATGAATTGGTCAAAACCAATCCGCTATACGCCAACTTGGCGGCGCTGCAATTTCGCACCCCTGAATACAATCACACAGCGTTAACCTAATGGCTTTATTACCGTTTATTGACCAACCGTTTGCCATCATTGATATTGAAACCACCGGCACCAGTGCCAACGGTGATCGCATCACCGAAATCGCGGTGTTGTATGACGAAGGCGATGAATTAAAAGAATGGAGCAGCCTTATCCATCCCGGTGTCAGCATTCCGCCCATGATCACGCGGCTGACCGGCATTGACGATCGCATGGTTGCCGACGCCCCGCCTTTTGATGAAATAGCCGCCGAATTACACAATTTAATTAATGAGCGAATTTTTATCGCCCATAACGCGGCGTTTGATTTTGGCTTTTTAGCGAAAGCGTTTGAGCGTTGGGGCGTCGTTCTGGAATCGCCGTCACTGTGCACCGTGCGCTTGTCGCGCAAATTATTTCCGGAAGAGTTTCGTCATAATCTGGATTATTTATCGCAACGGTTTTCACTGAAAAGTGACACTCGCCACCGTGCCATGGCCGATGCGCAATTGGTATGGCAGTTATTGCTCGCGATGGTCGATCGTCAATCCGTCGATTACATCGCCAAACAGGTTCAGCAACAATTAAAGCCCAAACGAAAATAACGGCAGTGGGAGCAATACGGTTTATGCCCGAAATAGTTTTTGTATTAGTTGAGCCGAAAACACCCGAAAACGTTGGTGCCGCCGCGCGTGCGTTAAAAACCATGGGATTTACGCAATTACGTTTAGTGAATCCCTGCGACTATTTAAGCGGTGCCGCGCAATGGTTAGCGCACGGCAGTCAGGATATTTTAACTAACGCCAAAGTGTATTCCGAGTTGGCCGCTGCAGTGGCGGACTGCGATCTTAAAATCGGCACCACCGCCAAATTACGTCATCAGCGTTATAGCGTATTAACCCCGCGCGACGTCACGCAAACCTTATGCGAAAAAACGACCACATTGCAGCGTGCTGCGCTCATCTTTGGCCGCGAAGATGGCGGATTATCCAATGCCGAAATCGCGCTGTGCGATGTATTAAGCACGGTGCCACTGGCACAAGCGCAACCCTCGATCAATTTGGCTCAAGCGCTGATGATTTACGCTTATGAATTGTCGAATACTGCGCCACAACAGCGTTATGTATCCCCCTCCTCACCCAATGAATGGGCCACGTTACGCGACAAAGCCTTGGCGCTACTATCTTCAAAAAACATTCAAGACCCCAAAATCGAGCAATGGCTGATCGAACGCCTACCATTGCTCACCGATCGCGACGTACGGTTATTGCATCGCTTAATCCAGAAATTGAACGATTGACTGCCGTGTGAGGGAAACACTAAAACGGCCGCAATACGGCCAATAAAATAATCACAATTAAAGGCGCGACTGGGATCTCGTTGATGAGCCGATAAAATTTCTCGCTGCGGTGCCTTTCATCGCGCGCGAGCTCGCCTGTCAATTGAACGCAATAGGCATGAAAGGCGATAAGCACGCCGATAAAAATTAATTTGTAATGCAGCCAACTTTGCGCGGCGAACCAATCGTATCCGTAAACGTAAATCATCGCACCGCCGAAGATTAGTGTTAGCACGGCGCCGGGAGTCGTAATCGCCCACAGCAATTTTTTTTCCATGATTTTAAATCGCGCGATCTCGTCGGCGTGTTGGGCTTGACTGTGATAAACGAATAAACGCGGTAAATAAAACAAACCCGCAAACCACGTCACCATAAAAATTAAATGCAGTGCTTTTAACCATAAGATCGTCATGGCAGGAACCTGAAGCGAAAAGGGCTGTCGATTAAGTCCGCTCGCCATGGCGTAACCGGCGGCGTGACGGTGAGCAGAATAAAGTGCCGCGACCGTTCTTCCAATCCATTTCGCGACGAACGTTTATTGATCGGGCGTCGCGGCGTCATAGCCTTGGCCCTTGTTCAAATGCCATAATCGCCGCCCAATGTGGGGCGGCGGCGGCGAAATTGTCGAACGGTTCCTGTACCTCACTGATGATTTCGCTATGCTGGCGGGCTGTCGCGTATGACAGCGACTGGTTTGCCCGCTGTGGGTTGTACGAACGTCGAAAACGTTTTGTGATGTAGGGGCATGGAATTAAAAAAAAGAACAAAGCGCCGCTGGTAGTGGTGCAAAGAAAGTCGTGGCGCTGGTACGCATGGGTGGTTTTTTGGGCGTTATTGGCCGCCATTTTGCTGTTTAATTTTGGTCGCATGGAAGATCGTTACACGCGTGCAACGTTGACGCACCAGCGCGATCGTTTGCAGGCCAAAGTGGATGAATTGCAGCAGAAATTGACTGATATGGAAGCAGTGCAAGCGCAGACCCAGCAGAGCCATGCGGTCGACGATATTGCCTCTTCCGAGTTAAAACAGACGCTGAAAACCTTGCAAGATAGCGTCAAGGAACTGGAAAAAGAAAACGCGTTCTATCGTGGCATTATGAATCCGCAGGGCGAGAAAAGCGGTTTGGCGGTGGATTCGTTTTCGGTGATTAATTACGGCGGCGACAATCGTTATCGTTACAAATTAGTGTTGACGCAGTTGCGCCGCCACGAAAGCAATTTGCGCGGGAAAACCCGCGTATTGGTTAGCGGCAGCGAAAACGGGGTGGCAAAAAACTACGATCTTTTTGTGCTGGCCGGTTTGAAATCCGACTCGCAAGGGTTTGACTTTCGTTATTTTCAAAACCTTGAAGGTGATGTGACATTACCCAACGGTTTTACGGCGCGCGAGGTGCGCGTCAGTGCTATGGCAGACGGCAAGACGGCGATGGAGCGAGTCTTTCCGTGGGAGCAAAACAATGTGGGGCAGTAACAAGACCAAAGACGTCAAAATCGTCAAAGGCGGTAGTATTGACACCTTGATCACCGGAAAGACCCAAGTAACCGGCGACATCGACTTTAGCGGTGTGTTGTTTTTGGATGGCATCGTCAAAGGCAATATCAAATCTGACGATGAAAAAGCGTTGTTGACCGTTGGCCCTAACGGCATGGTCGAAGGCGAAGTTCATGTACCGAATGTAGTGATTCAAGGCAAAGTGCTGGGCGATGTTTATGCTCGTGCACACGCCAGTCTTGCGGCGTCGGCCCACATCGAGGGCAGCGTTTACTATCACTTAATCGAAATGACCATGGGCTCTGAAGTCAATGGTCGTTTAGTGCATCAACCAGCCGTGCCGAAGCAACTGGAACACAAACCGGAATAAGTAAAGCGGGCGATGGCGATTGAATAACAGGGTAATCCAGTAGGATAATAGCCACCGGTTTTTCTGGAGTACGACTATGACCTCGACTGACACCACCGAATCGCCCTTAAACTTTTCTGCGGCGGCGGCGGCCAAAGTGAAATCCTTAATTGAGGAGGAATCCAATCCGGCCTTACGTCTGCGTGTGTTCGTCACCGGCGGCGGTTGTTCGGGTTTTCAATACGGTTTTACTTTTGATGAAAACCAAAATGAAGACGACACCATCGTTGTGCGCGACGGCGTCAAGCTGGTGGTGGACCCGATGAGTTTTCAATATCTGGCCGGTGCTGAAATTGATTACACCGAAGGGCTGCAAGGCGCGCAATTTGTGATCCGCAATCCCAATGCGAAATCGACCTGTGGATGTGGGTCGTCGTTTACGGTTTGAATAGAACGCTTGTAAAAAAAAGGTCGTGAAAAACGACCTTTTTCTTTGGTGCCGTAAATGGCTCACGCTGGTAAATACACCGCACCTAAAACCGCCGGGCGACTGGCGCCAGTGACAATCGGTAAATTACCCGGTTGTTCGTGCAGACGTTGACGGGCCAGCCATGCGAAGGCCATTGCCTCAACCCAATCCACCGGAATCCCAAGGGCATCGGTCTTGTCTACTTTGCAGTTAGGTAGTTGCACTTGAAGCGAACGCATAATCGCCACGTTATGCGCCCCACCACCGCAGATAAATACTTCTGGTTTGTTCACGAACGGTAACTGCTTGATGGCTTCGGCGATGGTGTGAACGGTGAGGGCCAGCAAGGTTGCTTGCACATCGGCAACGCCGTAGGCTTTGTCGTTGCCCCCTAAGTGTTCCATCAGCCACGCCATTGAAAAGTATTCGGGGCCGGTGCTTTTTGGAGGCCGTTTGTGGAAATAGGGGTCGGAGATAAAGGCATTGAGCAAGGCCGGTTGAATACGCCCGCGCGCCGCCAACATGCCGTCTTTGTCCATCGACTGGTTCAACATCCGTTTTACCCACGCATCGAGCAGCGTGTTTCCGGGGCCGGTGTCAAAGCCCAAGATCGGCGCGAATTGGCCGCGTGGTAACACCGTCAAATTGGCGATGCCGCCAACATTGACCAAGACGCGATCGGCGTTGCGGGTGCGAAAAATGGCTTCGTGAAACGACGGCACCAAGGGCGCGCCTTGACCGCCGAGGGCGATGTCTTTGCGCCGGAAATCCGCCACCACCGGCACACCGGTGTTGACGGCGATGACGTTGGGATCACCGATCTGCAAGGTAAACGGGGTATCAAGCGTGGGGCGGTGTCTTATGGTTTGGCCATGGCTGCCGATCGCCCTCACTTGCGAAGGCTCAATTTTGGCCTTGGCCATCAGTTCGCGCACGGCTTGAGCGAAGAGTAAGCCCAAACGTACATCGACCTGCCCCATGCGATCGATCTCGTGATCGCCACTGTGAGCCAACGCTTCAACTTCTTTGCGTAGGTCGGAGGGAAACTCGAGAAAGTGTGTCTCCACCAGTTCCGGATTGGGGGTAAAACGCACGAGCGCGGCATCAATGCCGTCGATGCTGGTGCCGGAAAGCGTGCCTATAAATAGTTCTGACATCCTGTGTGTGCCTTATTTTTATTGCCTTGTGTGCGGCGATTAACGGCCAACGGCCATCAATCTCCCTGCTTGATTTTCTAATTGTAGAAGTGCGGCTTCGGTTGCGGCCAAAAATCGAGGTGTTTCACTGGGCTTGACCGGCTCGGCGGTTGGCAATGCGATGGTGCGCGGATTGCGGTGTACGCCGTTCATTAAAAATTCGTAGTGCAAATGTGGTGCGGTGGCGAGCCCTGAGCTACCCACATAGCCAATGGTTTGGCCTTGGCGCACTCGCGTACCAGTGCTGACTCCGCTGGCGTAACGCGACAAATGGGCATAGTGCGTTACGTACTGATTACCGTGTTGGATCGCGACTAGGCGGCCATAACCGCCACGTGTACCGGCGAAACTGACGCGACCGTCACCGGCAGCAAATACGGGGGTTCCGGCGGGAGCCGCATAATCAACGCCTTTGTGGGCGCGTATCCGGTTCAAGATCGGGTGTTTACGCGACAGGCTAAAGTTAGAGCTAATGCGACTAAATTGCAGCGGCGCGCGCAAAAACGCTTTGCGCATGGCTTTGCCGTCGGGCGCGTAATAATTGGCGTAGCCCTGATGGTCAACGTAACGCACGGCTTTGAAGGCGTGGCCGTCATTGACAAATTCGGCGGCCAAAATGGTGCTGCTGGCGATCGGAACGCCGTCCACCAGTTTTTCTTCGTAAACCAGAGCAAACTGATCGCCAACGCGTAAATCCAGAGCAAAATCAATGTCATAGCCGAACACATTGGCCAGTTCCATGACTAAGGCGTCGCTTATTCCGGCACTTTCTGCCGCCGCAAAGAGCGAAGAGGTGATCGTCCCGAGCGCAAATTGGGTGCGCGTGCTTACTGGTTTTTGTAGACGCTGCGCGTCAAAACCGGTTGCGGAGCGCAGCACCTGCAAGCTGTTGATGGCGTCTTCTTCGTAGCGCAGTCCCTGCAAACGTCCTTGGCTGTCTCGCGCCACTTGCAACAACTGTCCGGGACGCAGCTTTTTGATCGCGTCATTTACCAAATCAATGCGTAACATTTGGTGCATTTCGCTTAGTTCGAGTTGTTCGCGCCGGAAAATAGTCGCCAACGTTTCACCGGATCGGACTTTCATTGATTGCCAGGTGAGTGAGGGGATGACGGACGTGGCATTTCCACTGGGAAGCGGGATATCTATGGTCGTGCGCGGCTGGGTAACTAGCGCTTGTTCTTGATGCGTCGTCAGTGGAGTAGGTAGCAGTCGCGCCAACCGCCAACCGGGTATCATCATGGCGATCAACAGCAACAGCAGCGCGACTAGCATGATCTGGTGGCGTGCGCCAAATCGCGCCAAAACCATCGCCGCTAAACCTTGATCGCGGGACTGCCGTGGCTTGAAATCTTGTTGTTGTATCATGAACCACTGCTCCGTGAGTGGCCGCTACCTTATAGAGGCTGTCGGGAGTGGTCAATAATGTCGCGATGCCGCAAGGCCCTCGTTTTTCGCCCTAGTCGGCAAGCGTCCTTTAAGTCGCTAGAATCGCCCCTCTTTTTCGTCATCAAAGCAACAAGGCATGGCCTTGTAAATGGAATTCTCATGAGTGATTTTTCAACGCAGCTAACCGAATTGTTGCGTGGCAGCAGTGAAGTCATTAGCTCGGCCGAACTAACCGACCGTCTAAAAAGTGGAAAACCGCTGCGGGTAAAAGCTGGATTTGATCCGACGGCGCCTGACCTGCATTTGGGACACACCGTATTGCTGAATAAAATGCGTCAGTTTCAGCAGTTCGGCCATCACGTGATGTTTCTCATTGGTGATTTCACCGGCATGATCGGAGATCCCACTGGGAAAAACGTCACCCGCAAACCGCTGACGCGTGAAGAAGTGCTGCAAAACGCGAAAACGTATCAAGAACAGGTGTTCAAAATTCTTGATCCCGAAAAAACTGAAGTCATGTTCAATTCGACATGGATGAACAAAATGACGGCGGCGGATATGGTGCATTTAACGGCGCAATACACCGTTGCCCGAATGTTAGAGCGTGATGATTTTTCGAAACGCTATGCCAATCAGCAACCAATTTCGATCCATGAATTTCTTTATCCACTGGCGCAAGGATATGACTCAGTCGCGATGAAAGCCGATGTCGAACTCGGCGGCACAGATCAGAAATTTAATTTATTGGTTGGACGTGAATTACAAAAGACCTGGGGACAGACGCCGCAGATCGTGATGACGATGCCGTTGCTCGAAGGGTTGGATGGTGTGAAGAAAATGTCCAAATCACTCGGCAATTACATTGGTATCTGCGAATCACCCACCGATATGTTCGGAAAATTGATGTCGATTTCCGATGAATTGATGTGGCGTTATTTTGAATTATTAAGCTTTAGACCGTTAACGGAGATCGCACAATTACGACAACAAATGAATGAGGGGCGAAATCCCCGCGATATCAAATTTGAACTAGCGCAAGAAATTATCACGCGATTTCATTCCAAAAACGATGCCGAAAAAGCACAAGCGGATTTTATTCAGCGTTTTTCTCAAGGCGCGATGCCCGATGAAATTGAAGAGATTGAATTAACCTTAACAACGGAAACGGCGTCGATCGCCTCTGTGTTGAAAGAAGCTGGATTAGTACCGTCGACATCAGAAGCAATGCGCATGATCAAACAAGGCGCGGTCAAAATTGACGGTGAACGAGTGGAAAATGAAAAGTTGGCCTTAAATCGCGCAACCCAAGCGGTGTATCAGGTTGGCAAACGAAAATTTGCGCGCATTAAATTAAATTGACCGAATGATAAACGAATAAAAAACACGCAGCTTTGCGCGTTTTTTATTCGTTAGCGTTTGTTTTTCACACAAAAGCCAAATTAATTTCAAAAATTTGCAAAAAACAGTTGTAACTCAAAACGCGCTAAATATAATGCGCGCCCTGCCGACGACGCACGTAAATGCGGAGTTGGCGGGCCGGTCA
>CAZYUS010000020.1:0-28530 GCA_964650615.1 uncultured Pseudomonadaceae bacterium | reverse complement strand
ACGGTTCAATGAGCAGGATATGAAGATCTTGAACGGAAACGTGAGCCATAATAAAGACGACGAATCGGGAACAGGATTTAAGTGTAGACCGCGTTATCGAATCGCACTGGTTTGACCGCTTGCGGGCCGTAGGTTAACGTGCGCGGCATTCTTAAAACAAAGGTGGGGCGGTTGACCTTTGCATTCAGCCCCACTCGCCCCGCAACGGAGCAGGCAATGGATAAAATTTGGCTAAACAGTTACCCCGCCGGTGTACCACACGAAATTGATTTGCAACGATTTCAATCGCTGGTCCATATTTTTGAAGACAGTGTGCGGCGTTTTCCTGATCGCCCCGCGTTTGCTAACTTGGGGATATCACTCACCTTCGCCGAACTCGATCGTTTAACCCGCGATGTGGCGGCGTTTTTACAAACCGAATGGAAAATGGGCAAAGGCGACAAGATCGCACTGATGATGCCCAATCTTTTGCAATACCCGATCTGGTTATTCGGCGCACAGCGCGCCGGCGTCACCGTGGTTAATGTCAATCCGCAATACACGCCGCGCGAATTGCGTCACCAGATGAACGATTCCGGCGCGCAAGCCATCGTCATTTTGAGTAATTTTGCGCACACCTTGGCTGATGTTTTGCACGAGACCACACTCAAACACGTGGTGATTACTGAGATCGGCGATGCCACACCGTTTCTGAAACGTCACATCGTTAATTTTGTTGTCAAGCACATCAAAAAAATGGTGCCGCCGTATTGCATTCCGAATGCGATTTCGCATTTATCCATAATGAAACGTGGCCGCGCGTTGGCCTTTAAACCGGTCGAGATTCATCATCAGGATGTGGCGTTTTTGCAGTACACCGGTGGAACCACTGGCGTGTCGAAAGGTGCTGTACTGACACAGCGCAATATGGTGGCCAACGTGATGCAAGCGTCGGCGTGGTTGCGTCCTTTTATGGAAGAAGGCAAAGAAATTATTATCACCGCGTTGCCGCTGTATCATATTTTTTCGCTCACCGCGAATTGTTTAACGTTTATGCATTTTGGTGGGCAGAACGTGCTCATTACGAATCCGCGCGACATGCCGGGATTCATCAAAGAATTGCAGCAATGGCGATTCACGGCGTTAACTGGTGTCAATACGTTATTCAACGGATTGTTAAACACCCCCGGATTTGCCGATTTGAATTTTTCGACATTCAAATTGGCACTCGGCGGTGGTATGGCGGTGCAAGAAGCAGTGGCGCTACGTTGGCAAAAAGTGACCGGAAAACCGTTGTTGGAAGCCTATGGTTTAACCGAAACTTCGCCGGCTGTAACCATTAATCCACTTAATTTGCTGTCGTACAACGGCACCATCGGATTGCCGGTTCCCTCTACCGAGATCAGCATTCGCAACGACGAAAATCAAGAAGTCGCTTTTGGCGAGCCGGGGGAATTATGCGTGCGTGGTCCGCAAGTCATGCACGGTTATTACAATCGCCCTGATGAAACCATCAAAGTGCTGGACCCTGATGGTTGGTTGCATACTGGTGATGTGGCCATCGCCACGCCGGAAGGTTTTTTCAAAATCGTCGATCGCAAAAAAGACATGATTTTGGTGTCCGGTTTTAATGTGTACCCGAATGAAATCGAAGGTGTTATTGCCGCGCACCCGGGCGTACTCGAAGTGGCCGCGATTGGCGTTCCGTGTGAATCCACTGGTGAAATGGTGAAAGTGTTTATTGTCAAACGCGATGCGCAATTAACCGCCGAACAAGTGATCGAATTTTGTGAAGACAAACTCACACGTTATAAAATTCCCAAACAAGTTGAGTTTCGCGACAGTTTGCCGAAATCTAATGTCGGCAAAATTTTGCGTCGGGAGCTGCGTTAAGTGACGGTGTTGTCCGCGTCGGCAGACCAAAACGATGTACTGCCCGCGCCGCCGACCGCGTTGCCAATCGAGTGGATCGCAGATGAGGGCGCATTAAGCATCGCTTGTCTGCGATGGCGAGAAAAAAAATTATTAGCCATCGACACCGAATTTGAACGTGTCAAAACGTTTTATCCGATTTTGGCGTTGATTCAAGTAAACGATGGCGAGCGCATTAGCTTAATCGACGCACCGCAAATTCATCGCTGGCAATCGTTTTGTGACGTGATGCAACACGATGGTGTAATGAAAGTGATGCATGCCGCCAGTGAAGATCTGGAAACGCTGTATCAAACCTGTCGCTGTGTGCCGCACCATTTTTTCGATAGCCAAGCCGCGCTGGCGTTTTTGAACCAAGGTTTATCCGTGGGTTATGCGGCGTTGGTGGCGCAATCGTTTGGTGTGGCGTTATCTAAAGATGCGGCGCGTACCGATTGGTTGGCGCGGCCACTCACACCCGAACAACTCGATTATGCCGCCGCTGATGTGTTGTATTTATACGCGCTATGGCCTTCCGTGCTGGCGCGCATTGAGGCTCATCAGCGTTTGCCATGGTTGGCCGACGAAGCGCAACTGGCGTTGGCCCGCGCGATAGCTGTAGAAGACGATGCCAGCGCCTATCGCCGTGTGAAACAATCATTTTTATTGCAGCAACAAAGTCTCGCCGTCGCCAAAGAATTAGCCACGTGGCGCGAACAATTCGCCCGCACCAGTAACACCGCTCGTAGTCGTTTATTGCGAGATGAGGCGATCATTTCGCTTAGTCAGAAGCAGCCGCGTAATTGGGCGGCGCTGGCGGGTCTTGATTTGTTGCATCCGCACAGTTTGCGCGTACACGGCCAAGCCATTCTCGATGCTATCGAACGCGGGCGACACGCTCAGGTCATTCCGTCGCCGGTGTTGCGCATTATTGATTCGCCTGTGGCAAAGTCATTGGCAGGCGCGCTAAGTGATTGTGTGGCAAACGTGGCGCAGCAAGTAAATGTGCAAGCGGAGTGGTTAATGAGTCGCCGTATTCAGGAACAACTGGCAATGGCGATCGCCGAACATCGTGGCGAGGCACCGATGAATTGGCGCGGTTGGCGGCGCGAATTATTACGCCAGCCCCTAATGTTGCTACTACAAAAGCAATCCATCGATCTTCCTCTCTGGTGGTAATACCAACGGCTTCGCTTCGTTTGGTGTTCCCTAAAAAAGGTAATGTGCAAAATGCTTTGTTGGATTTATCGCAGCAACAAACAAGACGAAATGTACTTGTATCTGGCTAAAAAAGATCAGTTCGATGAGTTGCCCGCAGCATTGCGGCAACGTTTTGGAACGCCGGAATGGGTGATGGAACTGGATTTAAGCACGCGCGATAAATTAGCGCGTGCCAACATTGATAACGTCAAAAAAGCATTACGCGAACAAGGGTTTTATTTGCAGGTTCCGCCGACAATCAATGTCACCTTGCACCAAGGAGATGGATTGTAATGCGCTATCAACATCGTTGGCTAAAAGGTGACGGTGAAATGCCATCACCGGGAAAAGCGGTGTGCGTCGGACGCAACTATGCGCAGCACGCCGCCGAATTAAATAATCCGATCCCCGAAACGCCGTTATTGTTTATCAAACCGTCGACCGCGTTGGTGGATCTACAACCGGGGTTTGCGATACCGCGTGGCAGTGCGTGTCATCACGAATTGGAAATGGTGGCATTGATTGGTGAAACCTTAAGTCATGCGACGCCTGAAATGATTCAACGGGCGGTCATCGGTTTTACGGTTGGTCTGGATTTAACCTTGCGCGATGTGCAACAGCGATTAAAAGAAAAAGGTCAGCCGTGGGAAATGGCCAAAGCTTTCGACGGTGCGCTGCCGCTGGCGCCGTTTATTCCGGTGACGCAATGTGGCGACTGGACGCAGTTGAGTTGTCAGTTAACGGTGAACGGCACCGTACGTCAGAGCGGATCGGCTAGTGATATGTTGACGCCCATCATGCCGTTGATCGAATACATCACGCGCTATTTTACCTTGCTGCCGGGCGATGTCGTCATGACCGGTACGCCGGCCGGTGTCGCCGCGTTACAATCCGGTGATGTGCTGACGCTCGAATTTGAAAAGAAATTTCGCTTCGATTCGGTCGTGCGATAAACGGTTTAGGCCCATGGCGCGCAGTATAAAAAACGAAAAATATTGGGAAACCAAATCCTTGAGCGAGATGACGCAAAAGGAATGGGAATCGTTGTGCGATGGTTGCGGTAAATGTTGCACGTATAAATTAGAAGATGAAATCGCCGGTGTGTTATATCAAACCAATGTTGCCTGTCGTTTACTCGATCTGCACAGCGGTCAGTGCAGCAATTACAAACACCGAAAAAAATACGTGAGTGATTGCGTGCGTCTGACGCCGGACAATGTATTGACGTTTAATTGGCTGCCGATGACCTGCGCCTATGTGCGATTGGCTAAGGGGCAAACCTTATTGCCGTGGCATCCCTTGCTCTCTGGCGATCCCGAAACGGTGCATAGCGCCGGCATTTCAATACGAGGAAGGATGATTTCCGAAGATGAGGCGGGCGAACTGGACGATCACATCATCGCGCGCTTTAAATAACAACGCCCCGAAATGGGGCGTTCTTGTTGCGGCTTGCACTGATATGAAACTTAGAACTCGGCGTTAAGCGCCAGCACAAAACCGCCTTTCGTGTACAAATTATCTTCTGCTGCCGACTCACCACCATCTTCCGCATTGGTTTTCTGGTAGCTCAATTCAACGCCTACCGCACCTACGGTAGTGGCTGCGCCGATCTTGAAGTGATTCACCGAATCACCTTCTTCAGGATCGGTGTAGGTGAATTCCAGTGGCATCGACCAACTGTCATTAATTTCGACACCGTACGTAACTTTGAAACGATTAGACGAATAATCCAAGTTACTGTAATCACGAGCATGCCAGAGTTTCAATGTCAGGTTCTCGTTAAACGTTACGCCAAAATAAATTTCGTCATAATCAATGCTGTCGCCCTCGGTTCCGAGGTATTTGTAAAGCGTTAATCCCGTATCAAATGAAACCGACTCGTCGCCCCAACCGTATCCGACGTACCAATCGGTTTCGAGGTTGGTGTCAGTATCGCCAAAATAAGCGAAATCGACATTTGACGCCCAAGCACCGACATAAAAACCGGATTCCATCGAGTACGTGGTACCAACTTGTAATGCTGGGCCGTTATCGGTTTGTGACACGCCGTCGAACACATAGTCGCTGACCAAGCCAACAGTGCTGGACCAAGGCGATGTTTCCTCGTCGTCAGCGTGTGCGGCGAATGAAGCTGACGCCAACACCGCCAGAGCCAATGCGGAACGGGTTAAAGTTTTATTCATTGAGTGTCTCCCATGGAGTGAAAGTTTGTTGTTATCAGCTTTCAGGGCCGTTTATAACCGTCTTCAGTGTGGCGAGATAGCCTCTGATCGTGCAGCCGACACCGATTGCTTTAGCACAAGCCATGCCTGATCCAACGCAATCCGCGATCTGGACTACACTTTTTGAAGATACTCTAATGTTTAGGAAAGCGCTACAGGTGTTTAACAAAACATGTAATCGTCGAAAACGAGGCCGATTGGCAGGCTGGCGCATGATGGCGGTGCTGGCGTTTTGTTTTGCCGCATGGCTCACCGTCGAGGCCGCTGATAAGGACGCCAGTGATGTGCGTCTGGTGATCGATATTTCCGGCAGCATGAAAAAAAATGATCCGCAGAATTTGCGCGTACCGGCTGTTCGGTTGCTTACGAATTTGATGCCCAGCGGTTCTAAGGCCGGCATCTGGACCTTCGGTCAATACGTGAATAATTTGCTGCCCGTGAAAACCGTCGATGCAACGTGGCAACAACAAGCCTCGGTGGCAGCGAATCAAATTAACTCATTAGGCGCTTTTACCAATATCCCCGACGCGCTCGACAAAGCCATGGATGGCTGGGACGGTGCAGGACGGGAACCGCGTCATCTCATTTTGCTCACCGACGGCGTGGTGGACATTTCCAAGGATGCGACGGCCAACATCAAGGCACGCCAACAGTTGATCGATGAGATTCTGCCGAAGTTAAAAGCCGCTCGCGTACACGTTCATACCATCGCTTTGTCGCGTGATGCCGATGCCGAATTGCTGGGAAAAATTGCGCGCGAAACCGATGCATTGTTTGAAATGGTCGATTCGGCTGACGCGCTCAATAAAGTTTTTTTGCGTATTTTCGAGCAATCGGCGCCGCGCGATACGGTGCCGTTAAACGACAACCGATTTAACGTCGATAGCGCGATTGAAGAATTTACTTTGTTAGTGTTCAAGAACGGTGAGCGCGACGTGAAATTAATCACGCCGTCGGCACAATCCGTGGCTAAGGCGCAAGCATTGGAAGGGTGGCGGTGGTATTCCGATGCACGCTACGACTTGATCACCGTGACCAAACCGCAGGCCGGAGAATGGCGTCTGGAGGCGGACGTCGATCCGGATAACCGCGTGATGGTAGTGAGCAAACTGGGGCTGAAGATCGACGAATTGCCACGCATGATGATGCCCGGTGAACAACTGCAATTTAACGCGACACTGCTCGATGATAACAAACCGGTGAGTAAACCAGAATTTCTTGAATTGGTGAGTGCCAAAGCGCAGGTTGCACTCGAAGCGCAAACGACGTCGATTGATTTGAACGGAGACGGTAATGGGCATTTTGCAGCGGCTTGGACGGCACCCGAAAACACCTCGGCTGCGACCATAAACATCACGGTGCAATCGCCGACTTTTGTGCGCAGTCGCCAGTTTTCGGTGCAGATCGCGCAGGGCAGTATTGCGCTGACGCGAGTGGCGCATGACGACAAACAATCGCGCTTCGAGTTAACGTGGAGTCGTGATGTGCTGGCGGAAGGCAGCGTAAAAATCACGGCGAAATTGCTTCATGACGGTCAAGCGACTGAATTACCCATACAACATGAACACGAGCAGTTTTTTGTTGAAGTAAACCATGAGTCGGCGGGCGAATATCATGTCGAATTGAATGTGAACGCAAAATCCTCATCCGGTCGTGATGTGTCGTTGCGCGCGCAATCCGAATCTTGGCAAGTCGCCGCGCCGGTAACTGAACATGAACCCGCCGTCGAACACGACCAACCCAAAGCGACCGACGAGCACAGCGCCGAAGCGCCGAGCGACGATCACGCTAAAAAAGCCGAACCTGAAAAAGCGACGACAGAAAATGACGATGAACATGGTTGGTTATTCTGGACGTTGGCGGCGGTCGTTAATGTGGTGCTGTTGCTGGTGGGTGGGGGGATATGGTGGATGATCAAACGTAAACAAAAATCCGCTAGCGAAGACATTGAAAAAGCATTAGGTGGCGGATCGTGAGTTCTTTAATTGTTCTGCTTCTGTGTTTACCGCCGTCATTGCTCGCGATTGCGTTGCTGATTTCGGGCTATCGTCGCAAGGTAAGTGAACGCAAAGGCTGTGAACAATTGTTGGCACTGGTAAAAGCAACAGAGGACGAACAAAAGCAAGCCATCGAAACGTTTTTGAATAAGTCACTGCATTACGATTCATCGGCGTCAAAAGGAAAAGCCGAAGAGTTATTGAAAATGCGCAAACAGTTTATGCGTAAATTATTGTTGGGCTTTTTGCATCGTGATGTATTGACGGTCGCGGCACTTGACAATGAATTGAGTCAACTGACCAATGCTTATCACAAACTGGATGCCAAAAGTGTGGCGGCACCGGCAACAAAAAACGACGCAACCGATCCGCAAACGCAGCAGTTACACTCCGAAAATCAACGATTGCGTCACGAGATCCACATTACACTCAGCACATTGAACAATATTTTTGCTGAATACAGTTCGATGTTCGGCAATGAAGATGGTGATCGGAATTTATCGGTTTCGCAAATTGTTGACCGCATGCAGCAACTGAGTGGCGCTGGTGGCGATGCGCAGTTAGAGCAGGCCGCGCAACGCGATCAGGCGGCGCTGCCAAGCGAGTTGGAGGCGACGCCAGAGGTCAACGTGGCGAGCGCCGTCGAGGCCGATATGCTCGGTGATATCGTGGCCGAATCTGCTGCTTTATTAGACAGTAGTGACAACGATCCGTCGTGGGATGAAGCCTTTGCCGAAGCGGCCAAACAAAACGAGTCGTGAAAGCTTGCGTGGTACTTGCTTTGCGCGTATCGCCTCTATAAGATGCGCGCCTCGCTGACGGGGACACCTGTTGGCGACTCGGTGGAGTGGTAGTTCAGTTGGTTAGAATACCGGCCTGTCACGCCGGGGGTCGCGGGTTCAAGTCCCGTCCACTCCGCCATTATTTAAAGCCAAAAGGGCGCTCAATCGAGCGCCCTTTTTGTTGGCTTTTTTTCGTGTTTGATGCGCGCCTTGAACGGCCATAAAAAAGGGCCATGCGAAAGTGGCCCTTTTCGTAAAACGATTAATGTTGCGTGGTCATCACGCGACAACTTTCATCTTTTCATTGCCGACTTTTTCATTGAGCAGTAATTGCGCGCGCGGTAATTCTTCGGGCGCGAAATCATCGACATTAATGATTTGCAAACGCGCTTTTTCGGTGCGTTGCAACAAGTCCACTTCATCCGGTGACAAACGCTGCTCGTGCGCCGCTCGCGTGATGATTTCGCTATTGGATAAACGCGCGATCGTCGCACCCATTTCTTTACGCAGACGTTTCCACACCGGCTCGGCGGCAACGGTGTCGTGTAAGCATTGCTCCAATAACGCCAACGCATTGTGCGGTGACGGTTCCAGATTAATGCCGGCGATTAATTCACTGCGCGCTAAACCGGGTGACACCACCAGGCGCGCCACTTGATGGCCCAATTTGTCGCTGGGCGCGCGATAGGCGCGACCGTAAGGGAATGCGAGGCGGCGCAAACTGCGGCCGACAAATCCGATCGGAAAATTATCCGCGATGCCGTAAATGGCTTCTTGGGCGCGCCACAACGAGTGTTCTACCGCCCATTTCACCAACGGCGCGTCGCTTTCCGGTGACCCTTTGTCGTGGAAAAATTTCAAGCACGCCGAAGCGATATACAAATGCGATAACAAATCGCCTAAACGCGCCGATAATTTTTCGCGACGTTTTAGTTCACCACCCAACACCGCCATGCTGAAATCGCTGAACACCGCCAAGGTTGCCGATAAGCGCGACAGTTGCGTGTAATAGCCCGAGGTAAAATCGCTTACCGGCGAGCTACCAAGATGGCCACCGCTGATGCCTTTCCACGTCATGCGCGTTAAATTGCTGATGGTGAAACCGATGTGGCCCCACACTGCGTCATCAAATTGTTCCAGTGCTTCGTTTTCGTCATCGAGTTGCGCGGCCTGCATTTCTGCCAACACAAACGGATGGCAGCGGATCGCGCCCTGACCGTAGATGATTAAGCTGCGGGTAAGAATATTGGCCCCCTCAACGGTGATGCCGATGGGCTGCGACATATAGCCTCGGCCGAGATAATTATTCGGCCCCATCATCACGCCTTTGCCACCGTGTACGTCCATTGCGTCGGTGAACGTGCTGCGACCATTTTCAGTAACGTGGTATTTAACGATGGCACTGGCGACGGACGGCTTTTCACCGGCGTCGACAGCGGCCAAGGTGAGTGTACGCACCGCGTCGGTGGCGTAAGTGAGACCGCCAATGCGCGCCAACGCTTCTTCAACGCCTTCCATATACCCGACCGGCAAGCGGAATTGCGTGCGGATGCGCGCGTAAGCGCCGGTCGTGTGGGCGGCCACTTTGGTGGCGCAAGTACCAGAAGCCGGTAGCGAAATGGCGCGTCCTGCTGACAAGCACTCGACCAGCATACGCCAGCCTTGCCCCGCCATTTTTGGTCCACCGATGATGTAGTCGAGTGGCACAAACAGGTCGTCACCTTGCGTCGGGCCGTTCTGGAACGGGATCGACAACGGCCAATGACGACGGCCAATGATGACGCCCGGCGTCTGCGTCGGGATCAAGGCACATGTGATGCCTAAGTCTTCGGTATCGCCCAGCAATTTATCCGGATCGTATAACTTGAAGGCCAAGCCCAGAACGGTCGCGACCGGTGCCAGCGTGATGTAGCGCTTGTTCCACGTTAGCCGCATACCTACCACTTCTTCGCCGTTCCATTGGCCTTTGCAGACGATGCCGACGTCAGGAATGCTGCTGGCATCAGAACCGGCTTCGGGGGCGGTTAAGGCGAAGCAGGGGATCTCTTCGCCGCGCGCCAAACGTGGCAGGTAATAGTCTTTTTGTTCCTGCGTGCCGTAATGCAGCAATAACTCAGCCGGGCCAAGTGAGTTCGGCACCGATACCGACGTACCGAGTGTTGGCGAGGCCGAATTCAATTGGATCAGGATCTGCGAATGCGCGTAAGCGGAAAATTCTTTACCGCCGTATTTACGCGGAATAATTAAACCGAGAAACCCCTTTTCCTTGATGAATTGCCACACTTCGGGCGGTAAATCGGCGCGCACATGAGATATATCCCAATCACTGACCATGGCACACACTTGTTTCACTGGGCCGTCGATAAACGCTTGCTCTTCAGCGCTTAAACGCGCGCTGGGCAGGTTCAACAAATCGCGCCAATTGGGCATACCGGAAAACAACTTGGCTTCCCACCACGTTGTCCCCGCTTCGAGCGCTTCTTTTTCGGTGCGTGACATCGACGGCATCACACCGCGATACGCCTTTAACATCCAGCGCGAAAACAATTGTCGACGTAAGGGGACGATCGCGAATGGACTGATGAGCAGCGCAATCACTAGCCAATCAATCCAGTTGCCATCACTCAGCCAAGTCCAGATGGTTAGCAAGCCGCCAACCCACAACACCGCTGTCCAGCCGGCGAAGCGGTGATAGGCCGCAACGCCCAGCGCCATAATGATAAAAACAATCCAGAGAACGTGGACCATGGGGGTTTACTCTTTAGTGGTCGGATGTGTTGCGAAAGTTACGCCCGAACGAATAATTCGTCAAGACGGTTGGCCGCAACCGCGATTCGCGGTTAATAAAAAAAGTGTGGGCGACAAAGCGGTTTGCTGCCAGTGTTTTGCCGTTTTTAACCCGCTTGCGACTTGAAGCCGCAAAGCAAATCACGCAAAGTTCGCGCCTTGCCAACCAGCCAATCAATTCAAGAGGTGTGCGCGTTATGTCGCGTCATATTGCGGTGGCCGTGTTACACGGAATGGGAACCGAAGAAGAACATTTCTCGGTCGAGCTAAAACATCGTGTCACCGAAACGTATCTCGCCTTGAACAAACAACATCAAGATGATGATTTGGTTTGGCACGAAATTTATTGGGGCGATTTAGTGCGCGATAAGCACATGCAGATCGTGCAAGCAGTGAACTATCGCAATGATTTGGCTTATCCGAATTTGCGCGAATGGATCATCGACTATATGAGCACCGCGCTTTTGTATCGACAAGGCAGTGATTTGTATAAACAGATCCATCAACGTGTGCGCGCGCAGTTAACACGCTTTGCCCATCATCGTCGTATTGACGCTGACCGTACGCCGCTAGTGGTGTTGGCGCACTCATTTGGCAGCGTCATTGCGCATTATTTTATGCGTGAGCTGGCGTCGCAAGATAACGCACAACTGACCCGTTTTGAGCAGTGGCAAACCTTGGTCGGGTTGATTACGTTTGGCAGCCCACTCGCCATTTGGGCGGCGCAAAACGGCGGTCAGGTTAATCCTATCGCGGGCGATCATTTGTCGTCGGCATTACGTGAAAAAGCACGTTGGATAAATTTTTACGATAAAGATGACATCATTGCCTATCCGTTAAAAGCCATCAGCGATGACTATAAAAATGCGGTGACGGAAGAATGGGAAATTAACGTTGGTAGTGCGCGCACGTCGTGGAATCCGTCGTGCCATAACGGTTATTGGGAAGATCCCGATTTTTACAAACCGGTAGCGAAATATCTCGCCGAAATTATTGCTGTGCTTTAATCAAAAAAAGAATCATTTATGATGAACTATTTGCGTTTTTTCCCGCTATTGCTGTCATGGCCGGCGGCCGCCGTGGTTAATATTGAAAACATGAACGCACAGCCCACGCGCATCGGTTGGAGTGGTTTGGCCGAGGCATCCGTCGAAGCGCGTTATGGCAACAGCGAGCGTGAAGCACTGAAGCTAGCGGGGCGCACGGATTGGTTTTCTGGTGAAGACACGGCGTTTTTGGTTTCAGCGTACGAATACGGACAATCCGCCGGCGTCAAAGATGCTGACAGTTTCTTCTTACACGGACGATTTATCGACGCGCAAACACGTGTCATGTCATATGAAGCCTTTGTCCAGCACGAACAAAATGATTTCTTGCGCTTAAAGCGACGTGATCTGATCGGTGCGGGTATTCGTTTTGTCCGCGACGACAATATCGCGCGTATGCAAAATACCTTTGCGGTTGGTATTTATCATTCGGATGAATTAATTGAAGAAATCGAGCCGGAGGGTGAGCAGTCGGAAACGGCGATTTACGGTAATTTATATTGGGTGTTCAAGTGGCAAATAAACGAGAATACCAATCTCGCTAACACCGTTTATTATCAACCGGCAATCAAAGGCGATAACGACGTTCGATTGATGAATCTATTTGCTCTGCAAGTGCGTATTGACGGTCGTCTTTATTTGAAAACGTCGGTAGAAGTACACCACGACAGCGAACCGCCCAGCGGTATCGAAAAAACCGACACGCGATTGTTGTCGGGAATCAGTTACGAGTTTTGAACCATTCAATTCAGTCGCGCTAAGGCGGTCTAAAGACCGCCCGACAGCACAGCACGAGCCGCTATTTTGCTTGGCTATGCCGATAAAAACGCCGTCATCAAATTGATGTAATGCGCGTGATCCAATGCACCGGCACTTTCGCGCGCACTGTGCATGGCCCACATCGGCGCGCCGACATCAAATGTTTTTATGCCCAAACGTGCCGCGCTTACTGGACCAATCGTTGTGCCGCAGGCGAGATCGGCGCGGTGAACATATTTCTGCATTGGGATCGCGGCGCTTTCACACAGTTGCGTAAAAAACGCTTCACCTAAAGCATTGGTGGCATAACGTTGACTGGCGTTGATTTTTAACACCACGCCGGCATTGACTTTCAAATGATGAAGTCCATCGAAACACTCGTTGTGAGACGGGTGATGCGCGTGTGCCATATCGGCCGATAAATGCCAGCTATTGGCACTGGCGCGTGCCAGTGCATCGTGCTGCGGCGATTGTGATGTCGTGATCCGTTGCAACACCGATTCGAGAAAATTGCCGGCTGCGCCCGTGGTGCTTTCGCTGCCCACTTCTTCGTGATCGAACAGAGCAATCAGCGATGTATGCGCGGCGTTGCCGACTGTGGCGATGGCTTTAATCGCGGCATGACAGGACGCCAAATTATCCAACTGCCGCGCCGCAATAAATTCTTTATTGGCACCGAAATAGCTCGGCGCTTGCGCATCGACTACACACAATTCAACACTCAACAGTTGCGACGCGGCAACGCCACATTCCTGCGCCAACAAATCACGCAGTCGACACAGGGGTTGATCGCCATCGCCGAGTGTGCTTAACAACAAATTGAGACCATTGTGTTTATGAATTTTCAATCCATCGTCGTTTACCGCACGATTCAAATGGATAGCGAGATTGGGTAATCGAACAAGGCTGTCGTTTAATCGAACCAAGACAGTTTTAAAACCATTTTCCGCTTGCGCATCGCGCACCATCACGCGTCCAGCTAGCAATAAATCGCGATCGGTGAAGGTCGCCAGAATCGGGCCGCCATAAATTTCAGTGGCGAGGCGCAGATAGCCGCCGCTGTCGTGTGCGCCGTGGGTTTTTACACGCAAGCACGGTGAATCGGTGTGGGCGCCAATGATGCGAAAGCCCGCGTTGACAACATCACTGCCCACGATAAAAGCGATTAATGAACCGTCATCGCGGGTGACGAAATAGCGTCCGCCGGTTGTCAATGTCCACGTCTGTTTTTCATCCAGCTTATGGAAATTCAATGCGCATAGTTGCTGCGACGCATTGGCTACGGCGTGCCACGGCGACGGGCTGCGCTCGATGAAATCCAGCAGTTCAGTGCAAAAAGAGGTGGTCGTGCTTGCGGACATTGGCGGGCTCCCGTGACAATAGTCGCGCATGCTAACGCTTGCACGATCACAGTACAATGCGAGCGCGATTGTTCATGTTGTAATGGCCTGTTGTTTACATTTATTAAGTCGTCATCCATGACCGAGTTTGATTTTTCTGCCATGCAACACGCGTTACTCGCTGCACCCAGTCAGCAGATGGCGTTGCTAAAAAAATTATTGGCGACCATAACGCAGCGTCATTGCCAACACCAACCCTGCGCGCGCGAATGGGAACGTTGGCAACAGGAGATTGGCAAAGCGCAACAACGGATTATTGCGCGACGCGCGATGGTGCCGGTGATTTCATTTGATGAACGTTTGCCGATTGTGCAAGCACAAGCACAAATTATTGAAGCCATTTCAGCTCATCAAGTGGTGGTGATCGCCGGTGAAACCGGTTCTGGAAAAACCACGCAATTACCCAAATTATGTTTGCAGCTGGGGCGTGGAATTCGTGGCCTGATTGGCCACACTCAACCGCGTCGTTTAGCCGCTACCAGTGTCGCCCGTCGTATCGCAGAAGAGCTGTCGGTGCCGCTGGGAAAACAAGTCGGTTATGCCATTCGCTTCGACCAAAAAGTGAATGACGACAGTTTGATTGCGGTGATGACCGATGGCGTTTTATTGCAGGCACTGCGTCACGATCCGTTACTGCTGCGCTATGACACCTTGATTATCGACGAAGCGCACGAACGCAGTTTGAATATTGATTTGTTGCTCGGTTATATCAAAACCTTGTTACCCAAACGCCCCGATCTTAAAGTGATTATTACGTCGGCGACTATCGATCCGGAACGCTTTGCACGTTTCTTCGGTGGTGCGCCGATATTAACCGTAAGCGGTCGCACTTTTCCGGTGGATATTTTGTATCGCCCGCTGGATGAAGACAGCGATGAATTGACATTAGCTGCGCGCATCAACGATGCCTTGGATGAATTGTGGATGCAAGGTCCCGGTGACGCCTTGGTGTTTTTAAGCGGAGAAGGCGAGATCCGCGAGGTGGCACATCATTTACGTCGGCAACACGTTAAAGCCGACGTATTACCGTTGTATGCGCGTTTGCCAATGGCCGAACAAAATAAAGTGTTTCAAAGTGGCGGAAAAATGCGCGTGGTGCTGGCGACTAATGTCGCCGAGACGTCGTTAACGGTACCCGGTATTCGTTACGTGATTGATGCAGGTACCGCGCGCATCAGTCGTTATTCGCACGGCTCGCGTGTGCAACGCTTACCGATTGAAGCCATTTCACGCGCCAGCGCCAATCAACGCAGTGGTCGTTGCGGCCGCGTGATGAATGGTGTCTGCATCCGGCTTTATGGCGAAGATGATTTCAATAAACGCGATGAATTCACCACGCCCGAAATTCTGCGCACCAGCCTTGCCGATCTCATTTTGCAAATGCTGGCGCTGGGCTTGACCGATATTGAATCGTTTCCCTTTGTTGACGCGCCCGACACCAAACGCATCAGCGATGGTTTGCGTTATTTATTGGAGTTGGGCGCGATTACCGACGAACGGAAATTAACCTTGATTGGTCGGCGCATGAGTGCGCTGCCGCTGCCACCGTCGTTGGCGCGCATTATTTTGGCGGGCGAAACCGAACGTTGCTTGCACGAGATGATCATCGTCGCGGCATTTTTGGCGCTACGCGATCCGCGAGAACGACCGCAAGAAAAAGCCGATGTTGCAACCGGGCTGCATCGTCGCTTTCACGATCCGGAATCCGATTTCTTGGCGGTATTGAATTTATGGAAACACATTCATGTGCGTAAAGAAGTGTTGTCGGTCAATGCGTGGCGCAAAGAATTAAAAGCCGAATTTCTCAATGTGGTCACCATCATCGAATGGGGACGCTTAGTAGCGCAGTTGCGCGCCAGTGCGCAGGAAATGGGATTGAAATTTAACGAGCTAGCCCCCGACTATCGCAGTGTGCATCGCGCTATTTTAAGCGGCCTATTTCATCAAATTGGTCAAGTCACCCGCGACGGTGATTACAGTGGTCCGCGTAATATTCGTTTCGTGGCGCATCCAAGCTCTGGGTTGCATAAAAAAAACAAACCTTGGGTGGTGGTGTCGGAATTTTTGGACGGCAGTCGCTTATTCGGTTTGTTGCTTGCCAAAATCGAACCGGAATGGCTGGAACAGTTGTGCGCCTCGTTATTGAAACGCCATTACGAAGAACCGGTGTGGCGGCCGCAGCGTGGCGATGCGGTCGTGCACGAGCAGGCGACGTTGTTCGGATTGAAAGTGATCGTGCGGCGGCCGTTGGCCTTGTCCCGTATCAATATGGCGCAAGCGCGCGAGCTGTTTGTCCGTCACGCTTTGGTGCGTAACGAAATTGAATGGGATGTGGCATTTCATCGTCACAATCAACAGTTAATCAAACGCATTCACGAGCAAGAAGAACGAACGCGTCGTCGCGATTTGTTGCGCGGTGAAGATGAATTGGTCGCGCTGTTATTAACGCGATTACCGGAAGCCGTTTTTGATAAGCACTCATTATTGAAACTGGCGAAGCAAAATATCGCCGCATTGAATTCGTTGTCGTTAACCGAAGACGAGCTAAAAGCCACACTCGATGCCGTCAGCGAAGACGATTATCCGGCGGAATTGACCATTAACGGTCATACGTTGCCGCTGCTGTATCGTTTTGCTCCGGGCGAAGTGTTCGACGGCGTCACCGTACGGGTGCCGTTGTCGTTGCTGCATCAGTTACCGGATCACGTGTTTGATGCCTTGGTGCCGGGTTTTTTGCCGACTAAAATCGACGCCGTGTTGCGTGGCTTGCCCAAAGACACTCGCAAGGCACTAATGCCGATTGCCGAAACCGCTAAATTGCTTAATACGGCGAATTGGAAATCGAGTTCATTGTGGCAGTCGCTTTCCGATGATTTGTATGCGTTAAAGCGTGTGCGTATTCCGATCAATGAATTAGCGTCGGTCGACGTGGCGGATAATTTGCGTATGTATATCGAGATCCGCGACGGCAAAAATGTACTGGCGCGCGGACGTCATCTGGCGCAATTAAAAACCGAATTGCTGCAACAACGCGAGCAGTCGTTGCAAAGTCAGACCAAATCATTCCAACAAGAAAAATTGCAGCAACTGCCCGTTGTCGCTATCGCCGAAAAAGTGAATGCGGGTGTCGGTGAAGCGTGGCTGGCAGTGCGTGATGAAATCAGCAGCGTTAGTATCGTGCCGATCTTGTATGAAGCCGATGCCAAGCGCGAACATCAACAAGGTATGGTTCGTGTGTTGGCGTTGGGTTTGCAAACCGATTTCAAACAGTATCAACGCAACAACCGCGCGCTCAATCAGTTAATGTTGGCGGCGGGTGCGTTTCCTTGCGGCAAAGCTTTATTGGATGAATGGTTGTGCGCCGCCATCATCAGTTGTGTCAACGTTGATTGGTGGACGATACGGCAACAATCGCAGGTGGTCTCGCTGTTGCAATCGTTACCGAATCCAGTGCGTGTGGCGTTGGCCGATTCGTTGCCATTGTTGGTTGATCTATTTCAACTGGCGGCGACCTTGCGCGCACGCATCCTACGCGAAGTTAAAAATAAATTGCCGACGTCAGCCGACGACATGAATGCGTGGTTGGACGCGATCCTCGCGCCCGGTTTTTTGCGCCATCGCGGGCTTACCGATTTGCGTCATACGCGGCGTTATCTCGACGCCTTACGCTTGCGCCTTGATCAATGTATGAGCCATCCAGCGCGCGAAACCCAGCGTTTGCAAAGGTGGCAATTGTGGCAAACCAAAGTGTCACCGTTGCAGCAGCACGCCGCTTTATCTTTTGATGGTGAATGGCGCGAGCTACAGCGATTGTTGCGCGAATGGCGCGTAGCGGTGTTTGCGCAATCGGTTGGCACCGATGGTCCGGTGTCAGAAAAACGTTTGGATCAACAACTTAGCCGCGTCGCAGAGTTACTTAAAGGTAAACGTCAGTAATCTGTCGTTGACAAACCCTGGTCAAACATGGTTTTAAGGTATCGTCAGCTTAAGGAAATCCTTGTCGTGTCCGCTCGATTCAAGGGATGAATGCGGAATAAGGTGGTTCCCATGCGTCGCTTATTGTGCAGTTGTTTAGCCATGTTTGTTAGCGGTTTGCAGGCCGCCGAACAATCGACCTCCGCCATTTATCCCGACGGTTGGATGGGCAGCGAATACCACCGTCTTGATGCGCAATTAAGTGCGCAATCGTCATTCGGTTTCACCATCAATCCGGAACATTATGTGTCTGAAGTGCGCGTGGCATTTGCCCTTAGCGATGGCGATGCTTATCGCTCGCGCCACCAACCCTTTATGTTGCAACTGACGTTGCGTGGTTGGAAATTAATGGAAACCGATCTCGACACACGTGACACCGATTATTTTGAACGCGAACGTGTGCGTGATCGGGATATCCGCAAGCAGTGGGTGATGTTGTCAGTGGTCAAATCGTTTTAAACGCCGTCTATACTATTCCGGACGTTGACGAAAGACTTGTCTGGCCAAGTCGTTTCGACGTAATGTTGTCAAATCGCCCGATGGATAACTACAACATGATCCCAGTCGTCATTAGCGGCAGTGGTGTTTATACCCCGCCGCACTGCATCAGCAACGAAGAATTAGTCACCGCGTATAACGCTTATGTACAGCAATGGAATCAATCGCACGCCGACGCGATTGCGCGTGGTGAGGTGGTTGCCAAACCCGAATCGTCAGCCGAATTTATTGAAAAAGCGTCGGGTATTAAATCGCGTTATGTGAATGTGAAAGACGGCATCCTCGATCCGTCGTGGATGCGTCCGCGCATTCCCGAACGCAGCAATGATGAGCTGTCATTGCAAGGCGAAATGGCGGTTAATGCGGCGCGTGTTGCACTATCGCAAGCGCATTGTGAAGGTAAAGATATTGATTTTGTGTTGGTGGCGGCATCGGCTTTTGCCAGACCGTTTCCGGCGCTGGCCATTGAAGTGCAACAGCAGATCGGTGCCAGTGGCTATGCGTTTGATATGAATGTGGCGTGTTCGTCAGCGACTTTTGCTATTAAAACTGCCGTTGATGCCGTAAAAAGCGGCAGCGCGAAACGCGTGTTGGTGGTCAATCCCGAGCTGGGATCCGCCGTAGTGAATTTTTGCGATCGCGACAGCCATTTTATTTTTGGCGATGTGGCGACGGCGGTCATTATCGAGCGCGCCGACGCTGCCCGGTCGACACACCAATTTGAAATTCTCGGTCACAAGTTAGTTACGCAATTTTCCAATAACATTCGCAGTAACGCCGGTGTACTGGATCGTTTGCATCCAGAGTCGCGCGACAATCCCGATAAAATGTTTGTGCAAGAAGGGCGCAAAGTGTTCAAAGAAGTGTGTCCTATGGTTGCCGAATTAATTCAACAACACTTGGGTGAATTGAATTTAACGGCAGCGCAATTAAAACGTTTGTGGTTGCATCAAGCCAACATCAATATGAATCGCTTGATCGCCAGTAAAGTGTTGGGCCGCGAAGCCAGCGAAGAAGAAGCGCCGCTGGTATTGGATCGCTATTCCAATACCGGATCGGCCGGTTCGATCATCGCGTTTCATTTTTATCGCGATGGTTTCGAAGCCGGTGAACTGGGCTTGTTGTGCTCGTTTGGCGCAGGCTATTCGGTAGGGGTGTTGACCTTACGTCGTCGCTAAAAACCGCTGGTCGTTGTTGCGTGATTTTTGAGCAGCGGCATCCAACGGTGCTGCTGCCGTCACAATTCCCCGCTATCCCCCAAGTTATCCACAGACCTATCCCTACGACTGGGGATGACTTTCCGCTAAACTTGCCGACCCAAAAAGGGCTTAAGCCCTGATCCGTCTTGCCTGTTAGAAATCATAAAAAATGCGTCTGAAGCAAATAAAACTGAATGGATTCAAGTCCTTTGTCGATCCGACGACGGTGCCGTTTCCGTCTAACTTAACTGCCATTGTGGGGCCTAACGGCTGCGGCAAATCCAATGTTATTGACGCGGTGCGTTGGGTTATGGGGGAATCCAGCGCCAAAAACCTGCGCGGTGAAAACTCGACCGACGTGATCTTCAACGGTTCCAGCGCACGCAAGCCGGTTGGCCAAGCCAGCATCGAACTGGTGTTCGATAACAGCGATGGCTCGCTGGGTGGCGAATACGCGGCCTACGCCGAAATCGCGATCAAACGTTTGATCACGCGTGACGGCACCAGCACATATTTTCTCAATGGCACCCGCTGCCGACGCAAAGACATCACCGATATTTTTCTTGGCACCGGCTTGGGGCCGCGCTCGTACGCGATCATCGAGCAAGGCATGGTGTCGCGATTAATCGAATCAAAACCGCAAGAATTGCGTATTTTTGTGGAAGAAGCCGCTGGCATTTCGAAATACAAAGAACGACGTAAGGAAACCGAATCTCGAATTGGTCAAACGCGCGAAAATCTGGCGCGTTTAAGCGATATTCGTGATGAACTGGGACGTCAGCTGTCGCACCTGCAACGACAAGCGCATAACGCCGCAAAATTTAAAGAATTTCGTCAAGAAGAACGTGATCTAAAAGCGCGTCTGGCAGCCTTGCGCTATCGCGAATTGAACACCCGCATCGAAAATCTGGATCGCTCGATCGGATCGCTGGATGTCGATTCCGAAGCCCGCATGGCCGAAGTGCGCGCGCTTGATGCTAGCACCGAAGAATCGCGCAATAAGCACATCGAACTCACCGATAACTTTAATGCGGTACAAGGCAAGTTTCACGGTGCCAACGCCGAAATTGTGCGATTGGAACAAGCCATCAAATACACCCGCGAACGTCGCCATACTTTGCGCGATGATTTGATCCGGTTGGAACAGTCGCAAAAAGCGGCCAATGAACATTTGCAACTCGACACCGAAAAACTGTCAAAAGTGTCAGTCGAAATTGAGCAACTTGAACCAGAACTAAATCGCCTAGAAACGGTGTCGAATTCGGGGCAGGGGAATTTAAACGAACATGAAGCGGCATTGGCCGCTTGGCAAATTGAATGGGATGATTTCAATTCGCGCGCAGCGCAAACCTCGCAACAAGCGCAAGTTGAACGCACGCGTGCCAGCCATAGCGAAATGGTGTTGTCGCGCATTACCCAGCGTATTCAACGGATCACGCAAGAAGTGGCCGCGCTGGATGCACAACCCGGCAACGAAGAGTTACTGCAACTCGAAGAACGATTGTTAGACGCCGAAGACACGGCAGAAAAGGTTCGCGAACAGCATGCCAATGGCATGGAAAAAATTAATTCCTTGCGCGATCGCCGCCGCGATCTGGGCAGCAAAATCGATCTTGCGCGCAATGAGTTGCATGGATTAAAAGGCAAAAAGGTCGCGCTGGAAGCGCTACAAAAAGCCGCGTTAGCACGTGGCGACGAAAAGATCGGCACATGGTTGAGTCAGCACGGCTTGGCCCAGCGTGCGCGCGTATCGTCTAACTTAAAAGTTGAAAGTGGTTGGGAATTGGCGCTGGAGACGGTGCTGTCCGAACAACTGCAAGCGATCGTCGTCGATAAACTCGACGACGTACTTTCTGCGGTACAGCAATTGCGCGACGGCTGTGTGCAATTTGTTGAGGCCTCATCGAGTTCATCGATCTCTACGCGTCGTTCATTGGCGCAATTCGTTGTTAACGGCGTCGTGCCGACATCGTTACACAGTGTATTCGTTGTCGATTCGTTAGAAACGGCGCTGCGCGAACGCGCGCAATTACAGCCGCATGAGTCCTTTGTCACGCGTGATGGTTTGGTCGTCGGTCGCAATTATTTGAAAGCCGGCCAAAGCTCGGAGGCGTCGATCGGCGTCATTGAACGTGGGCAACAATTAGAATCGTTAACCAAACAAGTCGAAGAGCGCGAAGCGCAACTGCTTGAGTTGGAAGAACACGCCGAACAAGTGCGCGAAGATCTGCGTTTGCTGGAAGCCAGTTGGGGTGAGTTACAAAAGCAACTGACCGAATCCGAAAAATTAGTGGTCGAATGCCGTGGTTTGTTGGCCCAAAAGCAAACCAAACTGGATCAAATGAAACGCCAGCGCGATCAACTATTGAATGAATCGCGCGACCTCGACACGCAAAAAATTGAAGAGGACGAACGACTGGCCGAATGCCGCATGAAGTTGCAAGAAGCGGTTGAACAAATGGGCAACGATCACGATCGCCGTGATGAGTTACAAGCCAAACGGGAAGAACTGCGCCAAATTTTAGATCACGCGCGTGACTCGGCGCGCGATGCCAAAGAGGTTTATCACAAGCTGGCGCTGCGTATGGAAAGTCTGCGTGCCGAATTTACCAGCACCAAAACCTCAGAACAGCGCGTGCGCGAACAGCTGGCCGTGATCACCGAACGACGTGATCAACTCGAAATGCAAATTGAGGAAAGTATCGAGCCATTGGCCCAGATGGAATCGGATCTTGAATCAGCCTTAAATCGCAAGATCGCCATTGAAGTGGATTTAACGCAAGCGCGCGATGCGCTCGCCGGTGTTGATCAAGAAGTGCGAGCCTACGAACGTCGCCGTCATGAACTCGAACAATCGGCGCAAGCAGTGGGGTCGCGTGTCAATAATCTGCGCATCGAACGCAGCGAAGTGGCGGTGCGACGCGAACAACAAGTTGAGTTATTGCAACAAGAAGAACGCGATCTCGACGCCACACTGGCCTTGCTAACCGATGCCGATAACGAAGGCGAAATGGGTTCACGCTTAAGCGAGATCGGCGAGCGAATTCAACGCTTGGGCGCGATCAATCTTGCCGCGATTGATGAGTTCAACGAGCAATCACAGCGTAAAATTTATCTCGATTCGCAAAATGATGATTTAAACAAAGCGCTCGAAACGCTTGAAGACGCGATCAAAAAAATAGATCAAGAAACGCGCAGCAAGTTCAAAGACACGTTCGATTTGCTCAATAAATATTTTCAAGAATTATTTCCCAAAATTTTTGGCGGTGGTCACGCCTATCTGGAATTAACCGGTGAAGATTTGCTTGAAACCGGCGTTGCCGTGATGGCGCGTCCGCCGGGCAAACGCAACAGCACTATTCACTTATTATCCGGTGGTGAAAAAGCCCTGACGGCCATTGCGTTGGTGTTCTCCATATTCAAATTAAATCCCGCACCGTTTTGTATTCTCGATGAGGTGGATGCGCCACTCGACGATGCCAACACCGAACGCTACGCCAAACTGGTCAAGGAAATGTCGGAAACCATCCAGTTTATCTATATTTCGCACAATAAGATCGCCATGGAAATGGCCAATCAACTGTGCGGCGTCACCATGCAAGAGCCAGGCGTTTCGCGCATCGTCGCCGTCGACATCGAGCAGGCAGCGGCATTGGCGGGTGTGTGATCGCAAACTTATTTGCTAACGTGCTGCGTTTTTTTGCGCATTACCGGTAATGGAAAACTGACAACTGATCCCTCTCGCGCTAAACTCCGCGAGCAATCAGGGGCTCTCGGAAAGTGTGATGGATTTGCGTCTGCTCATCGTCTTGGTCGGTTTGGTGTTAGTGGTTTACGTAGCGTGGGACAGCTTTCGTCGTCGTGCTCGTAATCAGTACTCGTTCAAGCTTGAAAAAAACCTGCCGCCGGATCTGCCGGTGGCAAAAGTTAATGAACGCGATGGTTTCGACGAAACCGGCGTGGGGCGTACGCGTGTCGTTGCTCAATTTGATGACGATGCTCCGGCGCATTGCGAACCTACCTTTGACGACGCGACCGGTGGCGCGGTGCCGTCGGTGACCCAGCGCGAAATCTGCCGTGAAAATCTCGACCTTTTCGCTGACGAATCAGTGGGCGCGGCCCGCCTGTCTGCGACCGAACCGTCACATCGTCGCAATGTTTCCGCCAATAAAGCGGCGCGAACGTTAGCCAGCAACGAAATGCAGATCATCGCGCTGACGGTGTTAGGTCGTAATGGTCGTCATTTTGCCGGTAGTGATTTGAATCGCTGCTTTATGGAACACGATCTGCGCTTTGGCGAACACAAAGTATTTCACCGCTATGCCGATGCGTCGGGACAAGGAACGGTGTTATTTTCGGTTGCGAATGCGTTGAATCCCGGCACTTTTGATCCCGAACGCATGGATCAATTTAATACGCCGGGCATCAGTTTATTCATGACTTTGCCCGGTCGTTTTGACCCTGCGGCCGCTTACCGCGCCATGGTGGAGCTCGCTCAGATGCTGGCCAAAGAATTAAACGGCGATGTGCTGGATGGACAACGCAAGCCGTTAAGCGAAGAAACGCGATTGCAACACCAACAACTTTTGCAACGTTACAACGACTGGGCGTGAGTCCGAATTTAAAATAGGGACCCCTGCCTTCGCAGGAATGTCCTTCGTCAACTCGTATCGTTAATTTGACTTCCATTTATCGCGTCCCATGAGAACCGAACAACAACAACTTAACGACTTAAAAGCGCTTATTCAGCAGCATAATTATCGTTATTACGTGCTCGACGAACCGACCGTTCCCGATGCCGAATATGATCGTTGGATGCGCGAGTTAAAAGCGATCGAGGCGCAACATCCCGAATGGATCACGGACGATTCGCCGACGCAACGAATCGGTGGACAAGCGATAACGGCGTTCGCTCAAGTGCGTCATGCCGTACCCATGTTGTCTCTGGAAAACGCGTTTAGCGAAAGCGACATCGACAATTTTGTGCGCGCCGTTAATGAACGATTGGCGACATCGCAAGAGCAAGCGTTCAGTTGCGAGCCCAAACTTGACGGTTTGGCGATCAGTATTGTGTATGAACACGGACGTCTCGTTCGCGCCGCAACGCGTGGCGATGGCGAAACCGGTGAAGACGTTACGCACACTATTAAAACCATAAAAAGCGTGCCGTTAACCTTATTGGGCGAGCACTTACCGTCGTTACTGGAAGTGCGCGGTGAAGTTTATTTACCGAAAGCCGATTTCGAATTATTAAACGAGGCGCAGCGTCAAAAAGGTGAAAAAATTTTCGCCAATCCGCGCAATGCTGCCGCCGGTAGTTTGCGTCAGCTCGATCCGAAAATCAGCGCGCAGCGGCGTCTCGCCCTGTTTTGTTATGGCATCGCAAGGTGCGAAGACATTGTGTTGCCCGCTACACATTCAGAGCGAATGGCATTGCTGAAATCATTGGGTTTTCGTATTTGTCCAGAGTCGGACGTTGTTGTTGGCGCACAGGGATTACTCGAGTATTTTCAGAAAATTGGTCAGCAACGTCTGCAACTGCCTTACGATATTGACGGTGTCGTTTATAAACTCAATACGATTGCCGATCAGGAAAAATTGGGCTTTGTTTCGCGCGCACCGCGCTGGGCCATCGCGCATAAATTTCCGGCACAAGAAGAAATTACCGAATTAGTCGATGTCGAATTCCAAGTGGGGCGCACTGGCGCGTTAACGCCAGTGGCACGATTAAAACCGGTTTATGTGGGTGGCGTAACGGTCAGTAATGCCACGCTGCATAACATTGATGAGATCGCGCGTCTGGATCTGCGTATCGGAGACACCGTGATTGTTCGTCGCGCTGGCGATGTGATCCCTCAAGTGGCTGGTGTGGTGATGGAGCGCCGTACGGTAGAGGCAAAAAAAATCGCGACACCGACGCACTGCCCAGTGTGTAATGCCGAAACGGTGCGGGAAGAGGGCTTTGCGGCAATCCGCTGTTCAGCGGGCATTTCGTGTCCGGCGCAGCGCGTCGAAGCGCTCAAACATTTTGCTCATCGACGCGCTATGGATATCGACGGATTGGGTGACAAATTAATCGAACAGTTGGTTGAAAAGGATTTATTAAAAAGTCCCGCTGATATTTATACGTTACGCGAAAACGTATTGGCCGATCTTGATCGTATGGGTGAAAAATCGGCGCAAAAAATTATTCAAGCAATTGAAAAAAGTAAATCAACAACGTTAGGGCGATTTATTTTTGCCTTGGGTATTCGCGATGTCGGTGAAGTGATGGCGCACACACTAGCCAACGAATTCGGCGATCTGACGACATTAATGGCGGCCGATGAAGCGCGATTGATGCAAATTAACGATGTTGGCCCAGTGGTTGCAAATCGTGTGGCGCATTTTTTTGCGAACGAAAAAAACCGCACGACGGTGACGCAGTTGCAAGCGGCTGGCGTTGCATGGCCGCTAGTAGAAAAGCGTGATCACAGCCATTTACCATTAAGTGGACAGGTTTTTGTTTTAACCGGAACATTGGCACAAATGCCACGTGATCAAGCGCAGGAACGATTACAAGCGCTCGGCGCTAAAACTACCGATAGTGTGTCGAAAAAAACGTCCGTAGTGATCGCTGGACCGGGCGCGGGTTCAAAATTAAATAAAGCGCAGGAACTGGGCATCACCATCTGGGATGAGACGCAGTTAATTGAATTGCTGCGTCAGCATGACAAACTGTGACGACACGTTTATGAAATGAGGATGCGTTAAACATGAATAGGTTTCGCGGCGTGGTGATGATGGCGATCGCCTTGCTAACGGGGTGTGCCAGCACGCCGAACGGCGATGATAACGCGGCGACGATAAACACCGCTCGAATCGTCGCCGCCAAACCGATCGTGTTTCTTAGCACCGATCAATTGGCGGAGTATTGGTTGCTGGGTGATGCGTTAATCGGCGGCGATAAACCGCGCTATAAAAAAAACATTGATTACGGTTGTGTGCGCGTCGGTTTTGGCATTGATAGCGAAGGCCGGTTATTTGATGCGCGCGTATTAAAATCCAATCCGCAAGCGCGCTATTCCGAACAGGCGCTGAAACGGGTGAATGAATTGGAACCGGAAGCAACCGAGATGAATAGTGCGAAACAACCGGTACGCAGCGAAGTGATCCTGACGTTTGCCAATGCCGACGGTGAAATTCAATTAGTGAAATACGACGCGATTGCGAGGTTGTGCCAATAGTTTTAGTTAAAAAATAAAACACGGCATTCACCACGATATGTTGTGTAGGGGCAATTTACGAATTGTCCCTATTGATTTTACCCATCAAGCGCTGGGCGATTCTTGAATCGCCCCTACGGATACTGCTCAGACGGTTTCATTCTTTCGAAGCGAATACAATTGAGATAATTTTTTAAGCGCTTGTGCGTTTGGTGTTGTCTTCGGCCAGCACCAACTCGGGGGTGATGTGGGTAAATTGTTTGCTGCCTTGCGCGTCAATCCATAATAAGAGTTGTTGCCAATCATCGCGATCGCGTTCGAACGCGCTGCCTTTGCAATCGGCGATGGACGTGCCTTCACCAAAACAACGCACATAATGTTGTGTGTCGCGTAAGGACGCGACAAACGGAATATTCAAACTTAATAAAAATTTTTGCAGTCGTTCAAATGAATGGGTGTTGGTGCGTACACGATTCGCAATCACCGCAACCGGCTTGCGGTGTTTGCGCATGGTGGGGGACAACAACAAATCGCCAATGAAACGTGCCGACGCGCGAATGTCGATATCCGAAGGTAGCACCGGCACAATCACGAGGTCGTGTTCATTTACCATCTGATCCAGCATCGGGCCGTTAACACCGGCGGGCGAATCGGAAATAATCCATTGCGTGTTAAACGGTAAGCGTAATTGAAAGCTTCGGGTTTGACGTTGCACCGGATCTTTGCCGGTGTTAACGACGTAAACGGGCGGTAAGTTGGCGGGCCGTAATTGTTGCCAATACGTTGCCGAAAGTTGTACGTCGTGATCGATGATGGCGGTTGGCGCTTTGCGTGCCAACCACGACGCCAAATTGGTGGAAATCGTGGTTTTGCCAGCGCCGCCTTTGCTGTTGACGACCAATAATCGCTTGGCGTTAATTAATCCCAGCGAAACCAAATTACTGTTATCAATTGCTTTAAGCGGCGTCGAGGGCGAAACGCTTTCGTCTTCCGTGGTGTTCAAGATCCGTAACCTTTTTCAACAGCGGGCAGGTACGGTGTTGTCTAAAAGACTTCGTGTCGTTCAGGCAATACGGCGCAAACTGCCGAAGCGGCCACTATACCGACATTGATCAGCCTTGTGCTGTGAACGCTCCGGCATTGCGGCCAACATACGCCCCATTTGCTCGCGAACATCGCGCTCACTCGCGGGGCTGTCTTGGGTGGTAGCAAACGGTGAATCCGCCACCTGTTTCAGTGTAGCTTGCAATGCGTAAAGTGCTGGAGGCATATCGAGGTCGCCGAACACCATGAGATTCGACAGCAAGTCGCAGGCCGCGTGGGCGGGCAGTTGTTTGATACGAACGGCGTGCAACAGCTGTGCGGCAAACTGCGTTAGATTTTGCGCGGTTTGTGCGGCATCGAGTTGATGATGTTGCTGCCACTGGCGAACTTGCGTGGCCAGCTGTTCGATTGCCGTTTTTCCCTGCGCGACCGCGCGTAAAAGCGAAAACAAATCTTGCGTAACCGGATTCATGGTTATACAAACCGAAGTTAAGGACAGGATAATTATTGCTGCAGTGCTGCCATT
>CAZYUS010000019.1:12118-29285 GCA_964650615.1 uncultured Pseudomonadaceae bacterium | reverse complement strand
TTTCTGATCGATTAATTGCACCGCGATACCGGCGCGCTTGAGCGCCTCGTATTCGTATTGCGCTCGAAGCCAATGCCAGCTTTAGCAAAATTGATCCGGCCGACGCCGATATCGGCATTGTGTACGGCGAGCGCAACGATTTTTCCGGCCATCTCGAATTGCTGTGTCGACCGCCAGTATTTCCAGTGTGTTCGGCGTCGTGGTTAAAAAAACACGGCCGCTTCATGCACGCGAAAGAATTGTTGGCGACATCGTTATTGCACGAAGACGATGGCTCGTGGTGGAACACCTGGTTTCGCGCCATGGGAGTCAAAGGCAAAACCGTAAGCGATGTCTCGTACGCCAGTGCCGAGCAAGTGTTGAATCTGGCGCGAAGTGGCAAAGGCGTGGCGCTGTCTAATGCGGTAATGAGCCAACACGAATTGCACAGCGGCGCCTTAGTGCGACCGTTTGATGGACAATGCGTACTGGAAGCGTATTGGCTGATTGCGCCGCAGCGTGCGTTATCGCCCGCCGCCAAAGCGTTTGCGCAATGGCTAAAAGGCACGCTCACTTCGCTATAACTTTATTTAATACCCTGTGATCGAAATTGCTGCTTGTTCTTGGGTTTCCCATTGTCTAGCGTGATGACCGTTCAACGCGCACATAAGGGGAAACGATCATGCGTTTTTCGCGACGATTATGCTTAAGTTTGCTGTCGGGTTTATTAACACTCAGCGCATCAGCAGAACAGCAGCTGAACATTTTGAATTGGTCAGAATTATTACCGCAGGCAACCATCGATCACTTTGCCGCACAGAAAAACATTACCCTGCATTACGATATGCTCGACAACGACGACGTGCTGGAAACCAAATTGCTGGCCGGACAATCCGGTTACGATGTGGTGTATCCGTCATCGTCGTACATGATTCGACAAGTGCAGGCCGGTGCTTACGCCAAAATTGATTGGAATCAGATCCCCAATCGTCGTTATCTCGACGCCGAATTGATGAAAAAATTGCAGATCCACGATACCGGCAATCAATACGGCGTACCGTTTTTGTGGGGTACCGACGGGATCTTGATCAACGTCGATAAAGTCAAAAAAGTGTTGGGCAAAAACATCAATCTCGATAGCTGGGATCTGCTGTTCAAACCCGAATACGTGTCAAAACTAAAAGCCTGCGGCGTTTCGTTTCTGGATTCGCCGAGCGAAGTGTTTTCGTTGATGATGGCGTATCTGGGGCGCGACGCTAACAGTGAAAAACCCGAAGACTTACACGCTGCCTATGAGCACTTGAAAAAAATTCGACCGTTTGTCACGCAAGTCAATTCCACCTATCGCGATGCTTTCGCCGCCGGTGATATTTGCATTGCGATGGCGTGGAGTGGTGACGCCGGCATGGTCAAACGCATCGCACGTGAAAACGGCAGCACGTTGAATTCGTATTACGCGATTCCCAAAGGTCAGACGCCGATCTGGTTTACCATGATGGGCATCCCCAAAGACGCGCCCAATAAAACGGCCGCTCATGCGTGGATCAATTACTTACTCGATCCTGCCGTGGCCGCCGCCGCCGCCAATTACAATTATTACCCAACCGCCGTCGCGGCGGCGCGCAGCAAAATCGACGCGCCCATCACCGCCGATAAACACATTTATCCCGATTCAGAAAACATTAAAGATTTTATTGTCTTCGCGCCTATCGGTAACGACGCCGCCAAATTAATTTCCGATTATTGGACGCGTTTGTGGGCCGGAAATTAAAAAATAAAAAAAACGGCGGATCACTCCGCCGTTTTTTTACTGCTTTCGTTTTTCGGTTTAGCGGCGGCGGTGGCGCGCAAGTGCTAATCCGATAATAACCAACCACACCGGGACGCTGCCGCCGCCGCCGTTATCGTCGTCGGTGTGGGCGGCGGCGGTGGCGGTGATTTTCACCACTTTGCTGTCGCTGCTAACGCCGTCGTTGACGGTGACGGTGAACTCGTAACTACCCTCAGGTACGCTGCTGATATCGAGTGCGGCTTGGGTTTTGGCGCTGGTGGTTAAGGCACTGCCGGCGGTTTGCTGCCAGACAAAGGTCAATTCGTGACCGGTGCTTGCCCAGCTTCCACTGGCGTCCAATTTCACCGCTTCGCCGGCCACGACGTCGATGCGGTCAGCGGCGACGATGGCGGTGGCGACCGGATGCACGGTGAGCTTGAACGACTGGCTGTGACGGTCGTTAGGCGTGGTTTTGTCGTACACCGTCACGGTGACCGTGGTGTGACCAAACCAGTCGGTTTCCGGCGTTAAATCGAACGTCGAACCCGCGCTGTCGCCATGGACGGTGGCGCTGATGTGCGCACCACTTACTTCGATGGTGTTGGCGGTGGGCAGACGGTCAACATAGACCACCGGAATGTCGCTGACGGTTTCGTTTTGCTGGGTTTCGACATCGCCAAGACCCGACACCACGATATTGCCGACGACAGTCAGTGGTTTGGTGACGGTGATGGTTTCGGCGTCGCTGTAAGCGCTGGCGACGCTGACATCGAGCGCACTGCCGATGGCGGCGGCACCGACTTTGGCCGCGAATTGCAGCACGATGGCACTGCGCTCGGGGCCGTCGTAGTTGCCGCAGATCACCAAGTCACTGCGCACTTTGCCGGTCAGATTGTCGTAGCCGACGCTGTCACCAATCCACCCCAATTCCGGATTGAAGGCGTTGCGCGGGCCGTAGTAGCCATGGGTACCGACCGAACCGGATTTGAGGTCGCCTTTCATGGTGCCGTAGGCAAACACTACTTCGTAATCGCCCTCTTCGAAGCTGATGTTTTCGCTGACCACGGCTTGGTAGTTGTAGCGCGCGTTGACGTCCGGCTCCCAGTTCATAAACGCTTCCATGTCGTGGACATTGTCCCACTGGAAGTATTGCAAGCCCGCCACGCTGTCACGCGCCGCCATCACGCCGTCGTCGTAAGTGACTTCGGGGATACCGCTTGGTCCACGCCAGTACGGGGCGACCATGATGTCGGGCGAGAACGATGCTTCCATCGGGTAGTGGAAGGGGAAGAAACCGACCATCGGATCGTATTGCACAAAACCGCCGGGCGAGATGCCGATGTAGCCTTGGGTATGTTCGCGTTTGACGCCGTACAGCGGCACGTGCGCGTCTTCACCCCAGAACAACTTGGCTTCCATTTGCAAGGCTTGCTGTGACAAGCCGACCACACCTGCCATCGGTGTGTAGCCATATTGACGCAAGTTCAGCAGTTTGCCGTCTTCCGAGCCCGGAACACGGCAGTTGGCGTCGTTGTCGCTGTTGCTGAACAGGTAATGACGGCCGACATTGGCGGTGGCTTGTTGCGTGCCGCTTAACGTCACGTGCTGGTCATCGCTGGAGAGCGTGTTGAGTCCGGCGTTGCCGACCGTGCGCGCACTACCGGCCATCACTTTCAGGCCTTCGGGTAACGTCACGTTAATGTTGTAGTTGCGGTCATGGGCAAACAGATTAGGGTCCAGATTGACGGTGTATTCGACCACATCACCGGCTTTGGCCGTTTGTTGACTGGCCGTGACCGCCAGATCGGGGCCGACGTGTTCGACGCGAACCGCAACGGTTCCCAGATTGCCGGCATTGTTGGCATCGCTGCCAACATCGAAGGCTCCGTAGTACACCTCGCCTTGTTGCAAGCCCGGCAGGTTCCAGTTCACCGCCAGATCGACCGGCGTGCGGCCGTCGTTGCTGGCCGGCCCGCTAATGGTCAGATTGCCTTTTTCTAAGTCGTCTTCCGTAACGAGGCCATACGCCCATTGCACTTCATCGACGGTGTCGACCTGACCGTTCCAGGTGTCGACCCATTTTTCGTTACCGACCATGATCCAATAACGGCCCGGCATCGGGTTATTGATGGCACAGAAATTACGTAACAACCAGATCGAATAGCAGATCGCTTCGTCGTTCCACTCAATCACGCCGTTGTCGTTGACATCACGGCCTAAGTCCAAGGTCGGGAAGGCATTCGAGCCGGCTTTTTTGGGCCATACATCCACGACCAAACGCTTGGTGCCAACCGGCACGTCGATGAATTCGAAATGATGGCCAACGCCTTCATCGGCCATCAAGTCTTCCGGAGTCGAATCACTCCACGCCTGTGCGGCGCTCAAATGCGCGATGGTGACATCGGCTTTGACCAAGCCATAAGCGCGCGTGGTGAGCTGCGAATACTCCGGTAACAACACCGGATTGGCGACGTTGCGCCCCGTGCTGCGATGCGCGTCGGCGTTGATTTCGACCGGCAAACCGGCGCTCCCCCAACGCACCACCACCGGCAGATGCAAGGTTGGCGAGGCATCGGCAGGCGTGATCTGCACATCGGCGAAACGATCTTCAAACTCCGAGGTATAGGTCTTGTCACCGCCTTGGGCATTGACGTCTTCGGTCTTGGCGCGCACTAAAATCGTTTGCGTTTGACCGGCCTGCAAGGTGAAGGTCGCTGGCGATACGTCAACGCTTAACACCGATGCGCCCTGCGCGGTTTTATCCACCACGTTGACATTCCACGTGCCGTCACGGGTGGCGCGTACGGTACGTACCCAGGTGCATTTGTCGCGGCAATCGCGATCGACCAAATACGGCATATTGAGGTTGCTGACCATGCCGCCTTGGCTCGGATCGGCCGCGCGGAAGTTATCGCTGGTCTCGTCCAACACCAAGCTGGCCGCCACCGCTTGATTAACACGCACGGCACCCGAACCGGCATCAAACACGCCAGCTTCCGGTGACGGCCCCCACCAATTTGCGATATGGGCCGGAACGGCGGTCATCATCAAAGCCGACTGGATCTCACTGGGCGTCCAATCGGGATGCGAATTTCGCAGCAACGCCAACGCACCGGCAACGTGCGGCGACGCCATCGACGTGCCGCTGATCATGGTGTAGTCACCCGACGAACTGGCCGAGAACGGATGTTCGTCGGCGTAGGCCGCAAACACGTCGACACCCGGTGCCGCCACGCTGGGGAACATCACATTCTTGACCGTGGCCGACGGGCCACGTGACGAAAACTCAGCCACCGCATCGGCATTCGCTGCGTCATAACGGATGGTGAGATTGACATCGGAGATGGTGGCCTGATGACCACTGCCCGCGCCCAACCACTCCACCACCATGGTGCCGGAATAACTGTCGATATGAATGGCCGGTAAGACGTGCGGATCGTTGCCGATCTCGTACACGCTGGGCGTCGTGGTATCGGCCGGATCGTCGTACAAAATCATGCCGCCAGCACCGCCAGCCAACACATTAACGCCTTTTTGCACGCGCCCGATAAGGCCACGACGGCACACCACGATCTCACCGTTAAACGTACCGGCGTCATAGGGCTGTTCGCACAGATCATCGGCTTCGGACGAATTGGGATTATCGAAATTCGCCGCCGCAACGACCGGCGCGGTAATGCCACCGCTAAAGCTCTTACCTTGAATCGTGTACAGCGATGACGGATCACCGCCGCTGAAATCGCTTAAGGTCTTGGCTTGCAGTTCGGTAACGCGCTCGTGCGTCGTTGCGGCCACCGCCGTCAACCACGGCGAACTGTGATCGCGACTCGCACCGCCCGAATTTCCGGCCGCCGCCGCCACGCTAATACCCGCCTCGCGCGCGGCCAAAAACGCCACTTCACTTGGGCTTTGCCACGGAAAACCTTCGCCACCGCCGATGGAATAATTGATCACATCGGCACCGTCGGCGATCGCATCGTCAATCGCTTTTAACGTGGCCGACTCGGGACACCCAGCAAATTTGTCACCGGCATCACCGTAGTAACACACCTGATACGCGATCACATTGGCGTGCGGCGCAACACCGGAAATGCGCGCGAAGGTGTGCGGCAGCGCAAAACCGTCACCGTGTTCCGAATTCGGATCGTAGGTCGGCACGCTAAACGGCACATTGAACAACACGTTACCGGCCACCGTACTGGCGGTGTGCGAACCGTGACCGTGATAGTCCTCGCCGGTCGCCGGACGTTTTGGCTGCCAAGTATTAGGATCGAGCAATTCCCAATCTTTATAGGCGTTGGTGATCTCAGGATACGAACGCACGCCGATCAATTTATCGTTGCACATCGCGGCGAATTCGGCGTTCGCACAATCGCCTTTGTAAACACCGTCACCCCATGGATTGGTGTGCAAATAACCGTCGCCACCCAATGCCGCAAAGGACGGATGATCACTGTTGATACCGGTATCCAGCACGGCGGCAATAATGCCTTCACCTAAATTGGGCGACGCATTTAAAAATGCCGTCGCATCCCAAATTTTATCGGCACCGATATGCGTCGGGCCGATATCGGTATGCAGTTTTAATAATTTCGATCGCGTAACACTTTTCACGCCCGGCAGTTTCGACACCGCTTCGGCTTGATCTTGCGTCAACACCATCGCCATACCGTTAAACGCATTTTTATAATAATGAAACGGCGCAGCGTTGCCTTTGACCTGCGCGCGAATCGTATTCAGCACACCGCTCTGACGTTGACTTAAATAACTGGCGTAACTTTTTGCGACGTTCGATTGCGTATTCAATTTGCCTTTGGCATTAAACGCTGCGCCATGTTTGCCGACCACTGCCTGCAAACCGCTGACGCCACCTTTGTACAAGGCGATCGGCGCATCGCTTAATTGCACGATATAACTGTGTTCACCGCTGGCATTTTTTTCGCGCACAAACGGAATGCTGCTTTGTACACCAGCGCGGTGAGTATTAGCGGTGAGGGCGGCATTGGGATTATCCATCCGTTTGCTGACCAACTCCCATTGTTTTTGGCGTTGCTGGGCGCTGCGCTGCGCCTCTTCTTTGGTGATGTTTTTCGGTGCCGTAAACCGGGTTTGAACCGCGCTATTCGCCGCCGGTTTGGCGTCGAATAACCAGTCCAACACACCGGCACTGGCACCCGCCACATAGCCGGCACTGGCTAGGGCGATCGCGATATGCCGCAATTTCATTGCTGTCTCCTCGTTATGGCAGCGACATCCGGTCACGGTGGGAAAATCGCGCCGTGCCGCTGCTTGTGGCAACACCCGCTAAGGCGGGCGATCGCATTGATAACGAGACAAAGGCGCAAACGCATCCCAAAATTTGTGCAGATTTGTCGCAATCGCCGCTCGCGCATCATCGGATGAGATCGAAGAAACGTCGTTTGATCAATCACTTAAATAAAGTGTCTATGCTTAAAGCGGGAATTTTTGCTGCGCCGCAACAAAGCCAGAGCCATTGCGCGCCACGGTGGTCACGCTTTGTAATAGCGCGAGACACGTAAGCGGATTTTTTTGATGTGGAAAAATGAAATCAGCAAAGCACTGTTATTGCTTTGCGCCAGCAGTGCGATGGCGACCGACCAAAGTTGGGCGACGCGTGATCGCTTTAATCTGCAACTGGGTCTTGGCATGGGCGAATTGCAAACGCCGATCACACAACACCGCGATCGCACGTTTTATCTGTTGCCGCAATTATCGTGGTACGGCGAAAAATTTTATTTCGAAAATGGATTATTCGGTTACGCGCTCGATGAACACCGCGAGCAACAATGGGATGTGGTGTGGTATCCCAATGACGACGGCCTGTTGTATCACTTGAATGCGCCACTCGCGCCAACCATCGGCATCATGCCCACGCCTTATCCGGCTTATCCCGATCGCATTAGTATTTTGCAAACGCCCGAACGCGATATCTCGACGATGTTGGGTCTGCGCTTTGCGCAACAACTGGAATCGTTTGATTGGAGTGCGCAACTGGCGCACGACGTCAGCCATGTACACGACGGCTGGGAACTCAGTATGAAATGGCATCGCGCCAATTTTATCGAAGCGGGTGATTTGGGTATCGACGGTGACGCGGGTATCGTCATTAAAAGTGCCGAACTGATCGATTATTACTACACGCCGGTATTTGGTGAAATCGCGCCCATGGAAGGCGAATTATGGCAACAATGTGATGATCAATTTAATTGCGAATTGCGCCGCAACGGTCCCTACAAAGGGCAAACTGGATTTCGTTTGCACGCCAGCGTCGCCGCCCATTACACGTTGACGTCGCAATGGACGGCGTTGCTGTTGTATCGCCATCACTTTATGTCGCATCAAATGAGCGACACACCGCTCGTAACCCGCGCTCACTACGCCGCGTGGTTCAGCGGTTTACAGTATCGGTTTTAGCCATGAACCATCGCGTCGCCCTACGCTGGATGATGTTGCTGATCGCGCAACTGACGACGCGCGCGCTGGCCGACGACATTGCTTTATTGATCCGACCGTCGCTGTGTGTGATGGAACAAAACGACGTGTTTTGTCACACCCGTTTGCAAGCGACATGGCATCACCCACCGCCGCACCGCAGTGCCTGGTGTTTGTATCAAGCCAACGCAACCGACGCCGTATTTTGCGACCGTGCCGACTTAATCGACATCGATCACCGCTGGCCATCCGAATTACATGCCGACACCCGTTATTATTTGAAAGCCGTCGACACCGATGTGGTGCTCGCCGAAACACAAGTAAACGTCGCGCATTTGATCACCGATCTTCGTCCTCGGAGGCGCTATGGCTGGAGCATCTTCTGAATCGGCGCAATCGTTATTATTAATTGAAGACGATGTGAAATTGGGCGAATTAGTCAGCCGTTATTTAAGCCAGCATCATTTTCAGGTGGCGTGGGCGCGCGATGGTGCACACGCCGAACGCTTATGTCAGCAACACACGTTTGATTTAATGATCTGCGATGTCATGCTGCCGGACACGCATGGCTTTACCTTATTCGAACGATTGCAGCGCGACAGCGCGACACCGTGTTTATTTTTAACCGCGCTCGGTGACGACAACAGCCATATCGAAGGACTGGAACGCGGTGCCGTCGATTACCTCATCAAGCCAGTAGAACCCGAGGTTCTGCTCGCGCGCATCCGTGTGCAGCTACGTAAAAAAAATCACGCCCAACTACATCGCCTCATCACGCTTGACGATTTCACCATTAACGCCACCACGCGCGTAGCGCACACACATCACACAGCGTTGAATTTAACACGACAGGAATTCGAATTACTGTGGTTGTTTGCGCAGTACCCCAACACCATTATGCACCGCGATTTATTATTTAACGCCGTCACTGAACGCGATTACGATGGTCAAGATCGCATCATCGACGGACGCATCAGCCGCGTGCGTAAAAAACTCGAAAATATCGACGGCAATCAATGGACCTTACGCACCGTCTGGGGACGCGGTTATATGTTTTGTCTCAAACGCGAGGCAGCACCGCTCGAAGTCGATACGCCTCGGTCCACCTAAATGAAAATCACCTTCCTACGTTTTTATTTATTGCTGCTGACCAGCATGATCGTGTTGGCGCTGGCGATCGAAGGCTTGCTTGCTAATGTCGACGACGAATCGACGCCGTGGCTACCGGCGCATCATTTATTTTGCAGTAAAATTGCTTTACCGAGCTGCGCGTCGCTTAACGCGCAGATGACGTATTTACCGCGTCACAGCATTGCCTTGCCCGACCGTATGCAACAGCGTTTGCAACAAGGCGAATTGCTCACCATTGAACGCGATCAGCAACACGCCCTGATACTGGCGCAGGTCGGCGAGCAACTGATCACTTATGGTCCGGTGTTGCAACCAAGCGCACCTAACGAATTAGCCCTGTATTTATATCTTTTATTTTTCGGTTTATTCGGTTTGGTATTGTTATTCTGGTTATGGCCCGTGTTTCGCGACCTCGATTCCGTGCGCCATTCCCTGTCGTCCATGGACACGCGGCAACGCACGTTACGCTTCAAATTATCACCGCGCAGTGTCATGCAACCGTTAACACGCGTAATCACACAGTTATCGCAACAAACCAATCAATTATTGCAAACACAGCGCGAGATGAGTCACTTCATCGCCCACGACTTGCGTACGCCGCTGGCGCGTATGCGTTTTGCCTTGGCGATGCTCAACACCGATCAAGCGGATTTAAAAAAAGATCTGCTCGACAATATTGCCGAACTCGAACGCACCACCACCGAATACCTGCGTTACGCCGATAATGAAGCACAACACGTCATCACCGAATTACCGCTTATTTCTGTCGCAGATTTTTTTGCCGAACTGGAAAAGAGTTATCGCAACAGCGCTAAACACTTACGATTTGAATATGAACCCCACGCGACGTTTCACGCTGATGCGTTCAGTTTGCAACGCGCGTTATGCAATTTGATCGACAACGCCGAACGCTACGCCGCCAGCACCATCGTCGTGCGGCTGCGTCAACGATTGCATTGCTGCGTGCTGCAAGTCGATGACGACGGCCCCGGCATTCCGCCACCGGCGCGGCAAACGTTTCGACAGGCCAATACGGTGCCGCGCGTACGCGGCGATCGCGAGCAGGGATTTGGTCTCGGGCTTTACATCGTGCGTCGCGTCGCGATGTTGCATCGCGGACATTTAAAATTGCTCGCCACCGCGCACGGCGGCGCGCGTTTTGAAATCGTGTGGCCAGACGCACCGTAAACCGGATGCACCACGCGATTTAAAACGCTTATACTTGGCGCGATGAACGAACCCAATCCCCCCCATAATCGCCAACGTGCGCGCGAAAAAGCACAACAAAAACGCCACGTAGAGGCCACCATCGAAGCACGCAAACAAGCGTGGAGCGAGAACCATTTAACGCACGACCCGCGCCTCGTGGCACAACGCCTTCCTAATCGCAGCATCGCCGAACAAAATGCCCACCGTATCGACGCACACCGCGAAGCACCACGAGACGGTTTGATGTGGCGCGGCAAACCGTGGTGGAAAGTGCGGCTATGGCCGCTGCGCGCGGCGATGTTGTTATTGTTGGCGCGCATTATTTATGGCGTGGTGAGCAATATTTTGGCGCGCGATGCTGCAGCTATAATCTGGATGTTTGCCATCCCGTTCCCGGTCGCGATTTTGATCGCAACGTTTGCCAATAAAAAGGTGGATTAATGCGATTTCATTTTTTAGTTGTTCTGGCGCTGATTTTTTTGCCAAGCGCGTGCAGCGAAGTGGTGCTGGGCGATCGTATCGACGGCAATAAAATCGCCCAGATCGAGATCCGTAATCCCGGCATCGTGTCGTATGACATCTGGTTAGTGGTGCGCAGCGAACGACTGGAATTCGAATCGGAATATTTGCTATTAACCGGTCTCGAACAACGCGAAGACGCCCTCACCTTTGTCGAACACGTCGGCCGCGAAAATAATCGCCTCGTGGTTCGTATCACGCCCAACGACAAATTAAGCGATCAAGAAACCGTGATGACCGACGGCACCCGCGTGCAAATCATCGTCAATAAACCGCCAGCCGCGACGCCGTAATCATCATCGAATAATGGCCATTTCGTGTATTGCTTCACGAAAATTATCGCCACTATCACAACTGCCCCGTAGGGGCGATTCAAGAATCGCCCGTTCTCGCGCATTACTTCAAATAACGATCAAACCACGCCATATAACGCCCGAGGCGGTGCGCTAAATAGCTGGGAATATCGAGACCATGATGCTGCTGCGGGTAAATCACCAATTCACTGTCTAAACGACGGGAGCGAAACGCCTGATACATTTGCTCGGCACCGTTACACGGCACATTAAAATCATTTGCTGCGCACAGAAACAAGGTCGGGGTTGTGATCGTTTGCACGCGTAAAAAGGGGAAACTGACGCGCACATAGGCATCAAAATTATCCCACGGCGTACCTAATTCATTTTCGTATTCGCGCACGTATTGGTCTTGTCCGTAATTGCTTAACATATTCGATGTACCTGCGCCGCTGTACGCCGCTTTAAATCGGGCGTCTTTTGCGATCACATAATTGCTAAGGATAGCGCCGTAACTCCAACCACCCACGCCCAACTTTTCACCATCGGCGATACCGTATTTGATCAACGCATCGACGCCATCGCTGATATCACTGGCATCAAGATTGCCCCAATCGGCATAAATGGCTTTGGCAAAATCAAAACCGCGACCGCTGGAGCCGCGTGGATTAATGGCCAACACCGCATAACCGTGGGCGGCGTACACTTGCCAATCGTGGTTATATTCGTGACTGAATTGATACACCGGTCCGCCGTGTAAACGCACAATCGTCGGGTATTTTTTTGCCGCGATATAATTTGCCGGTTTCATTAACAACGCGTCGATGCGAGTGCCATCTTTCGCGGTAAAACTGAAATCGTCCGCGCTTTGTAACTGAACATCGGCAAGCCATTCGTTGTGATCGGAAAGCAGCGTATCGCGGCCTTTTTCGAGCGCACGTATTTGATAAGGCGTTTTATCATCGCCAGTCAACAGCGCAATGCGATCGCCTTGCAGGGCGAAATCGACATCCAATCGCGGGGCCGTCGTTAACGCGGTGACCGCACCCGATTGCACATCAATGCGACTTAACGCCGTGACGCGACTTTGCTCGACCAGCGCGTAAACCGATCGACCATCGCGCGACCACTGCGGATGGGTAAAACAGCGATCGATATTAGCGGGCAGCCATTCTTTACCGCTGGCGATATCGACAATCGCTAATTGCCACGGCGCGTAATAAATCCATTTGTCTTCGCCACTACGCAAATAGGCGATGCGTTGGCCATCCGGTGACCATTGCGGACGCGATTCCCAATACGGTTCGTTATCGTTACCAATAAAATGCGTGATTGCTTGTTCGTTTTTGCCGTCGCGCGACACCGCATAAATATCGAAATTCATGTGTCGGTCCGGATCATCGCCACGCTTGGTCACAAACGCGATGCGCTGACCATCCGGCGACCAAGTTGGCCACCATTCGTTGTGCTGGCCACTGGTTAAAGCGACACTGGTTTTGCTGGCTACATCAAAACGATAAACGTGCTGATAGTGATGCGTTAAGTAATCGTTGTAATCTTCTTTAAATTGAAAACGCGTGATCTCGATGGGCGCTGGCGGTTTGTCATTGCCGTGACGGTCTTTGGCGATTTCAATCGGCGCATCGGCGGCGATTAACGCCACGGAGCGACTGTCTGGCGACCACTGAAAATCACTGACGCCGCCGGGGTAATCGGTTAATGGTGCGGCCTCGCCACCGTCACTGGGCAGCAACCAGATCTGCGTGGTTTCGTCTTCACCGCGATCAGATAAAAACGCGATCCATTTGCCATCGGGACTGTATTGCGCCAGCCATTCACTGTGCTGCGGCGTTTGCGTTAACGGCGTTTTGATCGTGCTTTTCCACTCGACTCGCCAGATATCGCTGACTTGTTTATCGCTGTCGCTATTGGCACTGGTGACGGTGTACAACACGAAGCGGCCATCCGGCGAAAAATGCGGGGAACTGAGATCATTAATGCGATTGATATCGCCCACCGTTGGCAAGCTTGACGCCCCCCATGCGCTAAACGCCATTAGCCATAATAAAAAATATCGCCTTTTCATGGTGATCGTCCTTTATATTTTGCGCCGAAAAATATCGCGCGCATCGTTTAGATAATTCAATGTTTGTTGTTTTTCGGTTTCATTATTGAAGTCATTGCGCGCGTTCGTGGCCGCGATGACGCGATCGAGCCAGCGCACAAAATAGATGGCGTCATCGGATGAATGCAAGGGCGCGTTCGCCACTTCGATATAAATCGGACTGGTTTCCGCATAAGGATATAGGTCGAGCACCGCGCGTTGCGGCGCAACATCGTAAGCACGCAAAGTAAGCCAACCGCTGCGATCGATGCGTAAATCAAAGGTCTGATCTAAGGTGTTAACCGCCTTCGCGGTTAACGATTTGACCACCTTGCCGTTGTAAATAATCTCGATATAACGCGCTTTATCAATCGCACGCAGTGCAACGTTTACGCGCGCCGATTTGGCACCATCCGCGACCACGGTTTGGCCCGGCGCTTGACCGTCGACTAACAAACCAAGCTGGGCAAAATTGCTGGCAAAACTATTTCCTTGTTTAATGGCCCGATGCAATGAAGCGGGCAAAAGATCGTTACTTTGTAAGTACACGCGGTTTAAACCCACCGGTCCACGTAACGACGCGTAATTGCTCATCGCATCGGTACCGGCACCGGCGCTTAATTTGAAACCGCAGTTCAGTAAGCGATGCCAAACATCGGCGGTAGCTAAATGATCAGAAAAGCCAACGACTTCGTAATAATCCACTTTTCCATGCGCGACATCGGCCGGTAATTGACTGCTTAATTTTTTTTCTTTTTCCGGATCGATGAACCAATCAAAAGGATGCACATAACCGACCAACCCCTGTTGCGCGTGCGTTAAATCGGCGATCACACCGTTATGCGGGTAGGGCGAACTTAAGGCCGAATGTTGATAAGCACTAAAGCCCGGCAGCAATAAATGATCGTTTAAATGCAGCAGGCCCAGATGCCCCCAAAAACTGGTGTGATATTCCTGCGCCTGAAAAATACTCACCCCCGATTGCGTAAACGGAGTGGCGGAGAACGTCGTCATATCGGGAAAGCGTTGTTCTTTATTGACCACTAAGTTGTAAATCACATCGAGATGTTCTGCGCGCGCCTGTTGCGCTAACTGCGCTAAGGTTTGGCGATAATGGCCACCGTAATTACCGTGTACGTGCAGATCGGCACTGACAAATTGACCAAAAATGGTCGGTAAATTCAGCGGCGTCATCACCACTTTGACGTTCTGCTCGCGCTCGTCCGTTGTGGTAATCGAGCGCTGTTGCGGCTGCAAAGCCAAACCACCGCTGACGCGCACGGTGTAGCGCGAATGCTGCGGCACCGTTAATGTGCATTGACCGTCACAAAAAAAATACGCCGTTTCAAAACGCTGCACGGCGCGATCGAAACTGTCATCGCTATGCCACCAGCTATTGTTCGGCACATAGGCGCGATCCCACGCGTCACTGACACTGACGCGCGCCGCCAATGGCTGTCCATTTTGGTCTTGCAAGGTTAAATTTAGTTGTTGTTGCGGCGTGGCAAAATGACGTTGTTTGAGCGTCAGATCGTTTGTCGCGCCCCCCACCATGTCCTGTATCACAATGGCGGTATTGCCGTTTTCATTGCTGATGTACGCGATACGTTGCCCGTCGGGTGACCAACGTGCTTGCGTGCGATCAAAATCGCCGAAAGTTAGCGGCAACGGCGCATCGCCATTTAACGTGGTTAACCACAACTGATGATGCTGGCGACCGTGATAACTGCTGTATAAAACACGCACACCATCCGGCCCCACTTCGGGCCGCGCTTGCCACGAGGTTTCTTCGCGCCAAAAACATTTTTTTTCACTAAAGGTCGCGATCGCGGCGCGACACAGATCGCCGGTGCCGTAACTGATTTGATGATTGTTAACGAACACCACTTGCTGTCCATCGGCGCTCCAGCTCGGGTGTAAATAATGATCGAAGGTCGAATAGTAATAACGCGCTTGCGCGGTTTGTTCGCCACTGCTTAAGGCGCGGGCGTTGTGCAATCCGTTGTCATCAATATCGGCTAACCAGAGATCGAAATGGCCGCTATTTTGCGTGGACACAAACGCGAGTCGTTTGCCGTCCGGACTTATACGCGGTTCCAGATTCACCGCTTTGTTATGCGTTAACGCGCGGGCGTTGTGACCTTCCGGATCGATGCGCCACAATTCCATGGCGTCGTTTTGGTAGCGCGTAAACACAATGGTTTTACCATCACGCGACCAATCCGGTTGATGATCATAAAACGCGCCTGCGGTTAATTGCGTGGCCTCCTCGCTGTCGATGGCTTGTCGCCACAGTGAACCGCCCATGCTGTACACCACGGTTTGGCCATCGGGTGAAAAACTTAAACTCGACGGCCCGCTGCTCACTTGCGGCAAATACATTTCGCGAAAATAGTAATTGTGCGGCAGATCGATTTGTTTTAGCACCGGCTCGCGCGCGGCGTGCGCCAGTGCAATCGACACGAAAAAAAACAGCGCCACGCGTAAAGTATTTGTCATTTTATTTGCTCTAAGGGACGGGCGACTAATGAATCGCCGCTACGAAACCCAATCAAATAAATTGTTCACGAAAACGATTACGCGAGCAATTCATCCAAACTGGCGCGCAAAATCGTTATCGCTTCATCGACATCGTGCTGGTTGATCATAAGCGGCGGCATAAATCGAATGGTGCTTTGGCCACACGACAGCAACAACAAACCATTGTGAAAGCTGCGCGTAATCAAATCGTCGCACAGTTTTTTTGCTGGTTCTTTAGTTTGTCGATCGCGTACCAATTCCATGCCGATCATTAAACCGCGCCCGCGCACCTCGCCAATGCATTCGTAGGACTTTTGCATCGCGCGTAATTGCGCCATAAAATAGTCGCCCACCGTGGCCGCATTTGCCGCCAATTCTTTTTCGACCAGATTCAACGTGGTTAACGCCGCCGCGCAGCACAAGGGATTACCACCGTAAGTATTGCCGTGTGCGCCGCGTTGCCATTTTTCCATAATGGTTTTTTTCGCCACCACCAAACCAATCGGTAGCCCCGATCCCAACCCTTTGGCCAGCGTCATGATGTCGGGTTTGACGCCGCTGTGCTCGGCAGCAAACATTTTTCCGCTGCGCCCCACGCCGCATTGCACTTCATCGAAAATCAACAAAATGCCGTGCTTATCGCACAGTGCGCGTAAGCCTTGCAAAAATCCCTCGGGCGGCACGATATATCCGCCTTCACCTTGTATCGGCTCGATCAAAATGCCGGCCACTTCGGACGGTGGCACGTTGCTGCTAAATAGAATGTTTTCGAGATAATGCAATACCGCTTGGCCTTGATCATCACCGTGAAAAAGTGGTCGGTAATTATTCGGATAGGGAATATGGGTGACCCCCGGCATGGTCGGGAAAAAACCTTTTTGCTGCGTATATTTGCTCGACGTAAAACTTAAACTGCCCATGGTGCGGCCATGAAAGCCGCCGAGAAAACCAATAAAACGCGTTCGCCCCGTGACATAGCGCGCTAACTTGATCGCGCCTTCAACGCTTTCGGTTCCGCTTTGGCACATAAAACTTAACACGGGCTCGCCCATGGGATTTAACGCGGCGATTTTTTCACCCAAGGCAATTTGATGTTCGTGCCAATAATCGCTGCTGATATGAAGAAATTGGTCGGCCGCATTTTTAATCGCTTGCTGGATGCGGTCACGGTTGGCGGCGTTGGCGTTC
>CAZYUS010000019.1:0-12108 GCA_964650615.1 uncultured Pseudomonadaceae bacterium | reverse complement strand
TGCGAATGGCCGGTCGAGCACACCGCAATGCCAGCGGCGAAATCGAGAAAGCGATTGCCGTCGACATCCCACACCTGCGCGCCCTTGCCGTGTGACATCACAAACGGATAATCACGCGGATACGACGGTGAAATAACGGCTTTGTCGCGTTCGATTAGCGCCTGCGCTTTGGGGCCGGGTAGTGCGGTTTTTATGTGTACAGATTTCATCGAATCATTCCTTATGCAGCAGCGTTGTTAAGACGCCCATTGTTTCACTTACACCGGTAAGCGCGGCGGGCGGGCGTGTTGCGTGCGCGTGCGTTGATGCAATTCACGCAACACCGTTAATTCGAGTTCGGATGGCGGTGCGATATGTTCCAACGTGTCAGCCACCAACAGATCCCAACCACAAGCACGGCGTACCGCATCGGCTTTAATGCCCTCATAAACGGCGCTTAATATCAATTCGTCACTGTCGGGATGCGGCGTCAATACACCAAAATCCGTGATCACCGCTTGCGGACCAAAACCATAATCCCCCAGTTCGCGACGTTGATGATAACCACGCAAAAATCCCGGTGAGGTAACAAAATCTAACTCGGCGACAAAACTGCGCGGCGTTTGTTTTAACACCACAAACGTTTGCCGTGCGTGCAGTGCAATTTCTGGTGCTCCGCCTGCTCCTGGCAATCGCGTTTGCGGCATTTGATAATCACCGATGACGGTTGAATTTAAGTTACCGAAACGATCGATTTGCGCCGCGCCTAAAAAACCCACATCGACGCGTCCGGCTTGCAAGTAATACGAAAACACATCGGGCAGCGGGATCACATAACTGGCGGTGGCGGCCAGTTCACCGTCACCGATCGATAACGGCAATACATCGGGACGCGTACCAATGGTGCCGGATTCGTAAATCAACACGATATCGGGTGCGTGCGTCAAACGCGCCAAATTACACGCGGCCGACGGTAAACCGATGCCGACAAAACACACACAGCCATCCCATAAACGGCGGGCGGCGGCGATGGTCATCATTTCATCTGCGCTGTAGTGCATTTTTTTCCACATATAAAAAACGGAGATTGCGCATTATGCGGCTTTCAGTCGTTGCAAAAAGGCGGCGTGGTCGTCACTTTCCATCACCCATTTTTGCATCCAGTTTAAAAACGTTTGACGATCGCGGGCGATGTCATCCCAACGCAAATAAAAGGCGTTGTCGCGATCGTAATACCCCTGTGCATAAGACGGATACGCCCCACCTGGAACGCAGCAAAACGCGCTCACGATCCAATGCGGCAAGACCATCGCGTTCATCATCGGCGGCAATTCACTTACGATCTCTTCAACCGTGACAATTAAGGTCGTCGCAGCAAAGGCCGCTTCGCGCGCGGCACCAACGATGCCGGTTAATAAAATATTGCCGTGAACGTCGGCTTGTTGTGCGTGCAAAATGGTGACGTCGGGATTGATCGCCGCCACCGCTGCCACCGTCGTGCCGGAAAACGGGCATTCGATAAACCGTATGGCGTTGTTGTAACGCGGTAAATCGCTACCGACATAACCGCGCAACATACCAAAAGGCAATCGCGCTGCGCCGGCGCTGTACGCGGCCGCCATACCGGCGTGCGAATGTTCGTGAATGGATAAGGCGTGGGGCCACTGTTGCTCCACCGCATCGCGCAAACGATGCAGCGAACCCACGCCGGGATTGCCGCCCCAACTAAAGGTCAATTCACTCGCGCAGCCCATGCCAATCAGTTGATCGTAAATCAGATCGGGCGTCATTCGAATTAAATGCAAATCGCGTTTTTGTTGCCGGATCATTTCATGCGCGGCCGCAAACGGAATTAAATGCGTAAAGCCTTCCAGCGCCACACTCGCGCCACGGGGCAGCAATTCGGCGATCGCTTGTTGCAGGCTTAATTGGCGACTCATAAGGCCACCACCGTTTGCGATTGTTCGCGCAGATAATTCGCCAAATAATAAAACGACGCGATCGCTTTGCCGGTATTACCAGAACCTTTCCAACCACCGAAAGGTTGATAACCCGGCCACGCGCCGGTGGTGGCCCCTTGCGGACGATTGGCGTAACACACACCGGCTTCTATGTGGTCAAAAAACCACGCCACTTCATCGTCATTGCCAAATACACCGGCGGTTAAACCCAAATTCGATTGATTGGCGATTTGCATCGCCTCATCGTTCGATTCGAAGCGATGCAACATCAAAATCGGTAAAAACATTTCGTGTTGCCACAAGGCATGAGTTAGCGGCGCTTCAGACAGCGTCGGCTGCACAAAATATCCGTGTTTCATTTCATCGTGAGCGATGACTTGTCCGCCGCACAGAATGCGTGCGCCATCACGATTTAATTGCTGACAGAATTGCACATAATCGTGATACGCTTTTTTGTTGGCGACCGGCCCCAAATAGTTTTCACGCAAGGTCGGATCGCCGATTTTCATCGTCGCCATTAACGCGGTTAATTTTTCGATTAAGGCAGCGGCTACTTTTTTGTCGACCAGCAAACGCGACAGGGCCGAACATTTTTGTCCGCCCATGCCAAATGCCGAACGCAAGATGCCAAGCGCCGCGCGATTCAAATCGGCGTGAGCGGTAACGATGCAGGCATTTTTGCCGCCCATTTCGGCAATACACGGACGCGGATAAGCGCCGCCCAGTTGCGCGCGCGCTATCGACATTCCGGCTTCATACGATCCGGTAAACGTAATACCGGCCACCTGCGGATGTGACACTAAGGCAGCGCCGATCTCGCTCGACGCGCCACTTAAATAATTAAACACGCCGGGCGGAAGACCCGCATCGCGCAAACAATCAGCCAATAAACGACCGGCCCACGGCGTGCCGCTGGCTCCTTTTAACACCACCGTATTGCCGGTCACTAAGGCTGCCGCCACCGGCCCACCGGCAAGCGCAAACGGAAAATTAAACGGTGTGATCACTAACCACGCGCCATACGGTTTCATCACACTGCGATTGGTGGACACAAAATCCGTTAACGGATCATTGGGCAGACGATGATCGAATTGATCGTGCGCCATAAAGCTGTCGCAATAGCCGTAAAAAAAATCAGCGGTTTCCTGCGCTTCACCAAGCGCCTCCATGCGATTTTTACCCACTTCTAAACTGAGCGCCGCCGCAATGTGATAAACCCGTTCTTCGATTAACTCACCGGCGCGGCGAATAATCGCGATGCGTTGCTGGGCTGGCGTTTTTCGCCACGATGCAAACGCCGTTTTAGCCGCGTTAAATGCGTCGTCGACATCGCTTGCGCTGGCTTGTGCAAAATCACCCAAATGGCAACGAGCGTCGATGGGGCTAAACAAAGCGCGGTGACAATCGCCGATGCGATCGTCACCGTTGATAAACAAGCCCTGTTGTTTGCCCAGCTGCGCGCGCACGTGCGTCAACGCCTCTTCATAACGCTGATGCAATTCAGCAGGCGGGTTGAACATGGTGGAGTAAGTTAATTTGAAACTCATGCGATTGACTCTGGTGTTGTGTGATGCAAAATCGTGTGGTGAATTGAAAAACTAAACGTCATCACGCTAAATCGTCATTTCACCCAACAGACGATCCAATAAATGGGTTGCATCGTGTAGTTCGTTTTCGGTAATCACCAATGGCGGCGCCAAAATAATAAGGTTGCCGCGTATCGCAAACGACACGCCTTGCGCCAGCGCTTTTTGGGCCAACGCTTTTAATTCAGCATGAGCATCGGGCCAGCGCGATAGCGGCGTTTTATCGGCGCGCGATTGCACCAGTTCGATCACCGCAAACAACCCGTCGCCGCCGCGCACATCACCGATATGCGCGTGCTTGTGTGCTAATTCTTTTAAGTCAGCAAACCACGATGCACCGAGATCGCGCGAGCGTTGTATTAGGTTTTCGCGCTGATAACTTTCGACAGCGGCAACGCCGGCCGCGCACGACAGCGGATGACCGCAATAGGTTAATCCGGTGTACAACATTTGATGGTCGAGCGTGGCCATCACGCGACGATTGAGCACCACCGCGCCGAGCGGCAAATGCGCGCCGGTTAAGCCTTTGGCCAGCGTCATTAAATCCGGTGCATTACGCTCACCATGCGCTTGCCATGCGAACCAATGACCACAACGACCGAAGCCGCTCATCACCTCATCGGCAATTAAATAAACGTCACGGCGCGTACATAGCTCACGTAGCAAAGGCCAGAAATTTTGCGGTGGCACAATGCCGTTGGTACCGGCATTGCTTTCCATTAAAACCGCCGCGATCGCAGAGCAATGGTGTTGTTCAATAACGTGTTCGATATGCGCGACCGTGCGCTCGGCGCATTGCGCGTCATTTTCGCTTTGAAACGGACAGCGATAAGCATAAGGTGGCGGCACATGGATCACCCCCATGGCATTGGCATCGACTTGAAACTGCGTGCGACTGTCACCCGATAAGGCCATCGCGACATAACTCGCGCCGTGATACGAGCGGTCACGCGTGATGATGCGGCCCTGCGGTTTGGCGCTGGCTTGACGGGCAAATTTCACCGCGTGTTCGTTGGCATCGGCACCGCCTAACGTGAAGTACACGCGACCGCCGTCGAAGCCGCTTTTTTCTAACAACAACTCGGCCAGCCGTGCGCGCGGTGCGGCTCCCCACGCGTTGGTGACAAAACACAGTTGTTCGGCTTGCGCCTTGATGGCGGCGATGATGGCGGGGTGTTGGTGACCAAGATTGCTGCATTCGGCGAGGCTACTCATATCGAGAATGCGGCGACCGTCGTCGCAAAACAGCCACGCGCCCTCGCCGCCGACGATGGTGGCGGCCTGCCACTTTGCTGGCACGCACCAGCTGTGCAGAACGGTTTCGGCTTCGGGACGGGTGGCGATGGTCATGGTGGCTGGTCCGTGTTGCTATTTGTGCGTTCACCGCACTATTATTCACTAAACGAACACAGACTAATTTTTAATCGGGGGTTCTGTCAATGGCGCTAGCCGAAACGGAGCAAAGCCAAGGTCACGGCCATGGCTTTGAAGATAGTCCAGATTATGTGCAATCGCTGGCGCGTGGCCTCGATGTGATCCGCTCATTCGACGCCGAACACACCGCCATGACCTTATCTGACATCAGCGAGATCACGGGGCTGTCGCGGGCGGTGGTGCGCCGCGTGTTGTTAACGCTGGCGCATTTAGGTTACGTCGGCCAGCGCGGTCGCCAATTTTATTTAAAGCCCAAAATTCTCGAACTCGGCTTCAAATATTTATCGTCACTCGATTTCACTGAGTTAGCCCTGCCCTATATGGAAGAGTTGGCGCATTCGATTAACGAATCGTGTTCGCTGTCGGTGCTGGATGGTCACGATATTGTTTACGTTGCGCGCGTGCCGGTGCGCAAAGTGATGGCGGTGAGTCTCGGTGTCGGTGCGCGATTGCCGGCGTTTTGCGCGTCAATGGGACGGGTGTTGTTAAGCGGCTTACCCGAGATCGAATTGATCCATTGGCTCAACACGCTGGAACCAAAAGCCAAAACGTCGATGACCAAAACCGACAAATTGGCGATTAAAGGCGAAGTCGAATTAGCACGCCAACAAAACTACGCTTATGTCGAACAAGAAATGGAATTCGGTTTGTGTTCCATCGCGGTGCCGATCCGCGATCACAGCGGAAAAATTATCGCCGCACTGAATGTCGGCATGGGTTATCGCGACGATGCCAAACAACGCGTGTTAAAAGAAATTTTACCGGCACTAAAAAAGACCGCGCAATTAATCGAAGCCAATGCGCCGGCCAATCGGGTGATGACACGATGACGCGCGCGGTTTTTTTAGTGTCGGGAGTGCGCACACCGATCGGCCGATTTGGCGGTGCATTGGCCTCGGTACGTCCCGATGATATGGCCGCGCACGTGATCCATGCGCTGCTAAAAAATACCGCTGCCGAGATCGAACAACAGCTCGACGACGTGATCGTCGGTTGCGCCAATCAAGCAGGCGAAGACAATCGCAATGTCGCGCGCATGGCGTTGTTATTAGCCGGTGTTCCGGCGTCCGTGCCGGGCGTTACGGTCAATCGTTTGTGTGCCTCCGGTATGGAAGCCGTGGTGCAAGGCGCGCGCGCCATTGCACTGAACGACGCCGAATTAATTGTCGCCGGCGGCGTCGAGTCGATGACGCGCGCCCCCTATGTCATGGGCAAAGCGTTAAGTGCCAATGCGCGCGATCAAAAACTCGAAGACACCACGTTGGGATGGCGCTTTGGCAATCCCTTAATGGAGCAAGTCTATGGCCTCGATACGTTGACGCAAACGGCGGAAAACTTAGCCAGCGAATTAGACATTTCACGCGCCGATCAAGACGCTTACGCGCTGCGTTCACAACAACGTGCAGCCCGCGCCCACGCCAACGGTTTTTTAGCCCCCGAGATCGCGCCACTTAAAATAAAAAATGCGCGTGGAGACGTACACGTTTTCGATCGCGACGAACATCCACGCGCCGATTGCACGCTCGACCGATTGGCAAAATTACCGACTTTAATCGGTAATGGTACGGTTACGGCCGGTAATTGCTCGGGTATAAATGACGGTGCCGCCGCGTTATTACTGGCCAGTGAAAAGGCCGTGCAGCAATTTAATTTAACGCCGCTGGCGCGCATCGAATCCGCTGCCGCCGCCGGCGTGGCACCACGTGTCATGGGCATCGGTCCGGTACCTGCGACGGAAAAATTGCTGCACAAAATGCAATTACAATTAAGCGATTTTGATCGCATCGAATTAAACGAAGCGTTTGCCGCGCAAGTGCTGGCCTGCACACGCAGTTGGCAACTCGACGACGACGACGAACGCGTCAATGCCAACGGCGGAGCCATCGCCTTGGGTCATCCACTTGGCATGAGCGGCGCACGGTTGGTGTTAACCGCTGCGCGCGAATTGCAGCGCATCAAAGGCGGGCGCGCGTTGTGCAGTTTGTGTATCGGCGTCGGTCAGGGTTTGAGTTTGAGTTTGCAACGGGTGTGATGTTTTTGTGATGGCTTTTTACGCGCTGTAGAGCGGCCTGCGCACCGCCAACATCAGCGATTTTATTTCCGTGCTGCTGTGCACAGGGAAGCGTTAAAAAAAACGAATCTCAACGGTTTGGATAAACACCAACGTGTTCAATTCAAAACGAAACAGATAGGCCGCGCACGCGGTCAATGAGCTGCACAGACCAGGAGGCAATAATGAAAAAACTAAAAACCCGCAAAAGTCAGATCGCGTATGCCGTGAGTTCCATACTCGCGCTGGCGAGCACCACGCTGTACGCCGCCGACGGTGAAGAAGTGTCCGGCGATAAAGAAGCCGAGCGCGTTATCGTCACCGGTTCGTTAATTCGTCGCACCGAATTTCGCGATGAACAACCGGTCGAAATCATCAGCGCCGAAGCGGCGGCGTTACAAGGTATTAAAAATGTCGGCGAATTAATGCGCACGCTCACCGTTGGTTCCGGTTCACCACAAGTCACGGCCGCATCCGGCACTGAATTTTTAAATGCCGGTGGTGAAGGCGCTGAAACATTTTCGATGCGTGGACTGGGTGCCAATCGCACCTTGGTGTTATTAAATGGCCGTCGTGCTGGTCCTGCCGGAACACGCGGCGGCGTTTCATCGTTTGATTTTAATGTGCTGCCAATCGCCATGATTGAACGCGTCGAGATCATGAAAGACGGCGCTTCATCTTTATATGGTTCAGACGCGGTGGCCGGTGTCGTTAATATCATCACGAAAAAAGGTGATGATAGTGAAGTGAATGTGTTTTTTTCTAGCCCCGAAGAACAAGGCGGCGGCGAGACGCGTTTAAGCGCAACCTGGGGCCACACGGTTGAAAACGGCAGTTTTCGCGTTGTCGCCGATTACAATAAACAAAGCGAATTGGCGCGTGGACAACGCGATTATTTAACCTGCGGTCGCCGCAATTACAGCGATCCTAACACTGGCGAAAGTCGCGACCCCATCGATCCGCGCACCGGCAAACCGGCTTGTTACGATTTAATCTGGGGCCATGTTTGGATCTACGATTATTCGCCCGATACCGGTGGTTATGGCGTGTCATTAGCGCAATATGATTACGATGGTTCGCTCGGCGCGGTTCCGATCTTGCAACAATATCCGTATCGTTTTAATAACGAGCAAGATATCAATAATCCCGAACGTATTTTCACCCCAGAAGGCTGGTATCTGGCGCGTTACGATCGCCTCAGCGATGGCTACACCAATGCCAATCATCCGTTTCAAGATCGTGAATCATTAATTCCCGAAGTCGAGCGCACGACGGTTTACGCGCAAGGCGATTATATGTTCGGCAACGTCAACACTTACGCCGAGTTATTGCTGAATCGGCGCAAAACCAAAACCAATAATTACACGCAAGTGTGGGCCTATCAATTTAACGGCAGCTCCGATGATTTGTGGACCGAAAATTCGCAATCGGATGGCTGGGGCGGCAATAACTGGCTCAGTCCATTAATGATCACCGATCACGCGGGTTCAGAAGTCACGGTTGATTACATTCGCGCCGTGTTGGGCGCCAACGGCGATATCGGCAGTTGGTATTGGGACTCTTCCATTCAAGTCAGTCGTTCCGATGGCGAATACATGAGTCAAGAAGTATTAGGCGACGCAGTATGGAGCCAAGACGATGATGTGTATTACGGCGATGAAACCAATCCCGGCCGCTTAGGTTCTAATTGCGAAAACGGAGAGTTAAATGTACGCGGCGTTCCGTGTGCGGTGATCCCGTGGTTAGATCCGAACTTTCTCGCGGGGAATGTACCCGCCGATGTCGCGGCGTATATGTTCGCCGAACAAACCGGCAAAACCATTTACAAACAAGCGTCGTGGGAATTTGTCATCACGGGTGACGTATTTGAATTGCCGGCCGGCCCCGTCGGCATGGCGGCGGGTGTCAGTTATCGCAAAGATGAAATCAACGACACACCGGGGGATTTATGGTTAACCGGTAATGCGTGGGGCGGCACCACCGCCGGCATAACCAAAGGCAAGGACACGACCTCCGCCTATTTCGCCGAATTCCGCGTGCCGTTAATGAGCAATTTACCCGGCGTCGAAAATCTCGAATTGTCCTTATCCGGTCGTTATACCGATGTCGATAGTGCTGGTAGCGCCGACACTTACAAAGCGTCGATAAATTGGTTGGTGGGCAGCGGATTTAGCGTGCGCGCCTCGCAAGGGACTTCGTTCCGTGCGCCAGCATTGTTCGAGCTTTATCTTGCCGACGAAACCGGTTATGTCAATCGCATCGACGTGTGCGAATTTTGGCAGCAAAAACTCGACGATTTGGAAATTACCGAACGCATTGCACACAACTGCCAGATCGGTCCGGATCTGACCTTAGGCACCGCCGATGATATTGGACCCGATACCGATTTGGGCAATATCTCGGCAACCGTGTATACCAGTGGCGGACTCGGTGAATTAAAGCCCGAAACCTCCACCGCCAAAACCTGGGGAGTGGTGTGGAACGCCGAGGATATTGATTTAAGCGTGTCGCTCGATCATTTCGAATTTTTGGTCGAGGATGAAGTAACCATTTTGGGCGCAAAAAATATCGTGCGCGAGTGTTACGATTCGCCCAATTTCCCCGACGACCCGATTTGCCAGTTATTTGAACGCGCTGACGGAACGAATCCCGATGTAACGCCATACGATAATCGTATCGAACCGGTTTATGATCACTATATTAATATCGCGCGCCAGATAAATACCGGTTGGGATTTCGCTATCGACTACAGCATCGAAATTCTTTTTGGTCAGCTCGATTTAATGGCGCGCTATACCCGCCAAGATAAATCGGAGCGCGAATTATTTTTAGGCAAACCGGAAGATAAAAACGGCGAGTTCGGCAATCCCAAAGAAACCGCTACGTTTAATGCCTCGTTAAAAAATGGCGAATGGTCGTATAACTGGGGCATCCAATATTTTGGTGCCGTATCGAACGTCGAGCGTGAGGGCGACGGGTTGATTCCTTATGATGGCGAAGATGTGCGCGTCATCCTGTCTGCCGGTTCATGGCAATATCACTCGTTTTCGGTGACGCGTGAATTTGAAAACAGTGGTTGGTTGGTAACGGCCGGAGCCGCCAATGTTTTTGATAAACGTCCGCCACGTGTCTCAACACGCGGCGTCGATCTCGATTACATCGGCGACTCTGCCTTTTACAGCCAATACGATTTTATCGGCCGTCGTTTCTTTGCCGACGTGACGTATAAATTTAAATAATCTTCACAGGCGGCCTTTAAGGCCGCCATTTTTCCGACCGCAATTCAAGCACCCTTGTGAGACGCAGGTTTGATTTCTTTTCGGCCTGCGGCCCCTGCACATTCAAATCACACTGCAAACGGTGTAAGGTGAGCCGACCAGCTACCCACTGCCGTTTTATCGGTGCGCATCCATCATTCTCATGCCAATCATTCATGCCCAGCCCGATACGCTAAACGACATCACACCGACCTTTACGCAGCAAACTTTGCCGCAGCCGGTGTTTTTGAATTCTGTGCCAAAATGCGGGACGCATTTATTGCGCAATATATTTCGCCTGTTTGTGCCAGTGGCACAGCAGTACCACAAAACGTTTATTCAACTGCCCTTACTGCATCAGCATCACGCCGCGTTCGATCCGAAACACCCGGCGCTCAGTTGGGGCCACTTGCTGGCCTCTGATGAGTCGATGATGGCCCTGCATGGCGTCAAACATTTGTTGATTGTGCGCGATCCTTACGATTGGGTATTGGCGCGTGCGCGCTTTTATCTATCGGATAATTTTCAGGCCGGCCTCGACCACTTAAAGAATGGGAAATTCAGCGTCGAGCAAGTGTTGAATATGATGATCTTTGGCATTTATCAAAAAGCACCCACACTGGAAGAAGTGTTTACCCATAACGCGGTGGCATGGTTAGGACAGGACGTTAAATTGGTGCGTTACGAAGACATTGTGTTTCATTTAAACGCTTGTGGTTTGACGCAATGGCCACATGATTGGAAACAGCGCATCTTGATAGGTTCCGATCGGCGGCACAGTGCTACCGCGCGCGAAAATTTAAACGGTAATTCGTTTGCACTACCTAAAGAACTTCCCGCTTTGCAAAAACAAATGGTGGATTACGCAGCGCCCGGATTGCGCGCGATCTTGGGTTATTGTTAAAAACAGAGACAGTTAAAAAACATGGTCGATCAACCGAAACAACCGCTACCGAATGCTGGGTCCACCTTGTTACGGGCTTTTTTAACCGTGATCAACGACGGCGAAAGTGCCGATAAATTATTGCCGACCGCCAGTTATCAAACCGAAATTGACGGCGATTATTTGAAAGACTATCACCAGTTATTCGACACGCCTTATCAGCCTGAACAGTGTTTGTTGAGTGCGTTTTATCCGCTCGCGCAACGCGCACAATTAAATTGGTTTTGGCAACACACGCAAACCCGTCTGCCGGGCATCATTCATTTGAACAACCGGCTGCAACAGTTTCATGCCGTGCAAGTGGATAAACCTTTAGTGCTGCGGGTCAGCACACCGGGCGTGCAACAACTGGCCGGTGGCGCACAGCAGATCAGCGTGCTCACCGAATTTATGCAATCCGGCGGTTGCGTCATCAGTTGTGAAAGCGGTTATTTACTGGCACGCGGCACCGGCGCGCCACCGCGTACCGGACCACGTCGAATGCCGATCAAAAACGAAGCGTTTGCCGAGGTACAGATTGACGCCGAATTGATCCGTCGTTATGCGTTTTTATCTGGCGACTGGAATCCAATACACTTGAGCCATTTCAGCGCGCGTTTGTTTGGCGCACCGACCCAGATCGCGCACGGCATGTATGCCGCTGGTTGGTGGTGCGCGCAACTGCAAAAACAACAAGGCGCGCCGCTACAATCATTGCAAATTGATTTTATTAAACCCGTTACCGTTCCCAGCGCCGCCATCAACGCGCATTTGCAAGGACGCGAATTCAGTTGGCAGCAAGGTTCAAAATTATTGTTGCGCGGCAGTTATTTTTAATGCGTTTTGCGGGCGATTCGTGAATTCGGGCGATTCGTGAATTCGGGCGATTCGTGAATCGCCCCTACGACGGTGTTGTCAG
>CAZYUS010000018.1:3599-29583 GCA_964650615.1 uncultured Pseudomonadaceae bacterium | reverse complement strand
ATGGGAGTAGAAGGCGTCCTCGAAAAAGGCTTCGTCACCACCACGGCTGACACGCTGATCAATTGGGCGACCACAGGTTCGATGTGGCCGATGACCTTTGGCTTGGCTTGCTGCGCGGTTGAAATGATGCAAGCCGGTGCCTCGCGTTACGATCTTGACCGTTTCGGCGTGGTATTTCGCCCCAGCCCGCGTCAGTCCGACGTGATGATAGTGGCCGGTACCCTGACCAATAAAATGGCCCCTGCGCTGCGTCGCGTTTACGACCAAATGCCGGAACCGCGTTGGGTGATTTCGATGGGGTCGTGCGCGAATGGCGGTGGTTACTACCACTATTCCTATTCCGTGGTACGCGGTTGTGATCGCGTGGTGCCGGTCGATATTTACGTACCGGGCTGTCCGCCTACGGCCGAAGCATTGATCTACGGCATTATTCAATTGCAAAACAAGATCCGTCGCACGCAAACCATTGCGCGTCAGGCTTAAGGGGCGAACATGAGTCAGTTAAGCGAACAACTCAGCGCTTGCTTTGGCGAGCGTTTGCAAAAAGTGCTGGTGGATCGTGGTGAAGTAACCATCGAAGTGGTCGCCGCCAATTACCTATCGGTGTGTCAGCAATTGCGTGATGTCGACACGTTTGCGTTCAAACAATTGATCGATTTGTGCGGTGTCGATTACAGCGCTTACGGTAGTACCGAATGGGCGACTGAGGACGCGTCCGGATCGGGTTTCTCGCGCGGTGTCGAAAAAGCATTACCGAAAGAAGCGAGCTGGGACGGTCCCCGTTTTGCGGTGGTGTTGCACTTGCTGTCGATTAGCAACAATCAGCGTATTCGCGTCAAAGTATTTGCCGAAGGCGAGTTGCCGACCGTGCCATCAGTGGTGGAACTATGGGCGGTCGCCAATTGGTTTGAACGCGAAGCATTCGATTTGTACGGCATCCTGTTCGAAGGTCATAGCGACCTGCGTCGCATCCTTACCGATTACGGTTTTGTCGGTCATCCGTTCCGCAAAGATTTCCCCCTCGTTGGCAACGTTGAATTGCGTTACGACGCGACGCAGGATCGTTGTGTATACGAACCCGTTTCGATCGAGCCGCGCGTATTAGTGCCGCGTGTGATTCGTCACGATCAGCGCTACCAAGCGCGCAAAGCATAAGCGAAACTACCATGGCAGAAATTCGCAATTACACTCTGAACTTCGGTCCGCAACACCCGGCAGCGCACGGCGTGTTGCGTTTGATCCTCGAGCTGGATGGTGAAACCATCGTGCGCGCCGATCCGCATATTGGCTTGTTGCACCGTGGCACCGAAAAATTAGCCGAAAGCAAACCGTTTAATCAGTCGATTGGTTATATGGATCGTCTTGATTACGTGTCGATGATGAGCAACGAACACGGCTATGTACTCGCGATTGAAAAATTGCTCGGTGTCAGCGCGCCTAAACGCGCGCAATATATCCGTGTGATGTTCGACGAAATCACTCGCATTCTTAATCATTTGATGTGGCTCGGTGCGCATGGTCTCGACATCGGCGCGATGACCATGTTTCTGTATTGTTTCCGCGAACGCGAAGCGTTAATGGATTGCTATGAAGCCGTGTCAGGCGCGCGTTTACACGCCACCTATTATCGTCCCGGTGGCGTTTATCGCGATCTGCCGGACCGTATGCCGCAATACAAAGCATCGAAATGGCACAACGAAAAAGACGTCGCCAAACTGAACGAAAATCGTCAAGGCTCGATGCTCGATTTCATTTGGGATTTCACCGAGTCCTTCCCTAAACGGGTGGATGAATACGAAACCCTGCTGACCGAAAACCGCATCTGGAAACAACGCACGGTCAATATCGGCGTGGTGTCGCCGGAGCGCGCTTTGCAACTCGGTTTAACCGGCCCGATGTTGCGTGGCTCAGGTGTGGCGTGGGACTTGCGCAAAATGCAGCCCTACGAAGTGTACGATGAACTCGATTTTGATATTCCTGTCGGCAAAAACGGCGATTGTTACGACCGTTATTTGGTGCGCGTCGAAGAGATGCGTCAATCCAATCGCATCATTCGTCAATGCGTTGAATGGCTGCGCAAAAATCCTGGGCCCGTGATGCTCGGTGATCACAAAATTACGCCACCGCCGCGCGAATTAATGAAACGCGACATGGAAGCATTGATTCACCATTTCAAATTATTTTCAGAAGGTTACTGCGTACCAGAAGGTGAAGTGTATGCCGCCGTTGAACATCCGAAAGGCGAGTTTGGCGTTTACCTCGTTTCGGATGGAGCCAACAAACCTTACCGCTTAAAAGTTCGTGCTCCGGGTTACGCACATTTGTCCGCCATGGATGAAATTGCGCGTGGCCATATGCTCGCTGACGTCGTCGCGATCATCGGCACCATGGATATCGTCTTCGGGGAGATTGACCGCTAATGGAAAACCAAGCCCTACTCAAGGCCTTGTTACCGGCCACCGCCATCGCCGAAATCGATATGTGGGTCGCCAAGTATCCGGCCGATCGCAAGCGTTCAGCGGTAATGGCCGCGTTGCGTATCGCACAAGATCATTTGAATCATTTATCGAATGACACCATGGACGCCGTTGCCGCGTATTTGGGTATTCCCAATATCGCGGTGTACGAAGTCGCCACCTTCTATTCGATGTATCAATTAAGTCCGGTTGGCACGCATGTGATCAACGTTTGCACCAATGTCAGCTGCATGTTGCGCGGCTCCGATACGGTGGTTGAGCATTTGCAGAAAAAATTGGGCATCGGTTTTAAAGAAACCACGGCGGACGGCAAATTCACCTTGCGTGAAGTGGAATGTTTAGCCGCTTGTGGCGGCGCGCCGTGTTGTCAAATCGACAAAACGTATCACGAAAATTTAACCCCGGAAAAGATCGATCAGATCATTTCGGAACTGGAGTGAGACGATGAACACGGCGTATCAATTAAAACAAGGTCCGGTTTGTTATCGCACGGTCGGTTTGCCGGAACCGTGGTCGTTGAAAACGTATGAGTCGGTGGGTGGCTATTCGATGTGGCGCAAAATCGTCACCGAAAAAATTCCGGCCGAGAAAATTATCGACGAATTAAAATTGTCGAATTTGCGTGGTCGTGGCGGTGCTGGTTTTCCCACTGGTTTGAAGTGGTCGTTCATGCCGCGCAATGCGCCGGGACAAAAATACGTCGTCTGTAACGCCGACGAAGGTGAACCTGGCACCTATAAAGATCGCGATATTTTGCGATTCAATCCACATCAGTTAATTGAAGGCATGGCGATTGGCGCTTACGTCATCAACGCGACAGTTGGCTACAACTACATTCGCGGTGAATTCGACGAACCCATCATGCGTTTCGAAAATGCCTTAAAAGAAGCGTATGCCGCCGGTTTGCTCGGTAAAAATATTTTGGGTACCGGTCATCAATTCGATTTGTTTACTCATTACGGTGCTGGTGCTTACATCTGCGGTGAAGAAACGGCACTTATCGAGTCGATCGAAGGCAAAAAAGGCCAACCACGTTTCAAACCGCCGTTTCCGGCGAATTACGGTGTGTTCGGCCGCCCGACCAACGTCAACAATGTCGAATCGTACGCCTCGGTTCCGGTGATTCTGGAAAAAGGCGGTCAATGGTTTTTTGATCAAGGCAAACCGAATAACGGCGGCACTAAAATTTTCTCGGTGTCGGGTCATGTCAATGCACCGGGCAACTTCGAAGTCAGAATGGGGACGCCGTTCAAAGATCTGTTGGACATGGCCGGTGGTGTCTGGAAAGGCAAAAAATTAAAAGCCGTGATCCCCGGTGGTTCATCAACGCCGATTTTGCCGGCCGCCACCATGATGGAATTGACCATGGACTACGACGCGATCAGCAAAGCCGGATCGATGCTTGGTGCCGGATCGGTGATTGTGATGGACGAAGACACCTGCATGGTGTCGGTGCTGGCGCGCATTTCGCATTTTTATTACGAAGAATCGTGTGGTCAATGCACGCCGTGTCGTGAAGGCACCGGTTGGCTCGCGCGGATGTTGCACCGCATCGTTCACGGTGAAGGAACGCGCGAAGATCTGCTGCGTTTGGATCAAGTCGCGGCCAATATTTCGGGGCGCACCATTTGTGCATTAGGTGATGCCGCCGCGATGCCGGTGATGAGTTTCCTGAAACATTTCCGTCACGAGTTCGAGTATTACATCGAACACAAAAAATCCATCGTCCACGCGGGCGGTTAGTTTTTTATCGCGATGCAGTAACTGAATACGACCTATTTTCCTGGAAAACAAGCGATGCTAAACATCGAAATTGATGGTCAGAAATACCAAGCGGAACAAGGCTCGATGATTATCGAGATCGCCGATCAAAATGGCATTTCCATTCCGCGTTTTTGCTATCACAAAAAATTATCGGTCGCGGCGAACTGCCGTATGTGCTTGGTCGATGTTGAAAAAGCACCGAAAGCGGTGCCGGCCTGCGCGACACCAGTAACCGAAGGCATGATCGTGCGCACCAAATCGCCTAAGGCATTGGACGCGCAAAAAGCGGTGATGGAATTTTTGCTGATTAATCACCCGCTCGATTGCACGATATGCGATCAGGGTGGTGAATGCGAGTTGCAAGATCTGTCCGTGGGTTATGGCAAAGACGTGTCAAAGTTTGTCGAAGGCAAACGTGTTGTCAAAGACAAAGACATCGGCCCGCTGATTGCCACCGAAATGACGCGTTGCATTCATTGCACGCGTTGCGTGCGCTTCGGCACCGAAATCGCCGGTATTCGTGAAATGGGCGCGACCGGTCGCGGCGAACACATGGAGATCGGCACCTTTATCGCAAAAAGTGTTGATTCCGAAGTGTCTGGCAATGTGATCGATTTGTGTCCGGTCGGTGCCTTGACCGCCAAGCCGTCGCGCTTCAATGCGCGCGCATGGGAATTACAGGCGCGCCCCGCTGTCGCCGCCCACGATTGTTTAGGTTCCAATATTGATATACACGTGCGCCGCAACCAGGTGATACGGGTGGTGCCGCGTGAAAACGAAAGCATCAACGAAGTGTGGATCTCGGATCGCGATCGTTTTTCGTATGAAGCTTTGCAGCAATCGTCGCGTCTGACGCAGCCTCGCATTAAACGTGATGGCAAATGGCAAGACGCCTCGTGGTCAGAGGCATTGGAAATTGTCGCCACAAAATTGCAGCACTACGGCGCCCAAACGGCGGCGCTGGCCTCGCCCAATAACACCACGGAAGAACTGTATTTATTGCAAAAATTGCTGCGTGGTTTGGGCAGCGATTCGATCGATACTCGTTTGCGCCAGCGTGATTTCAGCGCCGATCTTTCTGCGCCCTTATACCCGTCGCTGGGTATGCCGATCGCTGATTTGGAAACGCGTGATGTCACCTTATTGGTGGGGTCGAATTTGCGCAAAGAGCAACCGGTTGCAGCGTTACGCTTACGCAAAAGTACGCGCCATGGTGCCGTGATTTCGGTCAGCCCGCGCGATTACGATCACAATTTTAAATGCGCCGAAGAACTGGTGGGCAGCGATTGGGTTCAGCAATTAGCCGGTATCGCCAAAGCGTTGTTAAGTGCGGGCGCCAGCAGTGCTAATGACGTCGGCACCTTGTTGCAAAACGTGGTGGTATCCGAGCAGCAAAAACGCGCTGCTGATTTATTGCTTAAAGGCGAACAGAAAGCGGTGATTGTTGGCGCGGCGGCGCTCGATCATCCGCAAGGCGCTACGATTCTGGCGTTAGCGCAATTGGTCGCGCAATTAAGTGCCGCGTCGTTTGGCACCTTGACGCATGGCGCTAACACCGCAGGCGCTTATTTGGCAGGAGCCTTGCCGCATCGTCGTGAAGCCGGTCATGCTAGCGCGACGATCGGTAAAAACGCGCAGCAAATATTAACGCAAGGTGCGAAAGCCATGCTGTTGTTGGATGTCGAGCCGGAATTTGATTCCAGTGCTGGCTCAAGTGCAAAAACAGCGCTGCAAAACGCCGAGTTTGTCGTGGCTTTGACGCCGTGGGCTGACCACAGTGCCAGCGAATACGCAGATGTGTTGTTGCCGATTGCGGCGTTTGGCGAAACATCGGGAACGTATGTCAACGTCGAAGGCACGTTCCAATCGTTTGCGGCGGCGGTCAGTGCGCAAGGTGAAGCGCGTCCAGCGTGGAAAGTCCTGCGTGTGCTCGGTAATTTAAGTAACCAAAGTGGCTTCGATTACCATAGTAGCGAAGACGTATTGAAAGAATTGGAACTGGCATTGGATCACGCGGCCAACGTTAATTCTGCGATTAAAATGCCGAATAATTTAACCGTCGACGGCTTCCAAGGTGAAGTGGGTTTATATCAAGTTGATGCGTTGGTTCGCCGCGCAAAAAGCTTGCAACAAACGGTGGATGCGCAGTCGACAACGACTACAGCGCGAGGAGTTTAATCATGTGGTGGGATTTCGTGAAAGACGCGATCTGGATCGTGATTAAAATCGTCGCGATCGTGTTGCCGTTGATTTTATCGGTCGCGTTTCTGACGTTGTGGGAACGTAAAGTGATTGGTTGGATGCAAGTGCGCATCGGCCCTAATCGCGTCGGACCGATGGGATTATTGCAACCGTTTGCCGACGTGTTGAAATTAATTCAAAAAGAAATCGTGGTGCCTGAACGAGCCAACAAAGTGTTGTTCATCGTCGCTCCGATCACCTTATATGCTGCGTCGGTGACAGCATGGGCGGTGGTGCCTTTTGATATGGGCATGGTGCTGGCTGACGTGAACTTAGGTTTACTGTTCTTGTTTGCCATGACCTCGATCGGTGTTTACGGTGTCATCATTGCCGGTTGGGCGTCGAATTCCAAATACGCTTTTTTAGGCAGCTTACGTTCGGCGGCGCAAGTGGTGTCGTATGAGTTGGCGATGGGATTTGCGCTTGTTGGCGTCTTGTTGTGTTCGCATTCAATGAATTTAACCGACATCGTGATGAAACAGCACGGCGGCATTTGGCAATGGTATATGTGGCCACTGTTTCCGTTGATGATCGTGTATTGGATCTCCGGAATTGCTGAAACCAATCGCGCGCCATTCGACTTACCGGAAGGTGAATCTGAAATCGTTGCCGGTTTTCACGTTGAATATGCCGGCATGGGATTCGCGTTATTTTTCCTCGCCGAATACGGCAATATGATTTTGATGAGCTTTTTAACCGCCATCATGTTCTGGGGGGGATGGTTATCGCCGTTTGAAGGCGTACCGGTTCTGGAATCCATTCCGGTGTTAGGTCAAGGCGGCTTGCACTGGATGCTGACCAAAGTCTTTATCAGCCTGTTCTTCTTCTTGTGGTTGCGCGCGACATTCCCGCGTTTCCGTTATGACCAAGTGATGCGTTTGGGTTGGAAAGTATTTATTCCGCTCACCATCGTGTGGTTGGTTTTCGTTGCGTTTTTGGCCAAGGCAAAAATCGGCCCTTGGTTTTAAGTGAGGACGCATTCGATGGAATCCTTACGTCAATTTTGGCACACCTTTTCGTTAAGTGAGTTGCGTGCTGGTTTGGCGGTGACATGGCGTCATATGTTTATGACCAAGATCACCGTGCAATACCCTGAAGAACAAACGCCGCAATCGCATCGCTTCCGTGGTTTGCACGCTTTGCGTCGTTACCCCAACGGTGAAGAACGTTGCATTGCCTGCAAATTATGTGAAGCCGTTTGTCCGGCACTGGCGATCACTATCGAGGCTGCTCCGCGCGCCAACGATGGCACGCGCCGTACCACACGCTACGAAATTGATTTGTTCAAATGTATTTTCTGCGGTTTTTGCGAAGAATCGTGTCCGGTGGATTCGATCGTCGAAACCCGCGTTTTCGATTACCACTTTGAAAAACGTGGCGAACAAATTATGACAAAAGCGAAACTGCTCGCGATCGGCGACAAATACGAAGCACAACTTGCTGCCGACCGCGCACTCGACGCGGCATATCGGTAAAGGGGCCAACAATGAATCCGTATGAACTCCTAAGCCCGGTGGTTTTTTATGTCGTCGCGGCGCTTACGCTGATCTCGGCAACCGCCGTGATCACGGTGCGTAACTCGGTGCGTGCTGTGTTGTTTTTAGTGCTGACCTTTTTCTGCTCGGCCGTATTGTGGATGTTGTTGCACGCCGAATTTTTGGCCTTAAGTTTGATTGTTGTTTATGTCGGTGCCGTCATGGTGCTGTTCTTGTTTGTGGTGATGATGCTCGACGTCGAATACGCCGCAATTAAACAAGGATTCACCCGTTATTTACCGCTTGGTGTTCTGGCGGCGGCCATGGTGTTCGGTTTGATTTGGTGGATGGTCAAAGACAACCAATTTGCTATTGTCGCGACCACAGAAAACAGCCCTATCGGCACCGTTGCCGGTCTTGGCAATATTATTTATACCGATCACTTTTATCCGTTTGAATTAGCCGCAGTAGTTTTATTGATTGCGATTGTCGCCGCGATCAGTTTGACCTTCCGTGGTACGCGTATGCGCAAAACCCAAGATGTCGGTCGTCAGTTGCTGGCCAATAAAGAAGATCGTTTGCGGGTGGTCAAAATGGCAGCGGTTAAAAAGCATGAAGGAGAGCAAGCATGATCGGATTGAATCATTACTTGCTGGTGAGTTGTGCCTTGTTTGCGATTTCGATCGCCGGCATTATTCTCAATCGCAAAAACGTTATCACATTGTTGCTTTGTGTCGAATTGATGTTGCTCGCGGTAAATTTTAACTTTGTCGCGTTCTCGCATTATCTTGGCGATCAAATGGGGCAGTTGTTTGTGTTTTTCATTTTGACGGTGGCCGCTGCCGAATCGGCGATTGGCTTGGCGATCTTGGTGGTGCTGTTCCGCAATCGCAACACCATTGACGTCGAAGAACTCGATAGCTTGAAGGGGTAAAACCATAATGCAGAATATTTACCTCACCGTGGCCTTAAGCCCGCTTATCGGCGCGATTGTGGCCGGATTATTTGGAAAACAAATCGGCCGCAAAGGCGCGCACACCGTGACGATTCTCGGTGTTGCTCTTTCTTGCGTGTTGTCGATTTATACGTTCTGGCAACACTCGCAGGGCTTACCCGCGTTTAACCAGAATTTGTACGATTGGGCGGTTGTCGGCGGACTCGATCTGCACGTTGGCTTTTTGGTCGATAACCTGACTGCCATGATGATGGTGGTCGTTACCTTCGTCAGTTTGATGGTGCACATCTACACCATTGGCTACATGGCCGATGATGCCGGTTATCAACGCTTTTTCTCCTACATTTCGTTGTTCACGTTTTCGATGTTGATGTTGGTGATGAGCAACAACTTCTTGCAACTGTTTTTCGGTTGGGAAGCGGTCGGCTTGGTGTCGTATTTATTGATCGGTTTCTGGTTCAAGCGACCCACCGCCATTTACGCCAATATGAAAGCGTTTCTGGTCAATCGCGTCGGTGATTTCGGATTCCTCATCGGTATCGCAGCGGTATTGTTTTATTTCAATACGCTGGATTACGCCAGCGTGTTTAGTGCCGCACCGGATCTTGCGGGGTTGAATAAAACCATGAATATCGTCGGCACACAGCAATGGTCGGCGATGAGCGTGATCTGCATCGGTTTATTTATTGGTGCCATGGGTAAATCGGCGCAGGTGCCGTTACACGTGTGGTTGCCAGATTCGATGGAAGGCCCGACACCGATCTCGGCGTTAATTCACGCTGCCACCATGGTGACCGCTGGTGTCTTTATGGTGGCGCGGATGTCGCCATTATTTGAGTTATCCGAAACCGCATTAACGTTTGTTTTAATTATTGGTGCCACTACCGCGTTATTTATGGGATTTTTAGGCATTGTGCAAAACGACATCAAACGTGTCGTCGCGTACTCAACCTTATCGCAACTCGGTTACATGGTGGTGGCTTTAGGTGCATCGGCTTATGCCGCAGGCGTCTTCCACTTGATGACTCACGCGTTCTTTAAAGCCTTACTGTTTTTAGCGGCGGGTTCGGTGATTATCGGTATGCATCACGAGCAAGACATTCGCAAAATGGGTGGCTTGTGGAAATACATGAAGATCACGTGGTTCACTTCTTTGCTCGGATCGTTGGCCCTCATCGGTACGCCGTTGTTCTCCGGTTTCTATTCCAAAGACGCGATTATCGAAGCGGTTCACGCGGCGCACATTCCGGGGGCAACGTATGCGTATTACTGCGTTTTGGCCGGTGTGTTTATCACCGCGTTGTACAGCTTCCGGATGTTCTTTTTGGTGTTCCACACCAACGAGCGTTTCAATGACGCCAGCAATCATCATCATCATCAAGCGCATCACGATGACGATCATGATCACGGTAAGCACACGCATCACGGCCATGATGATCACCCTGCTCACGCGCCCCATGAGTCGCCTTGGGTGGTCACTTTTCCGTTAATCGCATTGGCCATACCTTCGGTTATCATCGCGTGGTTCTTTGCCGAACCGATGCTCGCTGGTGATTTCTTCAATGGCGTAATTTATGTCGCGCCTGAGCACAACACACTGCATCACGTCGGTGAAGAATTGCACCACGGTTGGTTGGCGTTTGCCCTCCACGCACCGATGACGGTGCCGTTTTGGTTAGCGCTGGCCGGTGTGTTTACGGCGTGGTTTATCTGGGTGAAAAATCCGGCGATCGCCGATGCGTTTCAAAAACGTTTGTCGGGTGTACACACCCTACTCATCAATAAATATTATTTTGATGATTTTAACCAAGCGTTTTTCGCCAATGGTTCGGTCAAGTTGGGTACGCGTTTGTGGCAACACGGCGATGTGCAATTAATTGACGGCACCTTGGTGAATGGTTCGGCAAGTTTAGTGGGCAAGATCAGTGCGCAACTGCGTCGAGTGCAAAGTGGTTTTCTTTATCACTATGCCTTCTCGATGATTATCGGTTTGCTGGTGTTCTTAGTCTGGTTCTGGTTCAAGTCTTAAGGCAAAGGGAAAAAAATCATGACTCAACTGCCTTTGCTCAGTTTATTAATCTGGTTGCCGGTGGTCGGTGGTTTGCTGGTGTTATTCGGCACCGGTGATCGCAACAAAGCGGCGTCGCGCTGGTTAGCGTTGACGACTTCACTTGCCACCCTATTGCTGTGCTTGCCGCTTTATCAAGGGTTCGCGCTTGGCACGCACGAGATGCAATTTAACGAATTCGCCAATTGGATTAGTTTCGGTGAATTAAACATTAATTACGCACTCGGTATCGACGGCTTCGCTTTGCCCCTGATCGTATTGACCAGTTTTATTTCGGTCATCGTGATCATCGCCGGTTGGGTAGTGATCGAAAATCGCCAATCGCAATACATGGCGGCGTTTTTGATCATGACCGGCTTAATGAACGGCGTTTTTGCGGCGCTCGATGCCATGTTGTTTTACGTGTTCTGGGAAGGCATGTTGGTGCCGATGTTCTTGATCATCGGTATCTGGGGTGGACCGAATCGTGTTTACGCCACGCTGAAATTTTTCTTGTACACGTTTTTAGGTTCAGTGTTCATGTTGATCGCGTTGATCTACATGGGCCTGAAAGCCAACAGTTTTGCCATCGTCGATTTACAACATTTACCGATGTCGTTGGCCACTCAGCAATGGGTGTTCGTGGCGTTCTTGCTGGCGTTTGCGGTCAAGGTGCCGATGTGGCCGGTACACACGTGGTTGCCTGATGCCCACGTCGAGGCACCTACCGGCGGATCGGTGGTGTTGGCGGCAATCATGTTGAAAATGGGAACTTACGGTTTCATCCGTTTTAGTTTGCCAATCGCGCCGGATGCTTCAAGTTATTTTGCCGACTTCATGATTATTTTAAGTTTGGTTGCCGTGGTTTATATCGGTCTGGTTGCATTGGTGCAAAAAGACATGAAAAAACTGGTGGCGTATTCTTCCATTGCGCACATGGGTTTTGTCACGCTCGGTTTCTTCATCGTGTTTGCTTTGTTGAAAACCGGTAACACGATGCAAGCCGGCGTGGCGGTGCAAGGCGCGCTGGTGCAAATGATTTCGCACGGTTTTATTTCGGGGGCGTTGTTCTTGTCGATCGGTGTGTTGTACGACCGTGTGCACTCGCGTCAAATTGGTGATTACGGCGGTGTCGCCAACACCATGCCGAAATTCGCCATGTTTATGGTGTTCTTCGGTATGGCCAATGCGGGGTTGCCCGGCACCAGCGGATTCGTCGGCGAGTTTTATGTGATTCTGGCGGCGTTTGCGGCCAATCCGTGGATCGCGTTCTTCGCTGCGTTTACCTTGATTTTTGGCGCAGCGTATACCTTGTGGATGGTCAAACGCGTGATGTTCGGTGAAATCGCCAACACCCACGTGGCCGAACTCGATGATATTTCGGCGCGCGAATACCTTATGTTGGCGGCACTCGCGATTGCGGTGTTGTATTTCGGACTTTATCCCAAACCATTAACCGACATTATGGAGCCTTCGGTGCAATACCTGTTGCAAACCGGTTTGCAATCTAAGCTCGGTGGCGGAGTATAAAAATGAGCGAAATCAGTTTAAGTTTTTTATCCGCCGAAATTTTTGTACTCGGCATGATCTGTGTGGTCATGTTGACCGATTTATTTTTCCCCGGTGAAGAACGTCGCAACACGTTTTGGATGACGTTACTCACGGTTGTAGGGGCGTTGTTTATCACCACTAACATGGCGGCGATCCCGAATATGCCCGCTTTATACGCTGGCCATTTCAAGCACGACGCGATCGCAACGGTTTTAAAAGTCGGCTTATATATTTCGACCGCCATCGCTCTTCTTTATGCGCGTGCGTACATCGCTAAACGCCAAATTATGCGTGGCGAATATTATCTGCTCACGCTGTTTTCGTTACTTGGCATGATGGTGTTAGTGTCGGCCTACAGCATGTTGACGATTTACTTAGGCTTGGAAATTTTGAGCTTATCGTTATATGCCATGGTCGCCATGCAACGTGATTCGCAAACGGCACCAGAAGCCGCCATGAAATATTTCGTCATGGGCGCGTTGGCCTCGGGCTTTTTGCTGTTCGGCATGTCGATGCTGTATGGCGCGACGGGCAGCATCACTATTGAAGCCATTGCGCAAATGCCAAATGGCGAAACGCAAGCGATGTTATATCGCTTTGCCTTAGTGTTTATTGTCGCCGGTATCGCGTTTAAATTAGGCGCTGTACCGTTTCATATGTGGATCCCAGATATCTATCACGGCACACCGACTTCGGTAGTCGCGTTTATTGGTTCGGCACCCAAAATTGCGGCCTTTGGTATGGTCACCCGTTTGCTCACCGAAGCCTTGCCACAATTTTCTGCCGATTGGCGCGATATGCTTACGCTGCTTGCGATTGCGTCGATGGCGGTTGGCAATATCGGTGCCGTCATGCAAAACAATTTAAAGCGACTGCTGGCGTATTCGGCGATCGCCCACATGGGATATTTTCTCGTTGGTTTTGCGGCGGGCAGCAACGAAGGCTATGCCGCGTCAATGTTCTATGTGCTGATTTATTCTTTAATGACACTCGGCGGTTTCGGCATGATTTTGTTTTTGTCGCGTTCCGGATTTGAAAGCGACGAACTGTATGACATTAAAGGTTTGTGGCACAAATCACCGTGGTACGCGGCGATCATGATGCTCGTCATGATGTCGATGGCCGGCATTCCGCCGTTCATTGGTTTCTGGCCGAAATTACAAGTGTTCTTAGCCGCCGTGCATAGCAATATGTATTGGCTCGCCGGTTCCGCTGCGTTCTTCAGCGTGATCGGTTGTTATGTGTATTTGAAAGTCGTCAAAGTGATGTTCTTCGATCAAAGCGACGACAAATCGCCGATCGAAGCCAGCACCGCATTACGTTTAGCGATCAGCGCCAATGGCTTGGCGCTATTAGTGCTAGGGCTGTTCCCGATGGGAATACTCGCGTGGTGCGCGAAAGCGTTTATGTAATTAAAGAAGCCGCTTAATCAGCGGCTTTTTTATGATTCACGAATCGCCCGTTCTTTGCGCCCGTCAGGGCCTGCCCCCTCCACAGTACGTTGGGCTTCATGAATCACGTTTCCGAAGTTAACGAACTTATTAAAAGTGAGCTTGCCAAGATATCGCAACCGGAGTTTGTTACTCGCATAAAACAAATTTTAGTTCCGCCACGCCTTGAGCAGCGCCCGTGGGATTATGGAATTGAAGGTCAAACATTTCCCTGCTGGGTCGTTGCGGAACACAAAGAATCAAATACTGCTTTTGTCTTTTGCGAACAGGGTTTTGGTCCAGCTTACCCATGGGGTTTACTTTTCATTTCTGGTCCACACGATAGTATGGGCATGGATTCAAGCTGGTTCATTTCACTTGAAGAGTGCGTTCGAGATTCGTTTGCTTGGGAGGGGGAAAATCCCACAGGCTATGAAGCAAGTTAAGCCCAACAAGTCATTCAAGTTTGTTCCGGCCTTCGGCCTCCACGGGACATCGCTACGCTACGCTTCGCGAAGCCCCTTAATTCTGCGTTCGGGACGGATTTATTTAGCAAAAAATAAATCCGTCCCGCTTTTTCCGTCCGTGTGGTGCGCTTTAAAGTTGAATTCAGGACTACCTTGGAAAAGTTCAGGGTCAGGTCTTTCATTTCAGCGTTCCCCCAGCACTACCTTGTGGCAACGTGCGTTAAGCGCGCTATTACCGAAGCAATATCGCAGAATTGCAACAGAAGTTGATAGCCGACAAATCTTGGTAACGTCATAACTGGCACAAAACCGTTTTGTTTTCGTTCGTGCGATCAGGGAGTTACCACGATGCGTTCTATTTATTGCCTTTTCCGTAACGCAGTAGCGATGGCGTTGTTGATGATGTTGTTATCGGGTTGTCACCTTAGCGAAGCGCGTGGACCGATCAGCGCCTATCGTTTGCAACAAGACTATCCGTCGTTTTATGCCGTGCCGGTTGCCGAAGACAGCGTAGAGTCTGTTAGTGCGGCGATGGCGAAACATTCCGATCTATCCGTTAAAGTTTTTTTCGGAACGTGGTGCAGCGATAGCCAGCGTGACGTGCCGATTTTTTTGGCGCTGGTTAAACACGTAACACCGTTAACGCTAGAGCTCATCGCGCTTGATCGCACAAAAAAAGACGATGAGAAACAAACCGAATTTTTTAATGTGCAACGTATTCCCAGCATTATCGTGCTGCAACACGGAAAAGAGATCGGGCGCATTACTGAGTCGCCCACGGTTTCGGTGGCAGCAGATCTCGCTGACATCCTCGCGCACGCGGATTAACGCGTGACCAACATTGAAAAATAATCGTTAACTCGCCTTACGTGCTAACGCTCGCACAACAACATGAGCAACATCGAACTAATCGAACCAGCGTGATGGAACGCACGCTGAGTTGAAAGTAAATAATGCACAAATAAAACACGTATTGGCACCGTCTTGAAAGCGTGCCGATTCGCTAACTTGAAGTTGTTACAAACGATTTCGAATAGGAGCGGATCATGCGTAAAGTCGTTGCAGTAAGTGGTGGTGTTGTCTCAACCTTTTGGTTATTTGTTTTTATGGCGTCGCTGGTGAGTACGCGTTATCACACTGATCCGGTTACGCGTCCAGTGCCGCCCGATTCGTTTTTTCCGACGCATTTTGATGAGCGCACGCCACCACCGCGCGCGCCACTACCCAAACCCGAGCCAGAAAAAAAGTTGCCGAGTATTCCGTCCGCCGGAATAACGTCGTTTGAAGGCCCGACGCGTCCGGATCTGCCTAATATTCCAAGCGGAAACGAAATGTTAAAAAGCGGGAAAAATTGGCATTTGCCAACACACCAGTCGCCAACAACGACGGGTGAACAACATGAAGGCTCGGCATTTGATGCACGTGATGCACGCCCGTTGGTGCAATTACCACCGGTGTATCCGCGCGAATTAGCGCAACAAGGCATACAGGGTTGGGTGAAACTGCGTTTTGATATTAATGAAGTCGGTGAGCCGCAACATATTGTTGTGATCGACGCCAAACCGAAAACATTATTTGACCGCGCTGCCATCGCTGCCGTGGCCAAATGGCGTTATCAAGCTGCCACGCGCGATGGCAAAACGGTGAAAACAAGTGCCAAGGAAATTGTGTTAGATTTCAAGTTGGAATAAATGCCGCTCAATGATTGGCCGTTAGCGTTATTTTTAAAAATCGTACCGATCATCATAAACGCATTGCGAACCGGACACACGGCTAAACGAAATTCAATCATGTTCGTGTTGTTATAAACTCGCCATTACCGTTGGAATGGTAATGGCGACAATGCAATAAATTAAATTTGAATAGGCAGGACACTAAAACTTCGCAATAACTTTCACGCTGTCATCGACAGCACTGGCCTGAACGTAACCGATGCCGGTGGTTTGCGATGCCACCCACTTTACGACTTCAGCGTCGTTGGCGAGTTCGCGTGGAGGAGTGCCTTTGCCGGTGAACACTAATTGCGACCAATACGCTTTGAGTTGTGCGGCATTTTTCCCTAACACTTTGTCGTTGAATTCATCGCTGATACTAGCCCCAGATGCCTGCGCTATCGCGACAGCGGTCGCACCGTCGTTAAATGTTTTTGCTTTGCCGAGAAACAAGCGCGCGATCGTTTCTTGATCGGCAGTTGAAGCATTGCCGGAATGCACAATAACCGCAATGTCGGCGAGAACGGGTGCGGCGAAAAGGCTGACACAGAGCAAAATAATTTTCATGATACCGCCTCCTTAAAACACCATATCCAGCGCCACTGACAGCACCTTGGTGTCGCCAACGAAAGCTCCCAACGAGCGATCATTTAGCTGTTGATACTGTGTCTTAATTGCCATTGACGCGCTTAAGTCGTAGCGCAACGTGATCGAGGTGTCGATAAATCGCTCGGCCGCGTAGGTATCGACATCGGCGTCGGTCTTATCCCAATAGCGCGACCAACTGATAAAAGGTGTCCAGCTTCCGATGCGCCAGCCAACACCCAACATCGACGCTGGTGCCTTCACTTCGTAATCGTCGCGCACGTAATCGCGGTTATTGACGTTGAATTCTGTTAACACGAACCATTCGCCGAAATCAGCATTTAATGCCAATCCCATAACCGACTGTTCCATGGGGGGATCAAAAAATTCGCCACTGTCGGGATAAGCGGTGGTGGAATTTTCTGATTGCATCATGATGAAGCGACCGGTAAACCACTCGTACGACACTTCGATATCGCCACCGCGAATATTCTCCCAGCGCGAATCCTGATCATCATCGTAATAAATCGTGTTGTAGCCCGCGTCTTTCACTTCTTCGTCACCGCCATAGACACTGGCGCGCACACTAAAATCGCCCAGTGTACCGGAATAACGAAGGCTCGCGCCGTTATAATTACTGGCTTCCCATCCATACAACGCTTGGGGTGGGCGAACCCACTGATACGACAAACCGATATCCTGAAACTCGGAATAGTAATACAGCGGAATGCGTTTACGACCCGCTTGCAATGTCCAACTGGAATTGATGTCCCATGACAAATACAGCCATTCAATTTTGACATCGCCGCTATAAGCACGAGCGACCGCTTGCGTCACTAACGAGAAGTCATCGGTGAAATTGAGATTGATTTGAGCGCCCGCTTTCGTGTCATGTTTGAAACTTAAATCGCCGTCTTCATACAACGCACCGGTGTTGTAATCGGCAACAAAGCAAGGGCAATCGCGGCCATCAGGAAACGCGGTATTGCCGCCATCGCCGGACAAAATTTTTCCGCCGACGATGCTGGCGAAGCCATTAAACTTATAGTCAACGGCGTGACCAACCCCAGCGGTCAATGAGACGGTGATAAGTAATGGAATAAAGTAGGATTTCATGTCGTCTACGCTCCCGTGTCACGGTTCTGACGACTTACTTTATAGTCAATGAAGCTGGGAATTACCAATTTGCTTCCGTAGCGAAACCGCAGGGAACGCAACCCGAGTCAACTGCTAAACGACAATAAAGCACAAGCGATTAGCGTCGCCTCATGGCGAGGTTTTGCGTGGTGCAATTAAATGCCATTGCTCGCGTTCTTTTTCATTGTCGCCATCGGCACCGTTTACTAACCAGTCTTCACCAAATAATTCGCTTGGATGTGGCGTGCGTTCGGTGCCGTTGCCACATGCCATATCGTTGGCCGGGCAGTAGCGATCGCAGCCCCAGCAAAGGCGCTCAGGGTGTGATGGTAGAATGGGAAATTTTTTGGCCATGAATGAGGTAAAAAGACGCGCGACCGAGTGGATATTCTGACACGAGGGTCGCGCAGTAGCGTTGACGATTCTCAACTAAAAAGGCGGTTGCGCTAGCGGATAAACGCATAACTAATTTTGCTAAACACGCTGCGTTCGTTGCGTTGTAAACCGTCGAGTGTATCGTCATCAATGGCACCGTCAGAATAACCGGCGAAAAATACGGTTTGTGGGTTGATTTTATAAGAGTACAACCATTGCGTGTGTAAATCGCGTTCGCGGCGATTAATTGGGCTTGCGTAAACGTCCGGATCGTAAAGCGTATCGCCGCGTTGCAACGTCAGTCGCACAAAACTGCGATTGTTAAATTGCCACGTGATGCGCGCGTCACTTAAATTCGATTCGAAAGCGATGCCGTTATCGACTTTTAAACGACTGTATGTGTGCGCGATATTCAGCGACAAATTTTCGCTGATATTCCACTTGATATCAGGGTTGCTACTGATCAAACGGCCAACGCCGCCATTGGCAAAATCAATTTGGTCGCCAAAACGATTAAACACTTCGATATGTAAACCGGAGAGGGGATCGAGTTGAACATAGAGCGAACGAAAATTTTCGCGGTAAACTACCTCGTGCCATAAGCGATCGCGACTACCGCCGCCGAACTCAATATACGATTGCAACGGACCATTGATGCCCAAATACAATTCGACTTCCTGTTCCAGTTCCGTGCCGTCTTCGGCGACCGTGCGATCCCAATCACCGTTCAAGCGAAAACGGTGCCAATCGCTACCGTTTTCGCGATGCCACGTGTAAGCCGCACCGGCGACGTCTTTTTTGAAATTGGCTTGCGGCATAAAACCTAAATCGGCACGAAAATCGCGACCGTAATTCATTTCGCGCGCCCACCAGCGCCAGTTTCTATCTTGATGAGTGTAATCAATAAAATAGGCGCGATCAGACTGATCCATTTTACTGACTTGTGCATCGTTTAATAATTGTTCGGGATTGTGCGTCGCACTGTCCAACCACTGCCACTGCACGCTTTCGTTGTCGTTAAAGCGGATCTTGCCATCAATGCCGGTGACGCGATTGTGATAATCGTCGCTGCGCCGCGATGTACTCAAGATGCCGAAATTAACGTGATGATTGGCATCAAAACGATATCGAAAGGCGTCGTTGCGACTGCGCTGTTCAAGCGTTGCCAGTGACGAACCAAAAGGGCCGGGCAGTAAGAACTGTGTCACCGTGTCGTCGGCGCTAAACACGCCATACGTGCTGTCGCCTACGCGTCCGGTTAATTTAATGCCGTAATCGGGGTCATTGATATTGCGGGTGTGTACGACGTTAAGCGGCGAATTGAAATATTCGGCACCTTCTAAAAAGAACGGTCGTTTTTCAGGATAAAACAGCGCGAACGGTGTGGTCACGTCTAATTGCAATACATCGGATTCAACTTGCGAAAAGTCGGGATTCACGGTGACATTGAGCGACGTATTCGGATTGATGCCCCAGCGAAAATCGACGGCGGCTTCGGTTTTTAATGACCCCTTTTGCCAGCCATCATCGCTGTATACATCGCGGCTATCGGCACGCGCGGCCGTGATACTGGGTACCACTTCAATATTTTTACCGGGTCGTGCGTTTTTCATGCCGGTAAACGTCGCCAATTTGCACAAGTAACATGCTTTATTGCGATCTTGTTTGTTATTGGATAACCGATAGCGTTTGTCGCGCGGATAAAAGCGCAGCAGATCGACGCCCCATTCTTTTAATTCATTGCTGTCGACAAAACGTAACACGCGAAACGGGATGGCGATCTCAACAATAAATCCGTCTTTATTGATTTTTCCCTGACTTTCCCAAATCGCGTCCCATGCGTCACTTTCGTCTTGATTGATGTCGTCGTTGGTTAAATCCATTTGCGCGCCAAGTGGATTGACAAAAAATTCGAAAGCACGCCGTTTGTCATTAAACGTATCGAGCACAATGCCGACAAAATCATCGTTATAGGCTTTGTCGCGATCGCGCAGAAACGCTCGTATCTGGGTGGGATCGGGATCGCGCGCATCAAAGGCCACATAAAGATGTTCGCCGTCTTCATACAAATACACGATCGTTTTTACGGCCGCTGGTGCATTTTCCGACGGGTCGGTTTCGTACACCAATTCAATGCGTTTGGCATTTTGCCATGCCGCATCGTCGAGTTCGCCGTCGATAACGACGGTGCTCGCGTGGTGAGGAATTTCATGGTTGGCGATCGTATTGTCACCATAAACTGGCGACTGCAAAAACATTGCCGTTATGACGGCGCAAGAAAAATAAATGGATTTCATAGATGTTCTCGTGGTGTTTGTAGCACTAGACGAGAAACACCGTTGAATAGTTTGCGCGCTAAAAAAAATTAATCGTAACGGTATGGTCACGTGGCGATGGACAACACAATTAATCGGCTACCGTGGCGCGATAAGCGTGCCAGGTCGCCAGACCGACCCACGGTGCGGTAAAAATTAAACCGAAAAATCCGCTGAGAAATCCCAGCCCGATCAAGACCACAATGAAAAACGCCCACACTGTCATCGCGGCGGGGTTGAGATTCAATACGCGCAAACTGGTGAAACAGGCGGTAAAACTCTCGGCGTTACGATCCATCATCATCGGCACAGACACCACCGAGATCGCAAAGATCAGCGTCGCAAACAAACCGCCGACCATGAAATAAGCCAGAATAAAATCCAATTGTTCCCACGTCAGCACTTGTTGCAGAAAGCTGCCGATCTCGAGCGCGTTACCGGTGTAAAACAATGCAAAGGTGACCAACGATGCGCGCGCCCACAACAATAAAACGACGATCGCAATCATCAAATAAATGCCGATGCCTTGCGGATTGCTGCGCCATGCCATCATGGTGCGCAGGGCGGTGGCCGGTTTGCCGGCTTCGGTTTGTTTGGCAACGTTGTAAAGGCCGGTGGCCAGAAACGGGCCGAGCAAAAAAAAGCCGAATAACAAGGTCATAAAATATTGCGCGGCATGGCGCAGTGCGTATTCCAAGACGGCACCCATGGCGGCAAAAGCGACCCCGTAAAACAGACTGGCGACCGGATGCAAGCGCATATCGCGCAAGCCCAAGTGCAACCATTGCAACGGTGCGAGCTGGGCGACACGACGTACGGTCGGTAAGGGGGCGGCGGCAAAGGGGGCGCTTGCGACGGCAGCGGTTTTGGCGGCGGAGTGAGGTTCGGTCATCGGGTTTGAAGTCGTTAAGCGAGCTGGCTGTTGTTGTACTCCGAGCAAGGTGTTCGTGTAAAGATCAAACAATTCACCGTAAAAATGATGTGTTCATCTCGATTTGATCAAGTTTTACAAAAACACAGCGCCTAAATAAGCGTATGTCCATGCCAATCGTCAGCTTCTGATGCCGAGTGATCTTGCGATGCTGCGGCCTCTTTTCGTCGCCAAAGGTCGAGGCGCTCGTCACCACGCTTGAATCACCGCCGTCATGGTCAAGCGCCAGCGCTGATGTTTAAGATAACGGCTTTGCAAGTTTTAGCTTCGGGTGGAACGATTGATGGCCTCCTCATGGCTGCAGCGCTGGGCGTTGCGATTCACGCACTTTGCCGAGCGTTGGTTTCCCGACGCCTTGGTGTTTGCCGTACTGGCGTTAGGGCTGGTCGTGGTGGGCGCGGCGGTCAACGGTTCATCGTACTTTCAGATCAGCAAAGCCTTTGGCGACGGCTTCTGGTCCTTAATCCCGTTTACCATGCAGATGGTGATGGTGGCGATTAGCGGCTATGTGGTGGCGGTGTCGCCGCCGCTCATTCGGGCGATTAACGCAATTGCGTTACAGCCACGCAGCGGGCGTAGCGCGATCGCGCTGATCGCGTTTTTAAGCATGGCGACGTCGTTGCTGAACTGGGCCTTCAGTTTGATTTTTAGTGGCTTGATGGTGCGTGCGCTGGCGCGCCGTGAAGGTTTGCGGATGGACTATCGCGCCGCCACCGCCGCCGCTTATCTGGGACTGGGGGCAACCTGGGCCATGGGTTTGTCGTCATCGGCGGCTCAGTTGCAAGCCAATGCGGGGAGTTTGCCGCCGTCGTTGTTGGCGTTAAGTGGCGTGATCCCGTTTTCGCAAACGATTTTTTTGTGGCAATCCTTGTTGCTGACATTGGTGCTGGTGGTCGTTTCGATGGCGATCGCGTGGTGGTCGGCACCGAGCGCCCAGCACGCACAAACCGCCCAGCATATGGGCATTGACGTTCGCGAGCCAGCATCGGTGATTCAGGTGCCACGCTGCCCCGGCGAGCGGCTGGACCACGCGGCGTGGGTCTTGTGGTTGGTGGTGCTATTGGGGGCCGGTTGGTTGTGGCAAGAAGGGCAACAAAAATCGTGGTTGCAGGCCTTGTCGGGTTTGAACACCTATAATTTTTTATTTCTGATGATCGGCATGGCGCTGCACGGTCGTCCGTCGGCGTTTATCAACGCCGTTACGCGCGCCGTGCCAACGATGTCGGGCGTATTGATTCAATATCCCTTGTTCGCGGGTTTGGCCGCTGTGTTAACCGCCGCAACCGGTGACGACGGCCTTACCTTATCCAGCCGCATTGCCGATGCGTTTGTGGCGCTGTGCGATCGCGATAGCTATCCGGTTGTCATGGGGCTTTATTCCGCCCTGTTGGGATGGTTTATTCCCTCGGGTGGCGGCAAATGGTTGATCGAAGCGCCGTATGTGTTGCAGGCCGCGATTGAATTGAAAGTGCATTTAGGCTGGGCGGTGCAAATTTATAACGCTGCCGAAGCGTTGCCCAATTTAATCAATCCGTTTTGGATGTTGCCCTTGCTTGGTGTGGTCGGATTAAAAGCGCGCGATATTGTCGGTTTTACTGCCTTGCAATTTATGGTGCATTTGCCGCTGGTATTGCTGCTGTTGTGGTGGTTAGCTGGCACGCTGACGTTTGTGCCGCCAATGCCATAACCCTTATCACGCCGCGTTCGCTTTATGCAACGCCACGACATTATGCTGTGGCGCGAACGGCGGATGACGTAGCAACTGCCACTCGCCTTGCGCGGTTTCGATAATGGCCGAGCAACTTTCTACCCAATCGCCGTCATTCATATAAAGAAAATCACCATCCTGATGAATTGCGCCGTAATGAATATGACCGCAAATAACGCCATCGTAGCCGCGTTTTTGTGACTCGTTAGACGCCGCGTTTTGAAAACGCGCAATATAGGCATTGGCCTTCTTTAAATGCGTTTTGATGTAAGTAGAAAGCGACCAATAAGGCAAGCCATAGCGCACGCGCACGCGGTTGAGCAGTGAATTCAATGCCAGCAAAAATTCATTCAATTGATCACCGCAAAAATTCCATAAGCGATGGTACTTTACCGCCGCATCGAACACATCGCCATGACAAATCAACAGCCGTTTTCCGTCGTGGCTGCGATACTCCGCTTCGTATTGCACGCTGATATGGCCAAATAATTCCCCGACATAATGTCGCATCAGAGCATCATGATTACCGGGAACATAAATCACTTCGACACCTTGTTTGGCGCGCGCCATGATCAGCGTGACGATGTCGTTATGTGCAGAAGGCCAGTGGCTACGGCGACGCATCTGTTCGAAATCAATGATGTCACCAACCAGATACAATTTTTGATAATGCGAGCGCGACAACAAATTCAATAGTGCATCGGCTTTACAGGCGCGCGTACCCAGATGCACATCCGAAATAAACAACGCACGCCATGGTGTGTAACGATGATTCACCGCAACTTCCCCGCCACGCCGGTATTAACGGCAAGCGTGACGGGTAATCATGGCAACTAAATGACGCCAGTATGACAATAAAAAGAATTAAACGAAGTAATGCAAGTACGCGATCGCGGCCCATGTAATGCCGCACAACCACAGCGAAAAAAACACGGCGGCGGAACCCATGTCTTTGGCTTGGCCAGACAACACATGCAATTCCGAACCGATGCGATCGACCACGGCTTCGATGGCCGAATTCAATAATTCCACAATTAAAACAATCAACACGCTGCCGACCAGTAACACGAAGTCGACTGGATCGCGTGCGACCACGAATGCCAGCGGAAACAACACCAGCGCCATCACCGCTTCTTGTCGGAAAGCCGCTTCGCTACGCCATGCGGCGGCGATGCCTTTCATCGAATAACCGAACGCATCGACAACGCGTTCGATGCCACTTTTTCCGGGTTTAGCCATGATTATTGCGCTCCAAAATTGTGCGCCTTTATAGCGATTTTGTTAGCGTTAATCAATCGAAGCGACCACGGCGATTACGCGATCGGACGGACACGCACGCTGCGTCCTTTGATCTTGCCGCCTTGTAAACGACGCACCGCTTGATCGGCGATGGTGTGATGCACGGCAACGTAGGTTTGAAAATCGAACAAATCAATTTTGCCAATTTTATCGCCGGGCAGACCGGCCTCGCCGGTTAACGCGCCTACGACATCGCCGGGCCGAATTTTCTGCTTACGACCACTGTCAATGCACAGCGTTACGTTTTGCGCACGCAATAGCCGTTGCGCCTTAGGTAGATCGCCTTTTAACGTGTCGAGATCCGGTTTAGGCAATTCATGCGCCGTAAAATCCTGAATATGATTCAAGCGATGATGTTGCGATGGGGCCACCAAACTTAACGCGATCCCGTTTTGTCCGGCGCGACCGGTGCGGCCGATGCGATGTACATACACTTCCGGATCGTGAGGTAATTCGTAATTGATAACCGCCGCTAGTTCTTTAATGTCTAAACCGCGCGCCGCCATATCGGTAGCAACCAAAATCAAGCAACTGCGATTGGCAAAACGCACCAACGTCATGTCGCGATCGCGTTGCTCCAAATCGCCGTGCAAGGCCAACGCATCGAAACCGCTGCCGCGCAGATCGGCGACGACTTTCTCGCAATCAATTTTGGTGTTGCAAAAAATGACCACCGATTCGGGGGTGTAATGGGCGAGCAATAATTTTAACGCTGCCGATTTATCTTTATTGTCTTTGACGGCAAACGCCGCTTGCGAAATGGCGTTGGCACTGTGCGTTGCATCAATGGTTACTGTGACGGGTTTGTGTTGAATAGAGCCACTTAATTCGGCAATGGCGTCGGGATAGGTGGCCGAAAATAACAGGGTCTGACGGCGGCGCGGACAACACGCAATAACGTCGTCTACTTCGGCGGCAAATCCCATATCCAGCATACGATCGGCCTCATCCAGTACCAACACGGATAACGCTTTCAAATCCAGTGTGTGGCGATGCAAATGATCCTGCAAGCGACCGGGCGTGCCGACAATAATATGACCACCGTGTTCCAGTGACGCGATCTGCGGTCCCATTGGCGTGCCGCCACATAAAGTCACCACTTTAATGTGCGGAATGCAGCGCGCTAAACGGCGAATTTCTTTCGATACTTGATCGGCTAATTCGCGCGTTGGGCATAAAATCAACGCTTGCGCGCCAAAGTAATCCGGATTTATTTGCTGCAAGATCCCGAGCGCGAACGCGCAGGTTTTGCCGCTGCCCGTTTTGGCTTTGGCAATTAAATCGTGGCCACTTAAGATCACCGGCAAACTCGCCGCTTGGATCGGCGTCATGTGGGTAAATCCTAAACTGGATAAATTGTCCAGCATGGCTTCATCGAGTGCGAGTGATGAAAATTCAGTTGCGTTCAATGGGCTTCTCTTTTTATTAATAAATGAAACCATCCCTTCGCCCTTGCCTTGAGGGTTAAGGGATGGGCGATAGAGCGATTATTCCTGCGGCTTGCCGCGCATGGCT
>CAZYUS010000018.1:0-3499 GCA_964650615.1 uncultured Pseudomonadaceae bacterium | reverse complement strand
AGGGTTAAGGGATGGGCGATAGAGCGATTATTCCTGCGGCTTGCCGCGCATGGCTTTAACGCTGCTGCGCTGGGTCTTACTGTGCAGTCGTTTTTGCACTGAACTCGCGCTTGGTTTGGTGGGACGACGTTTTTTCGGCACCACACTGACGCGCGTGACTAATTCGGATAAACGGGCTAACGCTTCATCGCGGTTTTGTTCTTGACTGCGATATTGCTGCGATTTGATTACGATGATGCCGTCATTAGTGATGCGATCGTCGCGCAAATTCAGCAAGCGTTGTTTTAAGGCATCGGACAACGACGAGGCGCGAATGTCGAAACGCAAATGCACGGCGCTCGCCACTTTGTTGACGTTCTGACCACCAGCTCCTTGCGAACGCACGGCCTGCCATTGCACATCGCGTTCATCAATGGTGATGGGCTTAACGGTTTTAGGAACCGATTTCACCACCGAGGTCGCGGTGTGTTGTGGCATCGTTTTTTCAACGACCATCGGTGCCGGTGGCGCGCGTAATGGCGGCAACGGTAAACGCGGTAGTTGTTGTTTGATTAACTTTTCAATCGCGGCTAAATCGGCTTTTTCTTCATCACAAACCAATGATAAGGCTTCGCCGTCGACACCCGCGCGACCGGTGCGACCGATGCGGTGTACATAATCTTCGGCGACATTGGGTAATTCAAAATTAATCACATGGGGTAGTGCTTCGATGTCGAGTCCGCGTGCTGCAATATCGGTGGCCACCAAAACGCGAATCGCGCCGGATTTGAAATCCGCCAACGCGCGCGTGCGCGCGCCCTGACTTTTATTGCCATGAATGGCGGCGGCGCTGATACCGTCTTTTTGTAATTTTTCGGTTAAGCGATTCGCACCGTGTTTCATGCGCGTAAACACCAACACTTGCTGCCAGTTGTGATCGCGAATTAATTGGCTTAATAAAAGGGTTTTGCGGTTTTTATCGATCAAATAAACCGATTGCGTTACCGTTTTGGCCGCCGTGTTGCGTGGGCTGACTTCAATCGACAACGGCTGCTGCAAAAGTCCGTGCGCCAATTTTCGGATGTCATCGGAAAACGTGGCGGAAAATAAAAGATTCTGTCGCCGTTTGGGTAACAGCGCCAACACTTTGCGAATATCGTGAATAAAGCCCATGTCGAGCATACGATCGGCTTCATCCAATACCAGCACTTCGACTTGCGAAAATTTCACCGCATTTTGTTGATACAAGTCCATCAACCGTCCGGGTGTTGCGACCAACACATCGACTCCACGGCGCAGCGCCATCATCTGCGGATTAATACTCACGCCGCCAAAAACGACCGCATAACGCATAGGTAAATGCTTGCCGTAATCACGCACGCTTTCGCCCACTTGCGCCGCCAATTCGCGTGTCGGCGTTAACACCAAGGTACGAATATGATTGGGCAAGGTTTTTTTATCACTGTGTAAGCGTTGTAACAGTGGTAGCGTAAAAGCAGCGGTTTTACCGGTGCCGGTTTGCGCGGCGGCCATCACATCACGGCCATTTAAAATGGCTGGAATCGCCTGTTGTTGGATCGGTGTTGGGGTGTCATAGCCTTGCTCTTTGATGGCCTGCAACAACGGTGCGATTAAACCCAATGCTTGAAATGACATAAAAAACTCGATGGATGGCGGGCATCGGCGTCCTTGAATAAGACCGCGACGCGATAACTAAGGATGGTGGCTCGTCAGTATAGCGGTTCGCGGCGCGCTCATTTCCGTTTACGTTCGCGGCAGTCATCATTCCGTCATAAAACGATCATTTGACGATCACGCGCGCACCTGACAATGCGCAAGCATGAAAACGATAAATGCACTGCCTCTTTTACAAAACTTGCACCAAGCGGATGCTCGCGCGTTTCGCTGGTGCAATACGCGTAAACGTCGTGACCAGTTAGCGGCGATAGCGTTGTGGGTTTCGCGTACGGGCGATGGACCGCTCTACGCGATTATCGGTCTGTCTCTTGCGATATTCGGCGGCTCCCTAGGCCGCCTTTTTTTCGCCTGCGGTTTGCTCGCGTATGCGCTTGATGTGCCGCTGTATTTGCTGATGAAAAATCGCATCAAGCGCGAGCGGCCGTTCAAAAAATTGCACACGCATCACTACATCGTGCCGTCGGATGAGTTCAGTTTTCCGTCCGGTCATACGGCAGCGGCCTGTGTGTGGGCTGTGCTGGTAACCGCGTTTGTGCCGCCGCTCGCGCCACTGATGTGGGCATGGGCGCTGGCGGTGGGCAGTTCGCGGGTGTTGCTTGGTGTCCACTACCCCGGTGACATTCTGGCCGGCGCGGTACTCGGCAGCAGTTGCGCCTTAGTGGCCTTAAATTGGGTGATGTAGATGAAACTGTTGTATGGCGTACAAGGCACTGGCAATGGGCATATCACGCGCGCTCGCGCCGTGGTAAAGGCGATGCGCGCGGCGGGCATCGAGGTCGATGTGCTGTTAAGCGGCCGCGACCAAAAATTATTGTTCGGCGTCGATGATTTTGGCGCTTATCAATGGCGGCAAGGGTTCAGTTTTGTCATGGATCATGGCCGTATCCGGCCGTTTAAGACGGTGCGTGAACTGGCGGTCAAAACCTTTTGGCGCGATATTCACCAACTCGATCTGACATCGTATGACGCTGTGCTAACCGATTTCGAACCGGTCACGGCATGGGCGGCGCGACGTCAGGGCGTGCGCAGCATCGGCTTGGGCCATCAATATGCGTTTCGTCACCGGATGCCGACCAAAGGCATCAACATTCCATCGCGTTTAACGTTGCGTCATTTCGCTCCGGCACAAACGCCGGTTGGTTTACATTGGCATCATTTTGGCGCGCCGGTGCTGCCGCCGATGATCGAGCCGGTACACAACGCCGCGCACACCTTGCCCGACAAAGTGTTGGTGTATTTACCCTTCGATGAAATAGATGCCTTGTGCGAATGGTTGTCACCGTTTAAATCGCAACAGTTTTATATCTACTGCGCGGTCGCGGCGGCGGTCGACAATGAAAACCTTCATTTGCGGCCGTTTTCTCGTGACGGATTCAAGGCCGATTTAAGCGACTGTCGCACCGTGATCACGGGGGCCGGATTCGAATTGCCGTCAGAGGCATTGGTATTGGGTAAGCGATTGGCCGTGCGTCCATTGCACGCGCAATTCGAACAAGAAAGCAATGCGTACGCGTTGAGTTTGATGAATCGTGCGCTGGTGTTTAACGAATTAGATCGTGTTGGTTTAGAAGCGCTGTTTGATATGCCGACACCCAGCGTTATTTCTTATCCGGATGTCGCGAGCGCGTTTGCACAATGGTTGCTCACGCATCGCGATGAGGCATTACCGGAATTGGCGCGTGCGCTGTGGCAGAAAACGCAAGGACTGACACGGATCGCGCAAGAAACCACCGCTTTTGGTGCGCCGGAGAATTCGCTTGTGTAAGCCAAAGTGCCTCCCTATAATGCCGCCCCTCAGACGCGGGGTGGAGCAGCTTGGTAG
>CAZYUS010000017.1:0-30565 GCA_964650615.1 uncultured Pseudomonadaceae bacterium | reverse complement strand
CGGACCTTTTTTCAGTGAACGTGGCACAGTCCTACCCTCACATTACTTGCGGCGACGCACGATAAATTTATCGGTGCGCTTATTGGAACGGGTTTTCTTACCCTTGGTTTTCCAGCCCCAAGGCGAGGTCGGATGGCGACCACCAGAGCTGCGACCTTCACCACCGCCCATCGGGTGGTCGACCGGGTTCATGGCAACACCACGAACAGTCGGACGAATACCCAACCAGCGTTTGGCACCGGCTTTGCCGTAGGACTCGAGCATGTGCTCGGAGTTACCGACTTCGCCGATGGTGGCGCGGCAGGTGGACAAAATTTTGCGCATTTCACCGGAGCGCAGACGCACAGTCACGTAGTCGCCTTCGCGCGCTACTAACTGAACGGCAGCACCAGCGGAACGCGCCATTTGGCCGCCCTTACCAGGCTTCAATTCGATATTGTGAATAGTCAAACCGACCGGAATATTGCGCATCGGCAACGCGTTGCCGACTTTGATCGGCGCGTCATCGCCCGATTGCAATACTTCACCTGCGGTCAAACCTTTCGGAGCGAGAATATAACGACGTTCACCGTCGGCGTAGCACAACAGTGCGATGTGCGCCGTACGATTCGGGTCATATTCCAAACGTTCCACTTTCGCCGGGATACCGTCTTTATTACGTTTGAAATCAACCAAACGATAGTGCTGACGATGACCGCCACCCATGTGACGAGTCGTGATATGGCCGTTGTTATTACGACCACCAGTCTTGCTTTTACGCTCGACCAGACTGGCTTCCGGTTTGCCTTTGTGCAGACCTTCAGCTTTCACCTTCACCACGAAGCGGCGGCCCGGGGAGGTGGGCTTCATTTTAATCAGAGCCATTGCCTTACCCTCTTACTGACCGCCAAAGACGTTGATTTTTTGGCCTTCAGCCAACGTGACATACGCTTTTTTCCAATCGGAACGTAAGCCTTTACGTTGACCTGAACCCTTGATCTTGCCTTTGACGACGACGGTGGTCACTTTGCCCACTTTGACGTCAAACATTTTTTCAACAGCGGCTTTTACTTCAGCCTTGTTGGCGCATTTCATGACCTTGAACACATAGGTGTTGGTCAATTCTGCAACGAACGTGCTCTTTTCGGAGATGTGCGGAGCAAGCAACACTTTGGTTAGACGTTCCTGGTTCATACCAGCATCTCCTCAATGGCTTTCACCGCACCGACCGTCATGATCACTTTCTCGAAAGCGATCAAGCTCACCGGGTCAACGGCGTTCGGATCACGAACATCAACGGTGTGCAGGTTGCGCGCAGCCAAATACAGGTTTTCTTCAACGCTATCGGTAACGATCAGCGCATCAGTAGCCCCTAAAGCAGCCAATTTTTCGACCAGTTGTTTGGTTTTCGGCGCTTCTAAAGCGAAGCTGTCGACAATAACCAAACGATCCTGACGATTCAGTTCGGACAGGATGGCAGCCAGTGCACCGCGATACATTTTGCGATTGACTTTTTGCGACCAATCTTGCGGACGAGCAGCGAAAGTCTTGCCACCACCGCGCCATAACGGCGAACGGATCGAGCCAGCACGAGCGCGGCCCGTACCTTTTTGCTTCCACGGCTTTTTGCCGCCACCGCTCACTTCTGTGCGGGTTTTCTGTTTGACCGTTCCAGCGCGGCCGGCAGACAGGTATGCCGTAACAACCTGATGTACCAGCGCTTCGTTGAATTCACGGCCGAAGGCAACTTCCGACACGTTGATCGTGCCGCCGTTACCACCAGTCAAATTCAGTTGCATGTTCTAACTCCCCCGGCCTTAGGCTTTAACGGCCGGTTTGACGATAACGTCAGAACCATCGAAGCCAGGAACTGCGCCCTTAACGAGCAGCAAATTGCGTTCTGCATCAACACGAACGACGGTCAAGTTTTGTACTGTGGTGCGATCGCAACCAAAGTGACCGTACATTTTCATGCCTTTGAACACGCGACCTGGGGTTTGACGCTGACCGATAGAACCGGGAACACGGTGCGAAACCGAGTTACCGTGAGTCGCGTCTTGACCACGGAAATTCCAGCGCTTAATCGTGCCGGAGAAACCGTGACCTTTGCTGATGCCAGTCACGTCAACATTTTGCCCAGCGGCAAACATATCGACTTTTAACTCGCCACCGACGGCCAAGCCATGATCGGCTGCCGCGCGGAATTCCCACAAACCACGACCTGCCGCCACGCCGGTTTGGGCGAAGTGGCCGGCTTCCGGCTTGTTGATGCGATGCGCTTTGATGCTACCCGTTGTCACTTGGACAGCGTTGTAGCCGTCGCCGTCAACCGACTTCACCGAGGTGATGCGGTTCGGTTCGACTTCGATAACGGTCACAGGGATCGATACGCCTTGTTCATTAAACACGCGTGTCATACCAACTTTGCGACCTACTAATCCGATTGCCATGTCGTCTTCCTCCAGCCGATTATGTCAGGCTGATCTGAACGTCGACGCCAGCGGCCAAGTCGAGCTTCATCAAGGCCTCAACCGTTTTATCGGTTGGCTCGATGATGTCGACGAGACGCTTGTGCGTACGAATTTCGTACTGGTCACGGGCATCTTTGTTCGCGTGTGGCGAAGTCAAGATCGTGAAGCGTTCTTGTTTAGTCGGCAGCGGGATCGGACCACGCACTTGCGCGCCGGTACGTTTCGCTGTGTTGACGATTTCCATCGTTGATTGATCAATCAAGCGGTGGTCGAATGCCTTCAGGCGGATTCGAATACGTTGCTTTGCCATCGCAATGGCACTCCAGATTAAAGAGCAAAAAAAAGCGAACACCACAGTCCTGCCTCTTTCGAGGTAGCGTGGTATTCCCAGTATCTGTCGGAATCAAATCGATTCCTTTGTCTGGGGCGGTAATCGCGTCTTGCTCGAAGCAAGGGCTACACCGCCACCGCCTTCCGTTGTCTCTGTCGCTTTTTTTGAAGCTGACAGCACGACGGGTACTGTAAAGAACCCAGTAAAGCGGGCGCGCATTATATCGGCGCCAAGCCTTACGTCAACTTATTTTCCGCATTGAACGTGCAGGAGCTTAACGCTTCGCAGATTTATTGTTCATCAGTGTCGCCAAACGAGCTTTGAGGTCGGCGCGAGTTACCGCTTTATTCAACACATAAACCGCCACATCATGCGGCGCGACGGTCGCCGTTAGCCCCGCATCACCATTAATCGTCTGTGTTTCGCCATCTAAAACAGGTTGCCACTGCCCTGCTTCTAAATACTCACTGACGACAAAATCGGCCGACTCGTCCGCTTTGTTCAACAGGACTAGAGCGATCTGCGCTTGGCCTTCGTGTTGGTAGATGCGGTAAAACGCCGCACGGTCACCTTTAAGTTCGATATTGAGTTGTATCCCGCGCTGCAAGGCGATGACGTCGCGACGCGCATTGGCGATGCGCTTAAGTTGCTTATATATAGGATGCAAAGTCGAGGCAGCGACTGCTTCCTGACCAAAGTAGTTGCGATTGCCGGCGTGTTCAGCTTTGCCGCGCATAAAGCCAACTTCGGACCCGTAATAGACGACCGGAATCCCGCGTGCGGTGAATAACCAGTTATGGGCGTCGATAAACCCGTGGTCGCTGGCATTCATACGTGGCATGTCGTGGTTATCGTAAAACGTCATCAAGTCATAGGGGTTCGCGTATGGCCCGTTTTCGAGATAAAGCGCCGAGGTCAACGCGGCATAATCGCTGTCAGGATTTTCGAAAGTTTCAGCGATGGCTTTTTTGAGCGGAAAGTCGAGTACGCTGATCGCGCCGTTTTCTGCCCACGTATGTGGCGCAATATCGTTCGCCTCATAACGAAAATCTTCACCGAACATAAAAAAGCCCGGTCGTTTGGCGCGGATGCGATCGGCAAATTGTTTCCAAAACGAATGCTGCATCCAGCCGATGGTGTCGATGCGGATCGCATCAGCGCCTTGTGCGACCCATTGTTCATGCGCGGCGACCATGTATTCCAAGACATCCGGATTGCTGTCGTTGAAATTCGACAACTCGGCAATTTCCGCTTTGGGTGTAAAGAAGCGGTGCAGCGGATTGTTGGGATCGAGTTGTTCTGGGTGCAGATTTTGATGATCCGCCACCAGTTTGCCGTCTTGGTCATACAGCTTGGCAAACTCAGGCTGAAGTTCCGGCATCGTAAATGACGGTGAACCATGATTAGCCACGATATCGAGCACGACATCGAGCTTCTTATCATCCATCGCTTTAGTGAACGCGGCAAAGTCTAGGTCGGCGCTCGGCAGGTGTTCGTCCAACTTGAAGAAATTGACGCCCCAATAACCGTGATAACCGGTTTTGCCTTGATCGGTCCAAAAGCTCGCCCAATCCACTGGTTTGCCGCCACTGAACGCGGCATCGGGATTATCGACAATGGGCGTGATCCAGACCGCGTCAAACCCTAAGTCGCGAATGTAATCGGCATTGTCGAGTACACCTTTAAAATCACCGCCCAGATAACCAATGTTGTCGCTCTCGCCCACCGGTGCGTTAGGCACCGGTCGATCGAAGGTATGCCACGGCCCAGTCGCTTGACCCCGTTGATCGTTAGTCACGTCGCCATTTACAAACCGATCGGTGACGACAAAATAAACCGCTTTACTGGCAAACGGTTCGAGTGTGCCGTAATACGATTCGGTGACGATCGGCGCCTCCTGTGTTGAACACGCCATGAGCGATAAAACGCTTACTACTACGCCAACCGATTTCATGCGCATTGCTCCACCACCGCCGACACGCGAGACGATTGCTGCTCCTTGACGCGCAGCACAAAAATACCGGCCAATAACAAACTGACGCCACCAATCATGAGCGCGTAAATGGCCTCGTTGTGGAAGAACAGTTTCAATAAAAATCCGAGCACACTGGCGGCGAGTAACTGCGGGATCACAATAAAGAAATTAAAAATGCCCATATAAATGCCCATTTTTTGCGCGGGCAAGCTGTTGGAAAGCAGCGCATACGGTAACGATAAAATCGACGCCCACGCAAAACCAACGCCCACCATGGACAACAACAACCATTGCGGATCGCGAATAAACATAAATGAAATCAGGCCGATGCCGCCCAACGAAACGTTAATTAAATGCGAAACACGCAAACCAAACGCGCGCACCATCCACGCGATCGCAATGGCGGCCAACGCGGCGAAACCGTTATATGCAGAAAACAAAACCCCCACCCAATTAGCGCCGTCGTTAAAAGCCACGCTGGTCGGATCGTTACTGCCGTAGTGCATTTCGGTGACAGCGGAGGTGGTGTATATCCACATCGCAAACATCGCGAACCATGAAAAAAATTGCACCACCGCCAGTTGCTGCATCGCGCGTGGCATACCTTGAAGATCAGCAAAAATGCTGCGCACCATCGACGGCGATGAAGTCATCACCAGATACGCGTTCAATAAACCAAATCCCAGCAGTCCTGCGCCGAGTAGATACAGTTGTTTATCGAGCTGCAAAAAATAAATGGCGACCAATGCCGATACACCACACACCACGCCGATAACGCCAGCACGTCCGGCGCGCACTTTATCTAACGCATTATTTAACGGTTTAGGCGCATCGCTAAACGCACTGAGCGTTTCCGGCGGATATTCTTTGGTACGTAAAACGGTCCAACCAATGGCCGCAAACAACACCACACCGCCGATATAAAATGCCCAGCGCACGGTATCGGGGATCTGGCCTGCGTCCGCCGTATTGGAGACACCAAACTTCGCCAACAACCACGGCAATAAACTGGCCACGACCGAGCCGACTCCGATAAAAAAACTTTGCATGGCAAAGCCGGTCGCGCGTTGTTCATTGGGTAATTGATCGCCGACGAGGGCGCGAAACGGTTCCATCGAAATATTGATCGACGCATCCATGATCCACAACAACCCCGCCGCGATCCACAATGACGGCGAATTCGGCATCCAGAATAAAGCAATCGTCGTAAGCACCGCGCCTAATAAAAAATACGGACGCCGACGACCCAAACGAGTCCACGTGCGATCAGAAAAATAGCCGACGACAGGTTGTACGATTAAGCCGGTAAACGGTGCCGCGATCCACAACACCGGAATATCATCGAGTGATGCGCCAAGGGTTTGAAAAATACGGCTGACATTAGCGTTTTGCAGTGCAAAGCCGAATTGAATTCCCAGAAAACCAAAACACATATTCCAGATCTGCCAAAACGACAGTGTGGGTTTGTTATTCATCTGCCCCTCGTCTCATTGCGTGCGCGCCAACCTCAAGGCATCGGCGCTCGATTATGGGCTGGATGGTAGGCCGTTGTCGCGACGCTTTGACAGGGGATTGAATACGTATTCAACTCGCGCGCTATTATTCAATTAATTCGCCGGTATACGCCGCATTAGAAACGTTTGCAGCACGCGAATAATCCGCCGCGATAGTGACCACATCACCCACGACGATCAAGCTAGGCGATACGGCGGCGTGACAATGCAGCGGCAAATCGACTAAACGTGCGTAAATATTTTTCTGCGCCGAGGAAGTTCCCGCGCTAATGATGGCCGCCGGCGTTTCGGGCGCGCGCCCATGCGCGATCAAGTGTTCGCACACCTGCGCCACATTTTTTAATCCCATATAAAACACCAACGTCAAATCACGCGCGTGTAAGGTGCTCCAATCCAGATCTGGCAAATGATCATCGGCGCAATGCGCGGTCAGAAATTGCACGCGGTTCGCGACGCCACGATGCGTCAACGGAATATGCGCAGCCGCTGCACAGCCCAACGCCGCCGTAATGCCCGGCACGATCTCGACGGCAATGCCTTCGGCGCGCAGCGCATTCATTTCTTCGCCACCACGACCAAACACAAACGGATCACCACCTTTTAAACGAACGACCGTCAAACCTTGCTGCGCTAACCGGATCAAAAGTTGATTGATCTCGTGCTGCGACATCGTGTGCGCGGCGCTGGCTTTGCCAACATAAATCCGCTCGGCGTCGCGGCGCGCCAGTTGCAAAATATCATCCGACACTAAACGGTCATGCACGATGACATCGGCTTGTTGCAGCAACGCCCATGCACGTAACGTCAACAGTTTTGGATCGCCCGGGCCGGCACCGACCAAATACACCGCTCCCGTGGCCGCACGAGCACGATTTTCGGCGTCGCGAAAAGTGCGTTCGTTATCGCCGCGCTTTGAACTAAAAAACGGTTGTGACAACAATTGCTGCCACACACGTTGCCGCATGGTGGGATCGCTCACGTTGTTTTTTATGCGCCGTCGCCATTGCACAAAATCTTCTCCGATCGCGCTTAAATCAGTCGGCAACCACGTCGCGATAAAACTGCGCAGTAAGCGCGCCAACACCGGACTATTGCCGTCGCTGCTGACCGCTACGGTGATTGTCCCGCGACGCAGTAACGACGGAAAAATCGCGCGCGAATGGCGCGTATCGTCGACCACATTAACCAAAATGCCGGCCTGTTCGGCACAATTTGCGACATCACGATTAAGCGATTCGTCATCGCTGGCGGCGACCACTAATCGTTTGCGATGCAGTTGCGTACGGCAAAAGCGTTGCGCCGCAATTTTTATTTTATTTTGTTCACGATAGCGCACCAGCCGTTCGTGCAAACGCGGTGCAACCACCGTGACGTCAGCCCCCGCTTCGAGTAACAACTCCACTTTGCGCGTTGCCACAACGCCGCCACCCACCACCAAACAGGGCAGCGCGTGCATTTCAATCATCAGCGGTAATTTAGCCATTCCACAGCAACTCCTGCATTTAGTTGGCGCGCCTTAGCGGCGCTATTTACGTGATGGTTTCGGCTGCTATTTTTTTCGTGCGTGCTAGCCACACTTCATCTTGCGATATTTTTACCGCGTACTTTGCCGCACAACCGACATCGGGACTGAGCGCATGGCCAGATTCGAGATCGATACGCCAATTATGCAACGGACAGGTTACGCGCGCGCCGTGCACAATGCCTTGCGACAACGGCCCGCCTTTGTGCGGGCAACGATCACGCAAGGCAAACAGATGATCATCGTGCGTGCGGAACACCGCTATCTCGCCATCGGGGTGCTGCACAATGCGCGCACCTTGACGAGGAAAATCGGGCAACGTACCGATATAAAAAAAATCGTTCATGAGATGCTCCTTAAAATATTCGCAATCGACAGTTAGGGAAAACGAGTTATCCGACCATCGTCACCGGAATCGCTTTTGCGCGCGGCATTAACGCGCGGTATTCGTGTTTATCAACGCCATTCGCGCGTTCTTGCCACGGATCGATTTGCGCCGTTTTTTGGCTCTGTTCAAAACGCAAGGCATAGCCTTTGCGCGCCGATTCGTTATCCACTAATTCGGCGCGCACCGATTCGAAACCAACGCGTTCGATCCACTGCGCGGTGCGTTCGAGATAACGCGCTTGTTCGCGGTACATTTGCATAAAAGCAAAGGTGTATTCGAATACCTCGTCTTCGCTATCGACCTTGATCAGAAAATCGGTAACGCGCACTTTGATGCCACCGTTGCCACCAACGTGCAATTCATATCCAGAATCGACACACACCACCCCAACATCTTTTATCGTGGCTTCGGCACAATTACGCGGGCAACCCGACACCGCCAATTTCACTTTATGCGGTGTCCATGCGCCCCACGTCGCACGCTCTAGTGCAATGCCGAGTGCGGTCGAATCTTGTGTACCAAAGCGACACCACTGCGAGCCGACGCAGGTTTTTACGGTGCGCAATGATTTGCCGTAGGCATGACCCGAAACAAAACCAGCGGCATTTAATTCGCCCCACATCGCCGGTAATTGTTCTTTTTTAATGCCCAATAGATCGATGCGTTGCCCTCCGGTGATTTTTACTGTCGGCACATCGAATCGTTCGGCGATATCGGCGATGGCTCGCAATTCTGACGGCGTGGTTACGCCGCCCCAAATTCGTGGCACCACCGAATAGGTTCCATCTTTTTGAATATTGGCGTGAACGCGTTCATTGATAAATCGCGAAGCATTATCGTCACGATAAATGCCGGGCCATGCACACAATAAATAATAATTCAATGCAGGGCGGCACTTGGCGCAACCATCGGGCGTTTGCCACTTGAAGTGCGCGCGGATCGCGGCGGCCGTCATCAGTTTTTCGCGACCAATGGCGGCACGCACGTCATCATCGCTGGCGCTTGTGCACGCGCACATCGTCGGCGCTTTTTGCGCGCTCACCACACCACCATGCGCCAGCAATAACGCTTCAACTTTGGGTGTGCAGGAACCGCATGACGCCGACGCTTTGGTGTGCGCGCGCACGTCATCCAACGTATTCAACGATTGCGTTTTGATCGCATTAACAATGGTGCCTTTACAAACACCGTTACAGCCACAGATCTCGGCGCTGTCGGGCAGCGCGTTGACTTTTGCAACCGGATCGTCGTTGCCTCCGGCTGCGAGCGGGCCAAATAATAATTGCGCGCGTTGTTTGCTGATATCTTGTTGCTGACGAATCAAATCGTAATACCATGCACCGTCTTCGGTGTCGCCGTACAACACCGCACCTTCGATACGGTTATCGCGCAACACTAATTTTTTATAGACCCCGCGTGCCGCATCCTGAAAGAGTAATTTCTCGGTGCCTTCGACACCGATGTGATCGCCGACCGAAAATAATTCGACGCCGCTCACTTTTAAGCGCGTTGCGGTAGTCACACTGGCGAATTTTTCGTTGTCGATACCGCATAAATGACGCGCGGCAATACGTGCTTGCTCATACAGTGGTGCAACTAAGCCATAACATTGTTGCTCAAACTGCGTGCATTCACCCACGGCATATATGGCGCTGTCACTGGTTTGCAAGGACGAACCGACGATAACGCCACGACCGCAACTTAAACCAGCCGCTTGTGCCAAGTCGATATCGGGCCGAATGCCCACTGCCATCACCACCAAATCAGCGGCAATCGTTTCACCGTCTTTAAAACGCAAACGCGTGACACGTTCGTCACCTTCGAGCGCGGCAGTTTCCTTGCTCATATAAAACTTTATACCACGCGCCATTAAATTCGCGCGCAATAAGGCCGACGCGGGTTGATCCAATTGTCGATCGAGCAACGTATCTAAAATATGAACGACACTGACGTTCATACCGCGCTTCAATAAACCATTAGCGGCTTCAAGCCCCAATAATCCACCACCGATCACCACCGCATGACGATGCAAGCGACTGGCATTTAGCATTTGATCAATATCAGCGATATTGCGAAAGCACATCACGCCCGGTAAATCGACACCGGGAATAGGCAAAATAAAGGGACGCGAACCGGTGGCTATCACCAATTTATCATAAGGATAAATGCGACCGTCATCGGTACGTAAATGACGCTGTGAACGATCAACGGCAATCACGCGACGACCTTTATGCAACGCGATGTGATGACGTTTATACCAATCGTCATCATTTAACATAATATCGGCGATAGTTTTTTCGCCAGCCAAAACCGGCGACAGCTGGATGCGATCATAATTGGCGTGCGGTTCGTCACCGAATACCGACAATTCGTAAGCGCCAGCATCATGTTTGACGACTTCTTCAAGCACGCGCGCGCCCGCCATTCCATTTCCAATAACAATCAAACGTGGCTTCATGGTGCAACTCCTTATCACGATTTTGATCACAGTTTTGTCTTTATTAATGACTTCGCTAAAGACAATTACCAATCAATATCGCAATGATCGTGCCAGCTTATTTGATTTATTTTGCGCAAGTTTCTGCGCAAATTGGTGCAAAACCACGATTACGCTGCACTGGCGTTGTGCAAATTAAAAACACCAGCGATAAAAAAACCGGTGTTGCGCTGACACCGGTTTTTATCGCAAGCACCTTAAATCCGCGCTTCAATCGTCATGCCCCACGTCGTACGCCAGCGCAAACGCACACGCGATAAACCCATCACGCCAGCGGCCGCCAATAACGCAAACACGGTGAAACCTAACGCGTAATGCCCACTCCATTGCGCCGATAACCCCAACGATTGAGCGAGCGCGAATCCACCCAAACCACCACTGGCTCCCACCAACCCAGTGACCGCACCAATATCGTGACGAAAGCGTTGTGGCACTAATTGAAATACCGCACCACAAGCCATGCCCATCGCCACCGCAATCATGGAAAACACCACGACCGCTAATTTGGCGGGTGTCGGTATTTGCGTAAACGTCCACGCGTTGCCGTCACTGCTGACCGGCCCCATTGCAAAACCGGAGGCCACCAAATAACCGCAGGCGATCAACACAAATAAGGTATTCAACGCACGCACGCCGCCCACCGCATCGGCTAACCAACCACCGATTGGGCGCGCCAGCGATCCCAATAACACCACCACCGCCGTTAACCAACCGGCGCTGACGCCGTTTAAATGAAACCACGAACTGAAATACAACGGCAAAGTGCTGGCAAGACCAACAAAGCCGCCAAAACTGATGAAATAAAACCCCATAAAACACCAAGTATCGACATCGCGTAATAAATAACGATAACGCGATACGGTGACGCTCTGACGTGCCACTGGGGCCTCTTTCACCGCGACAAAATAAATCACGAACACCAGTAGTAGCGGCAACAAAAACCACGCAAACACCGATTGCCAACCATAATGTTCAGCAACACTGGGAACGAGCATGGCATCCAGCACCACGCCCATATTGCCGGCACCGGCAATGCCCATCACCACGCCTTGATAACGCGGTGGATACCAACGGCTAACCTGCGGCAATGCCACCGCAAAACTCGCTCCGGCCACACCTAAAACACACGCAAACAAAAACGCCGACCACAACGCGCTAACGCCGCCATACCACACCAGAAAAATGGCCATGATCACGACCGCTTGCGCGATTATTCCAACGCGTTTTGAACCGAAATGATCAGCTAACACACCTAACGGAATGCGCAATATCGCGCCGGATAAAATCGGTACGGCCACCAAAGCAAATCGCGTTGCCACCGCCATCTCCAGCGCCTGTCCGATATATAAAGCCAGCGGTCCCAGTGACACCCACACCATAAACGACACATCAAAATATAGGAAAGCCGACAGCAACGTCGGCCAATGTCCCACACGCCAAAACTCGCTACGCATTTTATGCTCCTCTTCACAATCTCGTTGAATCGGGAGACTAAATTGCAAACAACGGGCCACGTTTTTAGCGCTGCTTTTTTACGTTTAGTGGGATGCCACGCGCTATTACGGCGCACAAACGGGTTAACGCTGCACCAGTTTGAAAATAAACACCGTGATGAGCGTGATTAAACGATCGGCGGCCTAACGACCGCTCTACAAAATTGGGGGGAGCAACGTAAATTACATTTGAGGTGATTTTTTATCGTTCTTGCCATTGATAAATCGACACCGACCGCGCGGGTAATTTTATTTTATCACCGATGCGGTGCGGCGCATTATCGAGCACGTCAGTCACCAATGTGCCAACTTTCAATAGTTGCTCAAAGCGCGTCGTATCCAACTCGACGGCAGAGGTGTTTTTATTCATCGCCACCATGACGCGCTGATTTTCGAGATAACGAAAATACACATAGCTGCCGTTGTCGGGCGCAAAATGCAGCAGTTTTCCGTGATGAATGGCGTCAGCCGTTTTGCGCCAATTTAATAGTTTTTTTACAAAGGCTTGCGCCTCTTTTTGCGCCGGATTAAGTCCCTCACCCGTAAACGCATTGATGACATCACCAGACCAACCACCGGGAAAGTCACGTCGAAAAGCACCGTCGTCGCGATGCTTGGTGCTCTGCATCAACACTTCGGTGCCGTAATAAAGTTGCGGAATACGCGGCGCAGTCAGCACAAAGGTAAGCGCCATTTTATAGCGCGCAACGTTATCGTCGAGGGCGCTAAATAAACGGCTGACATCGTGATTGCCTTCGAATAGCACCAGATTTTCTGGCACCGGATACATCACGTCATTGGCCAGTGCCTCGTACAATTCGACCCATCCGGTGTGCATTGAATCGTCGTTATTTAACGCGCGTCGCAGCGTATCGTGCAGCGGAAAATCCATCACGCTGCGTAATGACGAACGCACACCGGCTTTATTTTGTTGCTCACGCAACCAATACGACACGACGACAGGATTTAAGCTCCACTCTTCACCGACAAAATTCAAATTCGGGTATTCGTCGCGCAATCGTTGCTGCCATTCAATTAAGAAATCGTGATCCGAATAACCATACGTGTCGATGCGCACGCCGGACAAACCGGCAAATTCAATCCACCAAATACAATTTTGAATTTGATACATCGCGACATGGGGATTTTTTTGATTCATGTCCGGCATATTGGGTTCGAACCAGCCTTGCGTGAAATTATCGCGATCGGCTTGCGCCGCATACGGATCATTGGTGGTGCTACGCCGATGCTGTGTTGGCACAAATTGTCCGTCGTGGGTAAGCCAATCGCGAGAGGGTAAATCGCGTATCCACCAATGATTCGAACCGATGTGATTGGGGACAAAATCGAGGATGACGCCCACGCCTTTTTCGGCCGCTTTTTTAACCAAGCGACGATAATCGTCGTTGCTACCATAGCGCGCATCAATGGCATACGCATCGGTGGTGGCGTAACCGTGATAGGAATAACGCACCTGATTGCTTTGCGTTAGTGGAGTTGGCCATAACATGGTGTAACCCATATCGGCGATGTAATCGAGGTGATCGATAATGCCCTGAATATCACCACCATGACGACCGGCACTGTCGTCACCGCGATTTAGCGGATCCAGAAAACCGGCCACCGTATCGTTGCGCGTATCGCCATTGGCAAAACGATCGGGCATGAGATTTAAAATCACATCCCGATTGGCAAATCCGCGTCGCGTGGCCGAGTTTTTTTCGCGTTCCAGTAAAGGATAATTAAATCGTAACGTACTGTGCGCCAGTTTAAATTCGAGAGGCAATACTCCCGGTTTGACATCAGCGTTTAACCGTAACGTCACGAATAAATAATTCGGATTTTCGGCGGGCGTAAACGCTTCAATGCGCACGCCTGGGTAGTTGATGCGTGGCACGGCCGTCGCGATGGATACACCGTGCACCATTAATTGCACCGTGTCGTGTTTCATGCCCACCCACCACGAACGCGGTTCAATTCTTTCGATGGATGGTTGCGCCGAAAACGATTGCATTGAAATAAACGCGCACAAAAAAAACAGCGCTAAACTTATCCGTAATTTCTGCATTTTATGTTTGCTCCACGCACGGCATTCGGCACTACGGCCAAAAATAATCGCCAATAAAAAACCCTTGCCGATCTCGCAATCGACAAGGGTGGACAGTGCACAACAACAACGTCAGAGAGACACTTAGAACTTGTAACTAGCACCTAACAAATACGTTTTGCCGTATTTCGCGTAGAACTGCGGCAAATCTTCTTTGTCGGCAAAGTATTGACGATACGCTTCGTCAGTCAGGTTATTGGCTTGCAACAAGATGGACAATCCATCCAAACCGCTTGCCTCGGAGAAGGAATAACCGATCTGCATATCAACTACGCTTTCACCTTTAACATACACTTTGCTGCGATCACCGCCGAAGCCTTGCACTTCACCCAAGAAATCGGTGCGGTGACGTTGGCTAACACGGGCTGAGAAACCTTCATGCTCGTAGTAGAAAGTGATGTTCGACACGATGTCCGACATACCTGGCAGCGGCTCTTCTGCGCCATCCGGTCCATTCGGATTAATCGCTGTATCAATATTGGTGTAACTGGCTTGAATACCGAAACCATTCAAAGAATCAGAGATTAACTCAAACGGAACCGATACTGCTGCTTCCCACCCCTTCAACGTTCCACCTTCACCATTAATCGGGCCGCTCAGTACACCTACTGTCGAAGTTGGAATAATGGCGGGATCATATGAAGACGTATCGATACCGTCGAAATCGTACGATGTCTCACCATTGTAAATATACGTCGTCAGGTCTTTGTAGAACGTTGCAACGCTGATGTAGCCTTTATCGCCGAAGTAATATTCGTAGCTAATATCTAACGCTTTGGCTTCCCACGGTTGCAGATCTGGATTGCCACCGCCGCCGACCCACTTGCCGGCGTATTGGCCAGAAGTCGCGATATTCACTTCTTGGCTAGCACGCAAATCGTCCATACGCGCACGAGCGATTTGTTTCGCTAGGGCTACGCGAACAACTTGATCTTCACCGCTGAACGACAAATTCAAGCTGGGTAACATATCATCATATGTCGATCCCCCCGTTACCGGCGTAGCATGTGCCGGATCGGTACCGTTCGAACTTTGATCAGTGTGGACCATTTGCACACCGATATTGCCTCCAACGTCGATTTCACCCCAAGTTGCAGCAATATCAGCCTGCACAAACGCCGTCGTTACCTTTTCGGTGACGTCCCACGTCTTTTTATAAATGTCGTAATGAACATTTGGAGTAAATGTATAGTAATTGGAGTTCGCAATCGCACGAACATCTAAAGCGAGAATTTCCGGCGCACCGGCAAACCCTAAATCAACCGTTCCAACAATCGCGCTGGACGGAATTGCGACCATCGGATCGGCACCTGGCGTTCCGTCAACATCAACATTCGTGTCCATCTTGAATTCTGAAACACTACGACCTTTCTCGCGTTTGGACTGATTAATGCCGAATTTAACAACCGAGAAAACACCCGAATCAAAGAATCGTTCGCCAGAAATACGGAAGGAATTCAACTCATCGAAAATCTTCGGATATTTAACATAACCATCCTGCCCCCATCCCATCGGGTCAGTGAGCATCAAAGTCGAAGCATCAGCGTAATCACTGTTAAAGCCCATGGTCGTAAAATCGTTACGATCAATCGCAAAAGTAACCGTATCCGACGCAGTAAATGGATTGCCCGCACCTACGGAATAACCCAAACCGGCATACGTTTCCAAGATCATGGAGTCGCGATCCGCTTTCGAGTGGCTTACATCTACTGTCGCGGCCCATTGATCATTGATCGAAAATTCATTTTTCCAACCAAACGCGGTGAGCTTGTCTTCGGAGGTATTTAAGTCGTTACGAACAACCGGATTCACACCGCTGAAACGACCCGAGATAACCGAATTGCCTTCTATTACGGCATCGGTCGGCGAACAATTCCACCAACATGGAGAAATCCATACTGTACCGGCTTCCAAGAAGCGCATTGTTTCTTCAGTTTTGAATTTGGAATAGTACGCATCGAACGTGCTATGCCACATTTCGTTAGGGCGAAGTTCAAGAACCGCCATCACGCCGTCGCGTTTGTTTTCTGCCGAAACAGCTTGAGCTTTCGTTCCACCTAACACGTTAACGTTATCTTGACCATTAACCGTTTGTCCCGCGTAGCCCCAACTGTCCCAACGCTTGCCTTGGCTGGGTGTATCAAGATGAGAAAAACCTAATGCCAAGCCAATTTTTCCATCATCAAATTGATCGATAAATGAACCGCTGATGCGATTTCCAACATCATCCGTATCCGGATTTAATTTGCCATTGGAATTTTTTTCCATGCGAACATTTAATGCTGTAACGCGGTCGCTGTAACTCAATGGTGATGCGGTACGCAGATCCACGGTACCTGATAAACCTTGCCCCACTAACGATGCATCCGGTGTTTTGTAAACGACGGCAGCACTTAATAACTCAGAAGGATATTGATCAAATTCGACGCCACGATTGTGGCCAACACTCACTTGCTCACGTCCATTTAATAATGCGGTGCCAAAGTCATCAGCCAAACCACGAATTTGAATGGTTGACGCACGACCGTTAACACGTTGCGCGGTCAAACCCGGCAAGCGGGCAATCGCTTCAGCAATGCTGATATCTGGCAACTTACCAATATCTTCTGCCGAAATGGCTTCGACAATGCTGCTCGACTCGCGTTTGGTGTCAATGGCACGAGCGATACCTGCGCGAAGTCCCGTCACTTCGACAATTTCTGCGCCTTCCGTGTCTTTGTCTTTCGCTTTCGCTTTTTCTGCGGCTTCAGTCGCCGTTTCATCCGCCGCGATCGCGACGTCTTCGGCATAAGCCGATACGGCTAAGGCTTGCAGTGCCGACAGCAGCGCAACGTTCAACATGTTGCGTTTGAATTTATTTTGATACATCCCCGTCTCCCCGATTATTGGTGTGTGTGTGGGCCACGCTCTGCAACGCGTCTTACCTGGTGAGTCAGACCGCTGCGCGACATTGGGCCGATTGAGCGTGGGCTGATGGTATCCGCCGCGCCGCGTTTGGGGAGCTAGCTGCATACGTATTCAAATGATTGCAACGCGCTGGCGACGCATTTTATTGCGCTATCGCACACCTTACGACGACGACAGTTGCAGCAAAGTATGGCGCACAACATCGCTCATTTCAGTCGGCTTTTTGGCTTTATTTTCGCGCTCGCCAAAGCAAACGGGCATGACCGTTGCCTCGTCATGATTCGAAAAATGAAAAATGTGCAGCACATCCCGCACACCAACCTAAGTGACCATTAAGCGCGACCTTAAGCACTCACCTTTACATACGTATTCAATACTTCGGAGGATTGTTCCGCGCGCTTTTCGAAGCGTAAAACGACGCCACCCTGTCGTAGCGGCAATAGTATTTGCCCAAGGGATGAGCACAAATAAAAACACCAAACGCTCAATCAATACGTGGGGGATTCATTCGCCCCTCGCGTCGCGCTTGAAAAAACATTCAAATAAAGAAATAAAACGGAGAAAAAATGAAATTCATCGCCATCAATCCGATCTTCGGTGGCCGCTTTGCGCGGCTTTTGCAAATGTTATCCATCACCATATTAGGCGGCGCGGCGTGCAGCACGGTCGCCTCGGCCGACTGGTATTTTCGCGGCACAGCGAACGCGTGGGCCAGCACCGCGATGACCATGGTATCGGCCACACAATACGAAACGTGCCAGTCCTTTACGACTGGCGATAGCGGTGGTGGACCTCGATTTAAAATTGATCGCGCGGGTAATTGGCAAGAAAGTTATCCAGCGTCTGATTACAGCGTCAACGCCAACACCAGTTACAACATCGCCTTTAATAGCAGCACCAAGACCATCACCACCACCGCCGTTAGCAGTTGCACAAATGGATTTAATAAAGTGTTTTCGCAACTTAATTTTCGCGGCACGCCCAATAATTGGGCCAGCACCGCGATGACGTTAACGGCGAACAATACGTGGGAAACCACGGTTAATTTTTTGGGTGGCAGCACACAGCGTTTTAAATTCGATCTACTCGGTGATTGGTCACAAAATTACGGCGACAACAATAACGACCATTATCTCGATTTGAGCGGCGGCGATATTTATTTTACCAATGCCGGCAGTTATAAAGTCAGTGTCAACGACAGCACAAAAAAATACACGCTGACGTTGCTGGGCGCGGTCAATCAAGCACCGGTGGCCGTGATCACACCGGGTAATAATCAAACCGTGGCGCTCGGTAGCACCGTGGCTTTTGACGGCGCACAATCCACGGACAGCGACGGCAGCATCGCGAGTTACGCGTGGAGTACCGGTGCCACTTCCGTGGCCACATCCCAAACATTTAGCAGTGCCGGCAGTCACACCATCACGCTGACCGTAACCGACAATCAAGGCGCGACCCACACCGATTCGGTGACGATCACAGTGCAGGCACCTGACAGTTGGTATTTCCGTGGCACCGCCAACGCGTGGGCGGCGACGGCGATGAGCAGCAGTGACAACGTTAATTTTTGCACTCAACAAACGTTTACAACGGGCGATGCTGGCGGCGGTCCGCGATTCAAAATTGATCACTTCGGCAACTGGAGCGAAAGTTATCCCAGCAGCGATTATGTGGTGTCGGCCAGCAGCACGTATGACATTTGTTTTAATGCCAGCAGCAAACAGATCACGGCGACCAAATTGTCCACGGTTGACACCGAAGCACCGACCGTTTCGGCCAATCCCGCTGCTGGCAATTACAGCGGCGCGCAATCCATTACATTAAGTGTGAGCGATAACGTTGACACCGCTCCGGCGATTTATTTCACGACCGATGGCAGTGCGCCAACGACATCCTCAACGCGCTATACCAATCAAACCATTAGCGCGACCGACATCAGTAGCAGCGCCGCTGATTTAACCTTGCGCACTTTAACGCGCGATACATCCGGTAATCAGCGCGAACAATCGTTTGTGTATTACATTGGTGCCGCGCCCGTCACGGCTGATTTTCGTCAGGAAACGATTTATTTTTTACTAACCGCGCGTTTTTACGATGGTGATAGCAGCAACAATTATTACAACCGTGATCGCATCAAAGCAGGTGATCCGCAGTGGCGCTGCGATTTCAAAGGTCTCATTCAACAACTGGATTACATCAAAGAGTTGGGCTTTACTGCGATTTGGGTAACGCCGCCGGTAGAAAATCGCTCGGGTCTCGATTATCACGGTTATCACGCTTACGATTTTTATAGCGTTGACCCGCGTTTGGAATCGGTTGGCGGTACCTATCAAGATTTTATTAATGCCGCGCACGCCAAAGGTTTAAAAGTGATTCAAGATGTGGTGATTAATCACAGCAGCCAATACGGGTTGCGCGATACGGTGTGGATTGATCATTTACCAATAAAATATTTTGTGCCGGCCGGAAGCACGCAAGGCGCGGTTAGCAACAACCCATATTTTGGCAATTTAGGCGATTATAAGTCAGCCTTTCGTGATGACAATGACAACAGCGTGGCACCGCAATGGTTTAAAGATCGTCACAGCAGCGACGCGGCTGGCACCCTGCCATTGGTCGATCCAAAAACCGGTGTCAGCGTGCCGAAGGCCGGTTATGACGCCAATCGTTTCTTCGGCATTGATGCCGCCGGTTTAGATCCACAGTGGTATCACTTAGATGGATTTATGTCGGGCGGTGATTGGGAAAATCCAACGGCGTTGCAACGCAAACATATGGCGGGCGATACCATTGATTTGGCGACCGAAAATCAAAACGTCAAAAATTATATTAATGGCGCGATTCAAATGTATCTCGATATGGGCGTGGATGCGATCCGCATCGACACACTCAAACATGTAGAACGCAATGAGCTGCTCACTTATGTCAATAATTGGAAAGCCTATAAACCGGGCTTGTTTGTGTTTGGCGAAAATTTGGTGAAAGGCACCGGCTGGGGTTCTGAAATTGCGAACGATAATGCGTCGGCGGTGATCCGTCCGTGGTGGTACACGCGTTTAACCAACACGCCATCGAATCCTAATGGTGGCGGTTATTCCGGATTATCGGTGCTGGATTTTTCGCTGTTTTCGACCTTCCGCGACAATATTCGCAATGGCCATTTTGGTGGCATCAAAGGCGTGCTCGATATGGATTGGGTGTACGGCGATGCGACACAGTTGGTGACGTTTTTTCAAAATCACGATGTCGGCCCCGATAACGATTTCAAATACCGTTTTGGTGGTTCAGAAAGCAACGCCGCGCTGGTGTACAACTTGTTGTGGACGATTCGCGGCATACCCACCTTGTATTACGGTGAAGAAGTAATGTTCCAAGCGGGTTTACCGCAAGATATTGCCAACTCGAACGACACTCTCGATATGACCGGTCGCGCTTATTTTGGTCCGCACTTGGATAATAAAACCGTCACGCAAAACCACAACTTATACAAACACATTAAACGCCTAAATCAAATTCGCAGCGCGGTGCCTGCTTTACAAAAAGCCGCCATGTCGAATGTCAATGAATGGGGATCGGGCATGAGCTTTGTGCGTGATTTGTCGGCACAAAGCAGTTACGTCGTGGTGGGTTTGACCGCCGGTAGCGATCAATCCATCACCGTTAGCAACGTCAAAAACGGAACCTATCGCGATGCCGTCACTGGCGGCACCATCACGGTTAGCAACGGCAGCCTGTCGTTTAACGTGAAGGCCAACAGCGCGGGAATATGGGTGTTAAACGGTAGCGGAAAAATCGGCAACGACGGCGTGTATTTGCGTTAAACGATGCCATCAAATTTGAAAAACGATGACCACCGTTTGTAACGGGCGATCCACAAATCGCCCACTATCAATGCACGACTTTTAGGAATAATCCCAATGAAGCATTATTTTTTTTCTATTGTTTTTCTCTGCGCTCATCAGTAGCGCTCACGCTGATTGGTATTTTCGCGGCACGCCTAACGCGTGGACCAGCACGGCAATGACGGCCGTCAGCAGCACGCTCTACCAAACCTGCCAGACATTTAGTGTCGGCGATGCCGGTGGTGGTACGCGCTTTAAGATTGATCGTTACGGCAATTGGCAAGAAAGTTATCCAACAGCGGATCATGCGGTCACTCAAGGTAAAACTTATCGCATTAGTTTTTATTCCGATACGCATATTATTTCAGTGGCCGAGGTCACTTCGTGTTCGGGTTTTAGCAGCGTGTTCCCGTCGCTGTATTTTCGCGGCACCGCCAATGCGTGGGGCAGTACCGCAATGCAATTGGTGGCGAACAATACGTGGGAAACGACGGTGACGTTCGATGGCCAAAGCAATCAACGTTATAAAGTCGATGTCAAAGGTGATTGGTCACAAAATTACGGTGACAACAACAGCGATGGCACATTGGATTTAAGCGGCAGCGATATTTACACCAACGTTGTGGGTAGCTACAAATTGAGCGTCAACGACGCGACAAAGCGTTACACCTTAACAGCCATCGGTGGCTGCACCAGCAATTGTGGCGGCGGCAGCACGGTGACAACATTGGGAGCGGTGTACAGCAACGTCGGCACCACATTTTCGTTGTGGTCGCCAGATAAAACCGGCGTGCAATTGTGGCTCGATGGTCAATTGTATGCGATGAGCAAAGTCACCAACTTCAACGGCTACACCGACGTGTATCAAGTGTCGATTGCGGGTAATGGCCGTGCGGTGAGCGGTAGCATAACGGTAGAAGGTACGGCAGTGACCGTGCTGTATCACTAAGATCAACGACAAACGAAAACAGCGTACATGACGTTGTAGGGTGGGCGGTGGCCCGCCCTAGCTCTGCCCATTCGCTTTACCGATTTAACGGTCAGAGCCTTAACGCCGCGAAGCAAAACTGGGTAAACCACGGCGGTTTAATTCATGCTATTTATTCTTTTGTTCGCCGTGCGCGCGAAACATTTTGTTAGACGCACTAAGCCCACGCGCGTACATACGAATTCATGCACAACATCGCGATGATGCGTGTAAATAGAGATCTCGACCTGATGCCATTGGAGCCCCTTTCCATGCACACCGCCACTTCGTCGAATGCGCGCACAGTAGAAGGTGTGACGTTTACGAAAACGTCAAGCTACCAAAATCTAGAAGCCTTAACACACGACATCGTGAATGACGTTTACACCGGCCTGCAAAATTATTTGGCCGGTGACAAATTAGCGGCGTTCCGTTTTATTCAGATTCATGCGCTTGAAAAGCTAATGCAATTTATCGAACGCACCACCGATTGCAGTTCATTTGTGACCAACGACAGCGGTAGCGCGTTTTCGTTTGCATCGCGCTATCCCGATTACGCGCCGTGGTTGCGTTCGATGATGCTAGGTCCCGACGAAACGCCGCACGCCGCCGAATCCATTCTGGCGTTTATGCACGATAATTGGCCGCTATCCGGAGTCGAAGAAAACGCCGCTCGGCAACTGTTATTACAAACCCAAAAATGAAGTCGCCATCGCCGAAGCGATGCGAGCGTTCGTTGAATTGACGCACACTTTCCCCACAAGGGCGATTCTTGAATCGCCCCTACGGTGTAACTATTCATCATATTAAATCGTGTTTTCTTGTCGGCACCATTCACGAACTGCTCCCACCATCATTTGTATTGCACCAACACATTTATTCCCCAAACAAAAAAAACAGTGGCGTACCGAGTCTTTTCGCCCACGCGTTTTCATTGTGTTCGTCGCCCTGATACACGCGTGTTAGCCAATCGTTACTGCCGTAACCTTTGGCTCGCATGATGGTATCAATACGACGCTGAAAAACGCCGTATTGGGCGTCAAGTCCCTCGGTGCCGTGATCAAAATAGATCCGGTGCTGCCCGGCGGGAGGCAAATGTTCGGTGACATATTGAATTAATTGATTCGCTACCGGATTGTGTTCATTTTTCGAGAAATTGCCGGTCCAATGCGTACTTAAACACGCTGCGCCACCAAATACGTCAGGGTATTCGCTGACCGCATACATTGAGATCAGCCCGCCCATGCTTGAGCCAGCAATGAAGGTGTTTTGTCGCGCCGTCGCAACGCGAAACGATTGATCAATTTTTGGTTTCAATTCGTCGACCAGAAAACGCAAATAACGATCGGAATACACCGCAACCGGCGCTTCGTTAATTCTCCCGCGATACACCTGATACAGCGCATCTTGTTCGCGTTTATTCAACGCTTCGAATGGTTTTTGCGGAAAATATTCTGGGCCACGGGCTTTTCCCGCGTTCCAGATCCCGACAACAATAAAATGACGTGTTTTTTTGCTGTGCTGCAATTCACAAGCGGTTTCATCAACGCGCCACTCTTGCTTATTCCATGTTGTTTTGGCATCGAAAAGCATTTGGCCATCGTGCATATAAAGCACATCATAAGGCGCGTGACTGGGATAACCGTTTGGCAACCAGATGTCGATGGTACGCGCACCAATATGCGTCGATTGAAAGGCCGACCAGCGTTCGATATGACCGCAGTTGACTTGCGGCAATACATCGGCATAGGACGTTAACCACGGTGTAAAAATCAGCAGCAATGCGATGACGAGTGAAATATAACGTTGACAGGTCGGCGTTTGGTTTTTCATCACAAAGACTCGATACGAATGAGCGTTAACAAAATAATCGTCGGTGCGGGCAATTCTTGAATCGCCCCTACGTGGTAATTATCCGTCGCGTTAAATCGCGTTTTCTCGCCAGGGCAATTCACGCATTGCCCTGGCACGAGAATTATTTTGATTCGTTATTTTTGTTGCAACAGCCATTCGTGATCGGCGTTTACATCGTCGCTTCGAATGATGATGGTGTTACCCCATAAACGCCAACCATGACGGGCGGTGGGCCAATCACGATCGTTGGTCGCAGGCAACGCGACGCCGTTGTGAATAACACGATGCGTCGCATTGGCGTCGCGCACGCGAAGTTCGACAAAAGGCGCGGTGAGGTGATACTGCCCTTGTGCGCGCTGGCTGTTTACGCGAATTGTTTTTGCGTTGCGCGTTTGCGTAAAGTGCAAGCGCGCGAAATCACCATTTTGATACGCATAACCGTCACCGCCATCGACATAATATTCACCTTGCGATTGCGTTGCCGGATACACCGAAATCAACATCGGCTGCGTTGCCATTTCGCCGGTGTGTTGCACCACGGGTTGTTGCACGATAAAAGCGCCGGCCCGCACGTAAATCGGTAACGATTCCAATGACACTGGAACCGTGATCGTGCGACCGCCGTTCACGCTGGTGCCGCTCCAGAAATCAATCCATTTGCCAGCGGGTAAATACACGTCACGCTGCTGCGCATTTTCGTAAACAACTGGCGCGACCAACAGATCGGAACCTACCATAAATTGATCGTTACGTTGCCAGGTTTGCGCATCGTGCGGAAATTCTAAAAACAGCGGACGCAACACCGGTAGGCCACTGCGACTCGACGCTTCCATCTCGCTGTAGAGCATCGGTAATAATTGATAACGTAACTCGATGGCACGGCGATTGAGGTCTTCAAATCGTGCGCCATAGGACCACGGTTCTTGATCGGGGGTATTTTTTTCGGTGTGCGCGCGCATAAATGGAGCAAATACGGAAGCCTGCAACCAACGCAAAAATAATTCGCCGCTCGGCGTGCCAACAAAGCCACCGATATCGGTACCAACAAAACTAAATCCCGATACGCCCATATTCATCAGCATGGGCAGAGATTGACGCAGTGATGACCAATCAGCGGTGTTATCTCCTGGCCACAGCGCAGTGTATTTTTGTCCGCCCGCAAAATTAGCGCGCGATAATACAAATGGACGCGCGTCGGGGCGTAATCGTTTTAATCCTTCGAACGTGGCTTGCGTGTGCAGCAAACCATAAACATTATGAATTTCCGCTTGCGTGGTCGGCTGCCCATCATTCTGGTGTTGCACGTTCAATGGCATGGTATTGTGTGGTGCGATCCACACCGCTGGTTCGTTCATATCGTTCCAAATTCCAGCGACGCCTTGCTGAACCAATTCGCGATGCAATTCGCCCCACCAGTGGCGGGTTTTTTCGCGTGTGAAATCGGGAAAAACACTGTTGGCCGGTTTGATCGGATCATTCGATGGCCACACCGGCCCTTCAAATAAACTGCCGTCAGGATTTTTAACAAAATGATCACCCGCCAATCCTTGATCAAACGGTGCATAGCCGATTTCTTTTTTCGGGTGCGCGTCAACAATGGTGACGACATTAAATCCTTGTTGTTTGAGATCGCCTATCATCGCGGCCGGATCGGGAAAATAATCGCGGTTCCATTCGAACGGTGCAAAACCTTTGAGATAATCAATGTCCAGCCAAAGGGTATCGGCCGGAATTTTCTTTTCGCGAAAGGTGTTGGCTAACAGGCGAAAACGCGACGCCGGAAAATAGCCCCAACGTGATTGATGAAAGCCCAAGGCCCAGCGCGGTGGTAACGGCATTTTTCCTGTTAATTGGCCGTAACGTGTGACCACGGATTTTGGATCGGGACCGGCTATAAAATAATAATCCAGTTCACCGCCGTCGGCCGACCATGCCATTTGTCCGCGATGCGCTTTGCCAATATCAAATGACGTGCGATGCGTATTATCTAAAAATATGCCGTGCGCATTACCGTGGCGCAACACCATATAAAACGGCACCGAAACGTAAATCGGATCGGTGGACGAATCGTACCCATAGGTGTCGCTATTCCACATGGTGTAGTGATAGCCGCCCAAATTGACACCACGTTTATTCAAATGACCGGTTTTCTCGCCAAATCCAAAAATATTTTCATCGTCGCGCAACCGTTTGACCAACGACCAAGTGTCATCGTGATACTGCACACCGCGTTCATCATCTTGATCGATCGATACACCGTTTTGATCAAAAATTTCTACGCGCCAGCTGCGCGCGTCAATCACCACGGTGAGGTGCGCTGTTTTTAGCGTCACACTACCGCCCTCACGCGTCACGCGTCGCGTCGCTGCTTCGCGATAATGTAAATCCACCGCAAACGAACGGTCATCGTGTTCGCGCATTAAATCACTTTGACGCACGCGAATGATGTCATCGCTTATGGCAACCACTTGCAGCACGCGGTTTTCGCGCGTCAACCGAATGTCGTCGTCAGCGGCGTGAGCACCACTAACCAGCACAAGAAAAAACGTAAACAAACGCAAGGAGAAGGTCATGGCCGTAACGCTCGCAAGGCGACTCGAATAAGAGATTCGAGATGGTTTCATATCGCCAAGACAAGCGTGACAACATACGTATGCAAAAAGCAGAAAAACGAAGGGCGGCTCAACGCCGCCCCTACTTTAGTGGTGCGAGACTTTCTGGCGATCTGAATTCACGCTCTTTTTTAGTGATACACCGCGCGGTGTGTTAACCGCATTTGCTGTCGCCGCAATTCAGACAGGTTAGGCAACCGTCCATTTGAATCATGGCTTTGTTGTGACATTTGCCGCAGATCACCGCGCCTTCCGGAAAAGTCGAACTGGTTTCACCGCTGGCGGATTGCGCTTTTTGTTCGTATTCGGCGCGCTTGTCGGCGAGGTATTGTTGTTGATGTTCATCGAGTTCATTATTGAGCAAACCGATTTTTTTCAAATGCAGTTCCAACACGTCACCGATCTCGGCCACCAACGATGGCATCCAACGACCACCGCGTTTCAAATAACCGCCTTTGGGATCAAATACGCTGTGCAATTCTTCGACCAAAAACGTGCAATCACCGCCTTTGCGAAACACGGCAGAAATGATCAAGGTCAGCGCCGAGATCCACTGATAATGCTCCATGTTTTTGGAGTTGATGAAGATCTCGAACGGGCGTCGCACTTCATTGTCGGTGCCGTAATTAAGCACCACATCGTTGATGGTGACGTAGAGCGCGTGTTCCGAATGCGGCGTTTTGATCTTGTAGGTCGAGCCTTCCAGATATTCTGGGCGCTTCAACTTTTCGTGCATTTCTTCAATGGCCGGCGCATCGCTTTTCACTTCACTGACGATCGCTTTGGTTTCCGGTTTGGCCACTTCGTAGCCGACAATTTTGCTGACAATCTTGATGGCCATGGAGGCCTCCTTTGTTGCGGCAGCAGCGGCGTTTTTACGCCGCCACGCGATTAAAATTTTCCGTAATAACCTTCTTTCAAGGCATCGTACAAATTGGCGGCGGTATGCGATTCACCATCGTACTCGATCTCGTCGCCGCCTTTGGCTTCGATCACAGTGCCGTCATCCAGTTTGAAACGATACGTGGTGTTGGCCAAATCTTCTTCTTTGACCAACACGCCTTGAAACGCTTCGGGGTTAAAGCGGAAAGTCGTGCATCCTTTTAAGCCTTTGCGCCATGCGTATAAATAAATGTCTTTGAATTTTTCGTACGGGTAATCGGTTGGCACGTTGGCGGTTTTTGAAATCGACGAATCGATCCATTTTTGCGCAGCGGCCTGCACATCGACGTGTTGCGTCGGCGTGACGTCATCGGCCGCGATAAAATAATCCGGCAAATTGCGTTTGGTCGGGTCCATGCTGGGCAAGGCTTCGGCATTGACCAGATTGCGATACGCCAGCAATTCGAGGCTGTACACATCAACCTTTTCTTTGCTCTTTTTGCCTTCGCGGATCACGTTGCGGAAATAATGATGTGCAAAACTCGGTTCGATACCATTGGACGCATTATTGGCCAGCGATAACGAAATAGTACCGGTAGGTGCAATCGAACTGTGATGAGTAAAGCGGCCACCACTGACGGCGAGCGCATTGACTAATTCGGGTTCGACAGCGGCCACTTGCTGCATATAACGGCTATAACGCGCCCACAAAATTTTGCCCGCCACTTGGTCGCCCACTTTGTAACCGTCGGCGCGCATTTCGGGACGTTGTTGCAACATTTTTTCGGTGACGGTGAACGACTCGTTCATGATCGGAGCAGGACCTTTTTCTTCGGCCAACTGCAAGGCGCTGCGCCAGCCTTGCAACGCCATTTCGCGTGACACCTGCTCGGTGAATTCGAGCGAACGTTCATCGCCGTATTTCATGCACAACATGGTCATCGCCGAGCCTAATCCTAAAAAGCCCATGCCGTGGCGGCGTTTGCGTTCAATTTCGGCGCGTTGTTGGGGCAACGGCAGGCCGTTGATCTCCACCACGTTGTCGAGCATACGGGTAAAAATATCAACCACTTTGCGATATTCTTCCCAATCAAACCACGCTCTTTCGGTAAACGGTTCGCGCACAAACAAGGTGAGATTAACCGAACCCAACAAGCACGCACCGTGCGGCGGCAACGGTTGCTCTCCACACGGATTAGTGGCGCGCACTTCTTCACAGAACCAGTTGTTGTTCATCTCGTTAACGCGATCGATCAAGATGAAACCAGGTTCGGCAAAATCGTAAGTGGACGACATGATCACGTCCCAAATACGACGCGCTTTTACGGTGCGAAAAATGCGACATGCCACTTTGCCATCATCGCGCTGGATATAGCGATCGCGAATCGCCCAATCACGCCACAACACTTGCAGCGGATTGTTGACATCGAGGCCATCGGTTTTGGCTTCTTCTTCGGTAAGCGGAAACACCAACGGCCAATCGCCATCGCTTTCAACCGCCTGCATAAAGCCTTCGGTGATGAGCAGCGACAAATTGAATTGACGCAAGCGACCGCCCTCGCGTTTAGCGCGAATGAAATCCAGCACGTCAGGATGACCAACGTCGAACGTGGCCATTTGCGCGCCACGACGACCACCGGCCGACGACACCGTAAAACACATCTTGTCGTAGATATCCATAAACGACAGCGGGCCAGAGGTGTACGCACCGGCCCCCGACACATACGCGCCTTTGGGACGCAAGGTGGAAAACTCGTAACCGATGCCGCAACCCGCTTTCAAGGTCAGCCCGGCTTCATGCAATTTGGACAGAATGTCGTCCATCGAATCGCCGATGGTGGCCGACACCGTGCAGTTAATGGTGGACGTCGCCGGTTTGTATTCTTGCGCGCCGGCATTGGAAGTGACGCGGCCAGCCGGAATGGCACCGTGGCGCAACGCCCACGCAAATTGCTCAACCCAATGCTCACGCACTTTTTTGTTTTCGACTTCGGCCAGCGAACGCGCCACGCGCAAATAGGTTTCATCAATAGTTTTGTCGATGGGCTGACCGTCTTTACTCTTCAAGCGGTATTTCTTATCCCAGATATCTTCCGATGCCGACTGCAACTGGATCGAGGCTACGTCTTCACGCAAGCGTTGAACCTTGGCGGGTTGATTCATTTATTTTTCTCCTGATTGGGATTTAGCGCGTTTCCTGCGACTATCGCGCGCCTGCCACTGTAAGCAGCCTGCGTTCGACCACGACGCGCCCTCAGTTGATGGTGAAATCGTTGTGGATAAACTGGGGGCAAACACAATATGTGGTGTCGGGACGCGAATCATAGTGCGAGATATAGGACTCGACAAGAGGCAACGACTCACCTCAGGAAGGCCATCACGAAGCGCTGCCGTAACGGCCTAAAAGGCGCGCCAAGCTGTCAAGTACGTGGCCTATATTTTTGATTTTTTTTAAGTGCGCCAGCGCTGGGAGCGGTTCGAAAAATCGGTACGCGCCGTTCAAAAAGCGCGCAAACCACGACATTGGCAAGCGCCTACACTGGCCGCATCACGCTTAATCACGCCACTCTTACCACGATGCGGCTGTTCACCTCGCCCAGCGCGCCGGACATTCATCGCCAAGGACAATGCCACCACCCGCTTCTGGCGGCCTCTTACCAACCGCGACGTCGCCCAAACGATTTATCGTGATCGTGGCGCATTGGCACACCGACACGCCCCAGTCGCCGATAACAGAATGGTAAAAGGTGTTGTCGACCACGATAAACGGCGATAAACACGGTCGTAAAAACGTCAATTATTACAACCGCTAATTCGGAAAACACCACGATGGCAGTGTGGTGCGCTACAACAACAAAAGGAAAAGCGCTTGACGTAACTCCCGTTCCCCTTAAAAGTGGCGCTCCCCTCCACCGACCGACATGGCTGGAATTAGCGACCGACTTCATCGGAACGCGCATCGCACTCAATGCCAGCGCCAATTCTAGCTTCAATGTGCAGATTTATAGCAGATCTGTCTGGTAACGAAACGCGGCGTGATTGGACTTCTTATCAAGAACACAAAAAAACGCCAGACTATCAATCCTTATTAAATAAATTTGAAAAGGCAGAAACAAAGTGAACAGTTTATTCGCGCCGTTACTCTCGATATTGTTGTATTTTTCAATCGCGGCTAATGCTGATAACCCAGTAAATGGTATATGCGAAATAAGTAAGTTTGCTAA
>CAZYUS010000016.1:25151-32152 GCA_964650615.1 uncultured Pseudomonadaceae bacterium | reverse complement strand
TCAGCAAATGGCCAAGCATTACGTGGGATGTCGGCGCGCAAGCGCGCAAAGTAAATTTGAATACGGTGACACAAGCGGATATCGAATCGTGGCAACCGGGCGAAACATTGTTGCTTTCTGGAAAGATGTTAACCGGTCGTGATGCGGCGCATAAACGCATTCAAGATATGCTCGCCAAAGGTGAAACATTACCGGTCGATTTTAAAGGCAAATTTATTTATTACGTCGGTCCGGTTGATCCGGTGCGCGATGAAGTTGTTGGACCGGCTGGGCCGACAACGGCAACACGTATGGATAAATTTACTGAAATGATGTTATCGCAAACCGGTTTGATGGGCATGATCGGAAAAGCCGAGCGTGGTGACGCAGCGATTGATTCGATCAAAAAACATAAATCGGTTTATTTAATGGCTGTAGGCGGCGCTGCCTATTTGGTATCAAAAGCCATACGCAAAGCCCGCGTAGTCGGTTTTGAAGATCTCGGTATGGAAGCCATTTACGAATTCGATGTTGAAAATATGCCGGTTACGGTAGCGGTGGATTCGCAAGGAACCTCGGTACATAAAACCGGTCCGCAAGAATGGCGTGTTCGCATCGAAGACATGCTAAAGCAGTAATGAATAAATCCGCTGTGCGCTTAAAATGCCAGCGGATTTTTTGTTTGCAGTTTTAAATTTACGTAGCGTAATAGATTTTCTAGGAGCGCCCTTAGGCGCGAATAAGCTGAAGCGCTCGTACACCAAGAAGGAAAAATTCATGCAACTAACACCCGGTAGTAAATTTCGTCTCGCGGTAAAAGAAGAAAACCCGTTACAAGTCGTCGGCACTGTTACCGCCTACGCCGCACGTATGGCTCAACGCGTCGGTTATCGCGCTATCTATTTATCGGGTGGCGGAGTTGCTGCTAATTCATTGGGCATGCCGGATTTGGGTATCAGCACCATGGAAGATGTGCTCACTGATATTCGACGCATTACCGATGTGTGCGATTTACCCTTGTTGGTCGACATCGACACCGGTTGGGGTGGCGCGTTTAACATTGCGCGCACCATTCGCAATATGATGAAAGCCGGTGCTGCTGCGGTGCATATCGAAGATCAAGTCGCCGCAAAACGTTGTGGTCATCGTCCCGGAAAAGAATGTGTCAGCAAACAAGAAATGGTTGACCGCGTTAAAGCGGCTGTTGATGCGCGTTTCGATGAGTCATTTGTGATCATGGCTCGCACCGACGCGTTAGCCAGCGAAGGGATGGATGCCGCTATCGAACGCGCGCTCGCGTATGTTGACGCGGGTGCCGATATGATTTTCCCCGAAGCGATTTATACCTTGGAACAATATCGGCAATTCAAAGCAGCGGTTAAAGTTCCGATTCTCGCCAACATCACCGAATTTGGTAAAACGCCATTATTCAGCACCGAAGAACTCGGCGCGCAGGGCGTTGATATTGTGCTGTATTGCTGCGGCGCATACCGCGCGATGAATCAAGCGGCGCTGAATTTTTATCAAATCACTCGTCGCGATGGAACGCAAAAAGGCGCGCTGCCCACGATGCAATCGCGTGACGATTTATATGATTACTTGGGCTACCACGCCTACGAACAAAAACTTGATCAATTATTCGCACAGGAGAAGCAAAAATGACCGAGCAATCCAGCGTATTGCCAAAACCCAAAAAATCCGTCGCGTTGTCTGGCGTCGCTGCCGGTAATACGGCGCTATGTACTGTCGGGCGCACTGGAAACGATTTGCATTATCGTGGCTACGATATTCTCGATTTTGCCGACGAAGCCGAATTCGAAGAAATTGCGCATTTATTGGTGCATGGAAAATTACCTAATGCCAAGGAATTGCTCGCTTATAAAAATAACTTGCAAGCGCTGCGTGGTTTACCGGGTGCGGTAAAATCCGTGCTTGAGCAACTTCCAGCGTCAGCACATCCGATGGATGTTTTACGCACTGGATGCTCGGCACTCGGTTGCACATTGCCAGAAAAAGACGACCACAATTTAGCCGGTGCGCGTGATATAGCCGATCGATTAATGGCGTCGTTCGGTTCCATGTTATTGTATTGGTATCATTTTTCGCACAACGGTCGGCGCATTGAGTTAGAAACCGATGACGACTCCATTGGCGGGCATTTCTTGCACTTATTGCACGGTGAAAAACCATCTAAGCAATGGGAACGCGCAATGCACACCAGCTTAATTTTGTACGCCGAACATGAATTTAACGCCTCGACGTTTACTGGCCGCGTAATTGCTGGTACCGGCTCCGATATGCATTCCGCGATCACCGGCGCGATTGGTGCGTTGCGTGGTCCTAAACACGGTGGTGCCAACGAAGTCGCATTCGATATTCAATCGCGTTACGGTAATGCCGACGAAGCAGAAGCCGATATTAAAGCGCGCATTGAACGCAAAGAAATTGTGATCGGTTTTGGTCATCCGGTGTACACCATTTCCGATCCGCGTAATAAAGTGATTAAAGAAGTAGCGCGCCGCTTATCGCAACAAGTGGGGGATATGAAATTATTCAGCATTGCCGAGCGACTTGAATCGGTCATGTGGGAACAAAAGAAAATGTTTCCGAATCTGGATTGGTTCAGCGCCGTGTCGTATCACATGATGGGCATTCCGACGGCGATGTTTACACCGATTTTTGTGATCGCGCGCACCAGTGGTTGGTCGGCTCATGTGATTGAGCAGCGTCAAGATGGAAAAATTTTCCGCCGCTGCGCTAATTATATGGGTCCCGAAAATTTGAAATGGGTACCGATGAAAGATCGCGCCTAATCAGCGTTGATGAAAAAAAAGGCGAGGTGAGATCCTCGCCTTTTTTTTACATTTCTAACTTGCACGTATTTTGAGTTGATGGTTTGGGCGTGATTAATTGACCTATCGTGGGGAACTCTGCCGATTTAAATGGCAGTAGACGAACAAAATCTCGCTAACGTAAGTAAACGTGACATAGGCCTAAAGGCAATAAGGACGTAAAAGCTGCTTGACGTTTAGATGGCCAAATACTAGACTTCTCTTCAAATAGCCGTCTAAACATCCGTATCTAGCGATAAGGATGGGAGTAGTGAAATGGGTCTGGCCGCCGCACGTTTGATCGAACGTCTAAATCGTCAGTGGGAAGAGGTAGAGGGGCGCTTGAATGTGTCGTTCGAGTTCTTTCCGCCAAATACGCCCGAAATGGAAGCTAACTTATGGCAGTCTGTACAGCGATTAGCGCGCTTTAAACCGGCGTTCGTCAGTGTGACCTACGGCGCGAACGCCTCAACGCGCGATCGCACGCATGACGTGATCGAGCGTTTGGTCAAAGAGACCGATTTAACACCGGTCCCGCACCTCACTTGCATTTCGTCAACGCGCGAGGAAGTAGCGCAGATCGTCGATCGCTACGTTGCGCTCGGCATTAACCATATTGTGGCGTTACGCGGCGACAAACCGGCGAATTATGCCGCGCCGCAAAATGGTTTTCATTACGCGGTCGATCTGGTGCATTTTTTAAAAGCGCGCGGCGTAAACGAGATCACCGTTGCCGCCTATCCAGAAATTCATCCCGACGCGAAATCAGCGCGCGCCGATCTTGATAATTTAAAAGCGAAAGTGGACGCGGGCGCGACGCGCATTATCACTCAGTTTTGTTTTGATAATTGTGCGTTTTTGCGATTTCGCGATAAATGCGTGGGGGCCGGAATTAATCTACCCATCACGCCTGGCATTTTGCCGGTGACTAATTTTAAACAGGTGCAGCGTTTTGCGGCGGGTTGCGGCACCAAAATTCCGTCGTGGTTCGAACGCGTTTTCGATGGGTTGGATGATGAACCTGAAACCCGTCGTTTAATCGGTTGTAATTTTGCGTTTGAGCAAGTGAAGTTGTTGGCTCGCGAAGGCTTTGACGATTTTCACTTCTATACGCTAAATCGCGCCGAATTAACCTTCGCGATTTGTCACGCTTTAGGATTAGCCACTGCGGCACCCAAACTACAGTATGCCTCGGTGGCTTAAAAATTTATTTTGAATTGGAACAAGGCAATATAACGCTGCGATGAGCAGCGTTTTTTTTACGAAGGGTCGTAGGCTAAAATTGGACTCAACCATTTTTCAATGGTAGTGATCGAAACGCCCTTACGTTTAGCCAAACTTTCCACTTGGTCTTTAAATATTTTGTTGGTGGCAAAGTATGCCGACTGAGGGTGTGAAAAATACCAACCAGCAACGGCGGCGGTTGGAAACATGGCGAAATGTTCAGTCAGGTAGACGCCAGAATCCTGTTCGGCATTCAACAGCTCGAACAGCGATTTTTTTTCGCTGTGATCGGGGCAGGCCGGGTAGCCGGGAGCAGGACGAATACCGCGATATTGTTCCTTGATAAGTTCTTCATTGCTCAACCGTTCATTTTGATCATAAGCCCAGAACTCTGTTCGAACACGATGATGCAAATGTTCAGCAAAAGCCTCGGCCAACCGATCTGCTAACGCCTTCACCATAATACTGCTGTAATCATCGCCTTTGGCTTCGTACGCTTTGCACAATTCGTCAACGCCGATGCCTGTGGTCACCACAAAGCCACCGATGTAATCATTTTTCATACTGTCAAGCGGCGCAATATAATCGGCCAGTGAAAGTGACGGTCCTTCAATGCCGGGCTTATGAATTTGTTGTCGAACATGGTGCAAGGTTTTCATTTTTTGTTGTCGTGATTCGTCGCTAAATACTTCGATATCGTCATCCACCGAATTGGCTGGCCAAAAACCGACAACGGCGCGTGCGCGGATCAGTTTTTTACTAATTAGTTCCTGCAATAGTGTTTGCGCGTCATGGAACACATTGCGCGCCGCTTCGCCAATTACCGGATCGTCTAATAGTTGCGGATATTTTCCGGCCAAATCCCAGGTAATAAAAAAAGGTGTCCAGTCAATAAAATCAACCAATTTCTCTAACGGGTAATCATTAAATATTTTGGTTCCCGTAAACGTTGGTTTTGGTGGTTGATATTGCATCCAGTCCAAGGACAATTTGTTGCGTTTCGCCTCATCGTACTGACGAACTGTTCCGCGTGGTGTTTGATTTGCGTGGCGTTCGCGGATCGTCACGTATTCACGTTTAGTCGCTGCGACAAAAGCGGGCTTTAGTTCGTTGGATAACAATGATGTAGCGACACCAACGGCGCGTGACGCGTCGGGAACATAAACCACTTGATTGATATTTAACTGCGGTTCGATTTTTACCGCCGTATGCGCTTTTGAGGTGGTGGCGCCGCCAATTAATAATGGCTTATTGATGCCCAGCCTTTGCATTTCTTTGGCAACATGCACCATTTCATCAAGCGATGGCGTAATCAGACCGGATAATCCAATTAAATCGCAATTTTCTTTCACCGCTGTGTCAAGGATCTTATCGCTAGAAACCATCACGCCTAGATCGATGATTTCATAATTATTACATTGCAAAACGACACCAACGATATTTTTTCCTATATCGTGTACGTCACCTTTCACCGTGGCGATGACGATCTTGCCGTTACTTTTCGCGTCGGCCGATTTTTCGGCTTCTATAAACGGTTGCAAATAGGCCACGGCTTGCTTCATCACGCGTGCCGATTTCACCACCTGCGGCAAAAACATTTTACCGGCACCAAATAAATCACCGACAACGTTCATGCCGTTCATGAGTGGGCCTTCAATAACTTCAAGCGGTTTGCTTGCAGCACAGCGGGCGGCCTCAGTATCTTCCTCAATAAATGCAGTGATCCCTTTGACCAGCGCGTGTTCCAATCGTTTATCCACCGGCCACTGTCGCCATTCCAGATCTTCTTTTTTTTCACTGCTACCACCGTGACGATATTTTTCGGCAATTTCTAATAACGCTTCGGTCGCGTGCGCATTTCGATTGAGCACTACATCTTCGACACGATCGCGCAATTCAACCGGCAGATCATCGTAAACAGCCAGTTGTCCGGCATTGACGATGCCCATGGTCATACCGGCTTTGATGGCGTGATACAAAAAAACCGAATGAATGGCTTCGCGTACGGCGTCGTTGCCGCGAAATGAAAACGACACGTTCGAAACGCCACCAGATACGCCGGCAAAGGGTAAATGCTCGCGTATCCACCGTGTCGCGTTGATAAAATCCACGGCGTAATTATTGTGCTCGTCAATGCCGGTAGCGATCGCAAAAATATTTGGATCGAAAATAATGTCTTGCGGATCGAAGCCAATATCATTAACCAAAATTGTATAACTGCGCGCGCAAATATCAATTTTCCGTTGATAGGTATCCGCTTGTCCATTTTCATCGAACGCCATCACAATAACCGCAGCGCCATAACGCAAGCACTGTGCCGCTTTTGCTTTAAACTCGGCCTCGCCTTCTTTCAAGCTAATCGAATTAACGATGGCTTTGCCTTGCACACATTTCAATCCGGCCTCAATAATCTCCCACTTCGACGAATCCAACATGATCGGGACTCGGCAAATGTCGGGCTCGCTGGCAATGAGATTGCAAAAGCGCACGATGGCGGCGTGTGCATCCAACATTCCCTCGTCCATGTTAATGTCGATTATTTGCGCACCGTTTTGAACTTGATCAAGCGCAACGTCGAGTGCTTCACTAAATTTTCCGTCGATGATCAGCCGCTTGAATTTTGCTGATCCGGTGACATTGCAACGCTCTCCGACATTGACGAACAGTGATTCATGCGTAATGTTAAACGGTTCTAATCCGGACAAACGCAACGCTGGATTAATGCGTGGCAATGTACGTGGAGTAATGGTTTTTACCGCCTCAAAAATCGCGTTTATATGTGCCGGTGTCGTACCGCAACAACCGCCTACGATATTGAGAAATCCGCTTTGCGCAAATTCAGTGATCACATCGCGCATTTGCTCAGGCGTTTCATCGTATTCGCCAAACGCGTTCGGTAAACCAGCATTCGGGTGAGCCGAGACAAAACACGAAGCGACACGCGATAACTCTTCGAGATAGGGGCGT